>JBKQVI010000516.1:0-27920 GCA_052139985.1 Terriglobia bacterium
GCCACTCAAGTAGACTCCAAAAAGGCAAAGTATCCCCAAACGCCACTGCGGAAGGTGCATTACGAAACGTCCGTCCCTTATGGACAAGACCGCCTGATCCCCATCTGGGTTGCGACCCTTGCCCTCCAACAGAAAGACCGGACAATCCATTTTGATTCCGCTGCCCAAATGCTCGACTTCTTTCGCTTGCCCAAGGACGGGCCGCACTACCAACGCCTCGTCTCTGGATTTCAGCGTATCTTCGCGGCCACGATCTTTTTCGGAACAGAGGAAACACCGAACGGGGCCAGGCCCATTGATTTCTCTCGTTTTCATTTCGTTGATCGCATGCGACTCTGCTTCAACTCTGATCCAGCAACACAAACTGCCTACTCCATTCCGCACGCAACATCATTACACTCAGCGAGGCTTTTTACCAGGAAATCGACCAGCACCCTATTCCACTTGAGCGCGAAGCAATCGCCTGCCTCGCTCACGCTCCTGGCACGTTAGACTTTTACATCTGGCTCGTTTGGAAGACCTGGACGGTGAACAGCGCCTCAGTCAGAATCCCGCTCCTCCGGCCTCACGGCCTCAGCCAGCAATTGGGTACCGCTGAGTATTCGAGTGGCCGATTCTTCCGGCGCAAGCTTCAACATTGGCTCCGTCAAATTAACGTGGTATGGCCCGACTGCCCAGCCGCCATATCGAACGACGGTCAAATGCTCTTTGCTAGGTCGTCCAAGATTTCCCCTGCAATTCAAACTCGGAGAAAACCCGACCCGACGGCCATGTGAGCAGTAGGCTTGCTGAAAGGACACATATCACCGGATTTACTTGATAGATTCTCCGTGCAGTCAGATCGCTTACATCGAGCCCGACCAAGTTCGTCGAACAGTCTTATTAGGGAATTGGCCTCGGGCTGGGAAAGGAATTTGCTGTCGGTTGATTCGGCGACTCGCTCAAACAGTTTTACGGCTGGTGCCCATCCCGGTTGCCTGCAGGGGCCGGATGAAACCGGCGCACGTTGTCTCTGTTGCCGATACCCGCTCGCCTCCTTGTCAACGCGTTGGCCTCACTGTCAGGATGTTGACAGGACCACGTAAGCAGGAAGCGCATGACACGCTTTTTGCCGAAGCAAGCACCGGAAAACAGAGAAGGAGTTGACTGGGGGCACACATTGGTTTTGGCAGAACAGATGCCTTGTGACGGTTGAACCGTTGGCTGGAGCCGCCGCTGAGTATGGGTGAGGGGCTGTCGTAGGTGGCAGCCACCGATGCTGGCTGGCGCTAGTCAAGGAGAGCTCTGTCCAATCTAGCACGCGCCCGACACAGCGCGGGAAACGCGTGTCCCAGGGATGAGGCGGGGTGCGCCGAGCTTTTTGGCGCCATGTACCCAGGCCAAGAACCGATGCGGTAATCCCCCACGTACGGGTCTGTGCGGGGGGTGGCCAGCAATGACCGTCCCTACGGCGCCCCTTTTTTTGGAACTCAAACGCCTGACTGCTTTTCCTCCGCCCAAATGATGGCGCTCTGCCGCATCGCTACTTCTCCTCTCCTGGCACCATTTCTCTCGCAAACAGCGTTCAGGTGGGAGTGCGATTAAGATGACGCGGTAGAGAGAACGTTGCGGAGGAGAAAGAACAACTCTCCCAGATGCCAGTGAGTACATCAATAGAAGGACTCGAAGTGTCCTCTACACGATTCCAGCGCAGTTGGCTCTTGAAAGCTCGCTGTACCACTTGAAACAACTCCGTCTTAGGGCGCTGATACATGCCCCCGTACGGTCCGACAAAGCCACAATTCCATCCAGTCGCTGCGGGGGACGATTATAATATTCAAATTTAGACATTGTTTTACACGGACATTCCTACTTATATGCTAGAGTTATACTACAAGGAAGGTACGTTGAGCTGATCGGCTGCGAGGCTTCTGGGACGCGACTTTGAAAACGCGTTCGCTTCCTCGTGCCGCTTGCAGGAAACGAAAGCAGGTTCTAAATTGTAGGCATTGGTGATCGTTTTGATGCAAGACCTCCGTTTTTCCGTTGGCATACTGATTGTTTCCCCCTCGATATGTCAGTTAACCAACCATATTAAGGCTTGCTCGCCAATCCAGAACTGAAAGTAGTTATTGCCCCGAGCCACGTCAATATTGTCTTTGGACACAAAGCGGCGCTCCCAGGTAGTTAACCTCGATCGTGGGGTCTGGCGTCGATCAGTCTCGTCACCTTAGAATCGGTGAATTACAGATGCTCTCATGTTTGAAAGTCTAGATCTTTCGTCGAAAACACCAGCCCCAACAAACTTCTTATTCAAATTGAAAAATATTGAGGAGTAGGCAACTATGACTAACATTCGTTTGCAGCGCCTTTTCACCAGAAATGAACGTGCCGTAATCGTGGCGATGGACCATTGTTTTTTTGGCGGGCCGGTAGAGGGGATGATTGATCTGGCAGAGACAGCACGCAAAGTGGAGCCCTGCGTTGACGGTATTTTGCTTTCGCCTGCGATGCTTCCTCATTGTCAGGACGCGTTCAACTACAAGGGCGCTCCCCTGGCGATCGCGCGCATGAATTGGAGCACAACGGTTCACTCCCAAGGGAACGCCGAGGCCGCGATAGTCGCGGCGTTCTCGCCGGCCGAAGCCTTAAGCTTGGGGGCCGATGTTGCTCTGGTTTCGCTGACGGTGGAAACCGGCAGTGGATCTAATGATGCGCAAAATGTCGCCGTTTTCCGGAAGATCTGTTGCGAGGCCAAGGAATTAGGCATGCCGGTGATCGGCGAATGTGTACCCGTGGACTGGGAAAGCCTACCGCCCGATGAGTTGCATCCCAAGGTGTATCGGGGCTGCCGAATCCTGGCGGAACTCGGCGCAGATGCAATCAAGGTTGCCTACACGAATGCCTTTCGGGAGGTGACTGCGAGTTGTCCCGTTCCGGTACTGGGTTTGGGAGGAGCAAAATTAGCTACCCAGCTCGCCGCTCTTCAATTGGCCGCTGGCGAAGTAGCCGCTGGAGCAAGGGGTGTGGTGTTTGGACGCAATGCATTACAAGCTGCTGATCCGCGTGCTTTTCAGCAAGCCCTGTGTGAAGTTGTGAAGCGCGGGGTTGCTCCAGAGTCAGCGGCGCAAAAGTACGGCTTAACATAGACCGACGTAGCGCAAAGGATCCACAAGAATTAGCCGCCGAGGTATGCGCGTCGAGGTGAGAAGGAGTATTTGCAGGAGAATCACGCTTCCGGTGGCGTGGGAACTGCCTGGACGGGCTGTCCCTCCATACTCAAGGTCAACCCCGCCAGAAGCGCCATGCAGATCGCCGCAACTTTAACCCAGTCAAAGTGCTCTTTAAGGAATAGCCCCGCGAGCACAACCGTGACCAATGGATAGAGGGCGGTCAGGGGCGTCACAATTGAGGCTTTGCCCCATCGGTAGGCGACGAAAAGGGTGAGCGTCGCGGCGTTCATCAATAGCCCAACCAGAATTCCCAGGCCCCAGTTCTTCAACGAGACATGCCAATCCACGGAACCTGTAAGAATGATCACGATGGCCAGGAGAATATATCCGACCGTGTAGAAGATGGTCGAGAGCTCATCGGAAATATACCTAGTCGCAAATTTCATGGTGATGCACGCGGCACCAAAAAGGATGAGGGCAATCAGTCCGTAAATCATCCAGGGTGAAAACGCGCTTCTCCAGTCCAATCCCACACCAAGGCTCTCCCGAGGGCTGAAGAGGTAAATGGCAACCAATGCCAGCACAACCCCCACGGACTGAATTCGGTTCAACCTCTCCTTGAGAAGGAATCGAGCTCCGATCACCGTCACCAGGGGGTACACCCCGGTGAGAGGAACCACCACCGAACCCTCGCCGCCAAGCTGTAGCGCTTTATACAGGGCGATATTGCCGGCGCCACCCAATACTCCCGTGAGGGTGGCGAAAAAGATTCCCCAACGGAAGCCCGTTCCCTTGCGTAATTTCGGCGAAAAGGCGAGCACCACCGCTACGGGGAGGAGACCGATTGTGGAGAGGAGTTGCACGGTGAGAGGAGCAACATCCTTGGTGATGGCAGTCGAGACAAAGCCCCAAAAGCCAAACAATGCAATCGCAATCAGGCTGAAAATCAACCAACGGGGCATTCTCATCCTCGTTTCCGCAATGGATTAGTGGCTCAGCTCGAATACGTCATACCGTAGAAGGGCTGCACTGCCCGGGTCAACCTTGTAGGGCCTCGCTAGGGAGCAGCAACGAGCAGAATGCCGGCACCCTCACAGTTCCCGTCAGATTCTTCTCCCCCAAGCCCGCCAACGCTATCATACGCAATCCCCAATTACCGTCTATCACAACTCGATAATTCTTTGTCAATTTTCATTTGTCAACCGCCTTCGCGCCGTCCATGGGCTTGGGCTGAGACAAATTGAATGGGGACGTCTGAGCTCTTTCGTCAGATGGGAACGGTTCATAGCGGCGGCAAATTGACTCGGGGGCTAACCAGGAATAACAAGAGTTCCACCGGGTGCGGTTTTCGATCTACAAGGGCATAGGCCAAGCGTTGGCGACGTGAGCGAGCATGCAGGGTCTTGCAAACGGGCAAAGATCGTACTAAGTTTTGGGGCACGGGGGGCTCACAATTCGGATGGAGGGATGAATTGGTGCGGGTAAGCCGCTCACTTTGGAAAAACGCCGACCGCGGGGGCGCCCCCATAATTAGTGCCGAAGGTGTCTATCTCTGTCACTTCGACCCGGCGTTTCCAATCGAGATGGGTTTTGAGATCCACGATAGCCGTCATCTCATACGCATGAACCGCCATGACTCGTTCGAGGTGATCTACGTTTACGATGGTCGAGGGTTTGTGCAGGTCCAGGAACGGCGCTTCCCGATCAGTAAAGGTAACCTGGTGGTCGTGGGCCCGAACGTCTATCATCAGATCGTCTGCCATCCGGGCACGAAGCTCAAGCTTCATTTCTTGCATTTTCAATCGGGAATATTACGCGGCAGCGCCAGCGGGGAAGAGGAGCAGTACTTGGCGCCATTCTTTTGCCAGGACGCCAATTTTCCAAATGTGGTTTCTCTCTCTAGCGGACTGCCAGATCAAGTGCTGGAAGTGATGGCGAAAATCTGTAAGGAACTTCCCGCCAGCAACGACACGGCCCGCCTGGCGGTCAAGACATATCTAAGAGTGCTCCTCCTGCTCCTGCTCCGCTACTACAGCAAGCACGTGGGAACCCAAAAGGCCCTAGAACATAGACAGCAAGAAGTCAAACGGCTCGACACTCTTTTTAGATTCATCGATCAGAATTACGGACAGACGATTCGTACTGCTACGGCGGCCCGTCTCTGCGCCATGAGCAAGGCTCAGTTCATGAAGTTCTTTAAGAGGGTTACCGGCCAATCCTTCCACACCTATTTGAAACATCTTCGTGTGGCGATGGCTCAAGCTCTTCTGACTAATGGGGATAAATCCATCGCCGAAATAAGTATTCTCCTCGGGTTTTGCAGTCAGAGTCATTTTGGCACAACTTTCACGGGGATCGTGGGCATGCCCCCGCACCTCTATCGTCGAAGCTTCGGCAAAACTCGCGAAAGCAATGATGGGAAAGAGCTAATGGCCACACGGCTCGATGACAAGGGGCCGGAAACGGAACAGGGCCACCGGGCTCCGACCGGGGGCCAAAGGGCGTCGTCGCCTTCGCCTACCCCGCCGATGTTCATAGCGCGTTGAGACTACTTTATCAATCATTGAATCCGGCATTGCACTCTGCCGAACATGCGGTTAGAGTTTGAATCCTACCCTCAACATTCCGCTGCTCGTTATTGTGGCGGGCCGAGAATGCTGAATCAGAATGGAGTTGAGCGATGCGAACCGTCCACCAATGTGACCACAACAACCCTGGTTCAGCATTCCGCTGGTTTGGCAACTTTATCAGGGAGAAAGGATCAGTACGGCATCGATGGGAAACACCGAACACGCGGGGACGGGCCGCGGCAGTCCGCACGCCGCTCGCAATAGGTTTGGCGCTTGGACTGATCGCAACCATTGCAGGTGAGTGCAGGGCGGCTGAATACGGGAGCCTTCAAGAGAAGGGGACTCTGCGCGTTTGTGCCGCCAATCCGCGCTACTTTACCGACAACTCCGGCAAAGCCATTTACTTCACAGCCGCGCACACCTGGACCAACTTGCCAGACATCGGGCTCACGGACCCTCCTCCTGTCTTTGATTACGACGCCTACCTGAAGTTTCTGACGGACCACAATTACAACTATATTCGGCTGTGGCGCTGGGAGACGCCCAAGGACATCGAAAATGACGGGATCGTCAGGTACAGTTCTCCTCATCGGACGGAAAGCCGAAGTTCGATCTCAACACCTTTGATGAAGAGTACTTTGCGCGGATGAGGAAGCGCGTCGGGGCCGCGAGTGATCGGGGAATTTATGTTTCCGTCATGCTCTTTAACGGGTGGGAACTGCAATTCTCAAATTGGAACGATCACCCTTTCAACGTGCAAAACAACATCAACGGCGTCAACGGCGACCCGAAGGGGACCGGACGTGGAGTCGAAGTGCAGATCTGGCCCCCTCCGGCCGATGGGGACAAGGTCGAAAAGGCCTATGTGCGGAAGGTCATCGACACGGTCAATGGCTTCGATAACGTCCTCTACGAGATTTCCAACGAGAGCGCCCCCACTTCGACGGACTGGCAATACGCCATGATCGAGTACATCAAGTCGTATGAATCGGGCAAGCCGAAACAACACCCGGTCGGGATGTCGTTTCAATATCTGGGCGGCAGCAACAGTACCCTATTCAACAGCCCTGCCGACTGGGTTTCTCCCAATCCGGACAGTCGCACTGGCGCCTACAGCTATCGGGACAACCCTCCACCTGGAGATGGAAAGAAGGTAGTGTTGTCGGATACCGACCATCTTTGGGGTAACGGCGGCGATCGGCAGTGGGTATGGAAGAGTTTCCTGCGCGGATTGAATCCCCTTTACATGGATCCTTATTTGGACCCTCCGATTTGGGAGCGATTGCTGCCTGATCGAGAGGAAGTTTTACGTAATTTGGGATACACGCGGACTTACGCCAACCGAATCGACTTGACTGCGATGACGCCGGACCTCAACGTGTCATCGACTAAGTATTGCCTTGCGAATTTAGGTGTGGAATATGTTGTCTACCAGCCCGACACGGCGGAGTTCACGGTGGACTTGGTCGCGGGAGCATATGCCTACGAGTGGTTTAACCCTGTCACCGGGATCAAGACTGCTG
Source organism: Terriglobia bacterium (assembly GCA_052139985.1). Classification (GTDB taxonomy): domain Bacteria; phylum Acidobacteriota; class Terriglobia; order UBA7540; family UBA7540; genus Bog-366. The sequence goes on from JBKQVI010000516.1 coordinate 7,246, forward strand.
CAGGATCGATGGCGGCGGACGGCGGACGAAAGTCCTTCCATGCGCCTTTCGCTGGAGACGCCGTCTTGTATCTGAAGAGGGCCCCTGCCCGCTGAAGCGAAGAGTGTCAACTGAGCTGCCTGCAAGCCGACACCCTGAGATGGGAATCCGGGGAAATCTGTGGGGATACTGCAAGGATGAGCTGCTTGAATTGGGCCAGCAAAATCCGCATAGATATCCAAGGATCGCGTGCGAGCGGAGTTTTCAGTCGAACGAAACACTACGGCTCGAGTTTCCCAAATCAGACGGCCGTTTGCCCCCCATCGACCATATAAAATCCTCCCGTGCAGTAGTCGGCATCATCGCACGCCAGGAACGCGGCCATTCCCGCGATATCGTTGCCGGTCCCCAATCTCCCGAGGGGAGCGGCCGCGGCCCACTTTTCCCTCTCGCCTGGAATCAAGAAGTCGGGGGCATTCATGGGGGTATCGATGGTCCCTGGAACAATCGCGTTCACCCGGATGTGATCCGGTGCATAGTCCGCGGCCATGGCGCGCGTCAGGCCCAGGATGCCACCCTTGCTCGCGCTGTAAGCGGTTATGCGCGTAAATCCCAGCATCCCGGTGGGAGAGGCGATCATAACGATACAGCCATGCCCCTGGGCGAGCATTCCAGGAATTACGTGCTTCGAACACAGCCAATAACCGCGTAGATTTACCGCCATGGTGCGTTCCCATGCCTCGTTGCTCACCTCGTGGGCGCGGCCCTCGTTCTGCCGTACGATAATCCCCGCATTGTTTACGAGGATGTCAATCCGCTTGTATCGCTCCAGGGTCGCTTGGACAAGGGCTTTGATTTGGTCTTCGGAAGCCACGTCGGTTTGCGCGAAGAATACCTCGCCACCGTCATGGCGGATCGCATCCTGTGTCGTTTTTCCCGTCGCCGGGTCAAGCTCCGCGATGGCCACACGAGCGCCCTCGCGGGCAAAACGCCGGGCAATTGCTTCACCGATTCCAGCCCCTGCGCCGGTGACGATGGCTACCTTGTCCTTTAAACGCATGATTTGCTCCTCTTCGAATGTGCCAAATCGGCTCGCCAACGGGTCGCGGCGTCCCCCCCCCTTCCTCCCCAAGCGCCAGCCGAGAATAAATCCCTTTTCGCTGCCGGCTAGGACCCGCTTCCTGGGGGCAGGCGTTTCAGGGACGCGTTGTCGAGGACCAGAACCCAATCACCCTCGGCCGGGGGAGTAAGTTCCTGCTTGCCGCTGGTTGGGAAGACACCCGCTTCCGTAGCTGTGCCCGCGCGCGGATCATACCACCAACCGTGGGCTTGGGCGCCGGATAACTTGCTCATGTCCACCGTGATCATCCTTTGCGTGGGCATGTAGGCAATGACCGTATTGCCGTCCGCGGTGCGGCCCGCGGCCAAATAATCGAGCCCGCGAAACTCACCTAGCCCCCCGGTGACCACCTCATGCTTTTGATCCGGAATCAGGTCATACCAGGGGCGCGAGCGGAAAAGCTTTCCAAAATACATCATGCCGACTGACCCGGGAAGGTCCATCGACTGCTGCCACGTCTTATCTACTGGAAAAAGCGTGGGGCCGCTGAAGTGCCAGATGGGATTGTTGCCAAAGACGTGGCCAAAACCCCCACAGAGGACCGACCAATACGCCTGCCGCCGAATCTGAACTTCCGAAGCGTTATGCTCCCCCTCGTAGCTGGTTTCGATCAGGAAGAAGGGCCAAACCGGACTGCGGTTGTAGTCGGAGAGAAGTCTTTCGTGGATGATTTGATAGGTATAAGTGGAGTTGACGTCAAGCCAGCCAGCCGCGCCGTAGCGATCCACAGCGGAATTCTCAGGGTGGCAATGCGCCGTGATCAAATGGCGATGGTCGTTTTCGCGAATGCCGAGAGCAATCAAATCCATCCTTTCCAAAGCAGTCTCGGGATTGCGATCGCCCCCCATCAGCCAAATAATGTTGTCGAAGTCCTTATAACGCCTACCCAGGTACTGGCCGTAGGCGAGGCATTTTGCAGGCTCAAGCTTCAGTAGCTCTTCGATCCAGCCCTCATCGGTGCCGATGTAGCCGAGATACATCGGTGCCAACATCACTTGGATGCCATATTCGCCCGCCTTGTGGATGACCCAGTCGGCGTGGGCGAAATACTTTTCATTCGGTGTGGAGAAGTCTCCCGGCGTGGTGAAAGGAGCGTCACCCGCTTCGTTGAAAGGGGGTTTCTTACAGAAGCGGTGCTCGATCAACTCCACGATGATGGTGCTGAATCCCTTGTCCCTCCTGTTCCGAAGGTATTGGTCCACTTCTGTATCATTTAACCCAACGATCAGCGACCACGCGGCGTCACCCTGCACTAAGAAAGGGACATTGTTTTGGTCGACCAGATACCTGCGGTTGGCACTGACTTGCAGTCGTGTGACCTTGGGTTGCGATTGCGCGGCCCCCAGCGATGGCGCCAGCGAGACACCGATGAGACAAGATACAAGTGAGGCTCTCAATAAGACCGTTGATCGGGGCTGATGTTCCATTCCTGCATTCCTCCGGTAGCTGCCATCTTGACCTTCCGTACCAACTCCCAATGCTATGGACTTCCAGGCGCGGGCAAGTTCGCGCTGGCGTCGTCGATCACCAGGACCCAATCGTTGGAGTCGGGGGGGTAAAGTTTCGCGTCCCGGAGTTCGCGTAACTCCCGATTAAGGTCGCGGTCCCCGAGGACGGATTGAACCACCAGCACGTGGCTAGATTGAGGACACTTGTGATTCTGCCCATATCCACCGTCAGCGTCGCTGCCTTACCGTTGGGGATGTATGCGATGATGGTCTGGCCGTCACGACTTCGCGAAGTTGCGGTCAGTGTCGCTCCTTCGCCATAACCCGCCGTAACCGCCTTATGGTCAACGGCGGCAACCAACTTCCAGTGCTCGCGGCTGCGAAAGAGCTGGCCCAACCGCTGCTGATCGAAGGACGTTGGACCCTTCATGTTGGCCTGCCACGTAGGTCCGTGCATGCAGCAACCCGCGCCGAACGGCCAAATCCCCCCACTACCAAAGAGCCTCCCCAGATACGCCCCGCTGAGTATCTCTGTGTACCCTTCTTGCCTAAGCTGTTGATTGTTATAGGGCTGCTTGAACGGCTCAAATTCGTAAGGGTCTTCCATGTTGAAGTACGGAACATAAGGGGTCGCCCTTGTTTCGGTTACGTTCTGAGAAATGATCTGGGCGATTTCCGCTTTCGCAAGGCCGGTACCGCATAGCGTTACGTTAACGTCGCCTCCTTGAAGGCGGATAATGTTGGGATAATATTTGTAACGATTGCCCAGGAACGCACCGTAGGCAGTCATGATGACGTCGGAACTGGCCGTCATGCTGGAAGCGTAGGAGAGATTGCAGTGGGCGAATGAGGTGGTAAATCCTGTCCCGGCGAGAACCGTAATCCCATGCGCCGCCGCCCTTTGCAGCACATCGTCAACGTGAGCCCAGTAAGCGGTGGCGTTGCTCATCCCAGTAAAGGCTGGCCCGCCGTTCCAAGGGTTGTTGCCGAAGGCATCGTTCTCGCCGGCGCCCCTGTCATTGCTTCCCTCGCCGTGATTGGTGGCATCCACGAGGCCGACCCAAATCAGGTTCATGCCCTTCGCCTGCCGGTCGGACAGGTAGGCTTCAATATCCGCGATGGAAGAAAGCTGAACGATAAGGTTGTAAGCGGTATCCCCCGTGATGAACACCGGTTTGTCCGTAAATGTGCTCACCAAGTGAGTTCTATCCGCGCTCAGCGCCATGGACTGCCCCGCGCCGGTTAAACTGACCGCCTGCGGACTCCCCCCAGCGTCGTCGCCGACCAGCAGCGACGACGATCGCGCGCCGATCTCTTTGGGCATGAACGCCACACTGACTGTACATTCAGCCCCGGCGGCCAAGGCGCTGCCCCAAGCCGTAGTCGTCGAGAAGTCTCTCGCGTTCGCACCCACGATTTCAATCCGTCCAAGGTGCAAGATGGAACTGCTTGTGTTCGTCACCGTCACCGTCACCGTTTGCGGACTATTCCCAAAGCTAAGGCCGGCAGGGGAAAGGCTGGCGGCAGCAACTACCCCAGGGAAGAACACGGTCAGGTCCAGCGCCAACAAGCCATATCGAACTAGTATCGTGGCAGGCTTCATGTTATACCGTTACTCGCTGGGGAAACTCGAAATCACCTCACTCCTGGCAGTTAGGTCCCCGTTTCCTCCTTACATATCTTTTGTCTCCAATGTCCGAAAGGAAACCGTCGCCCTGCAAACTACAGCCCTCCACCGCTGAGGTCTACCAAGTTTGCTTCTTTTTTTCTCAGAATAGTGACACTAGTTACTACTTGCCCTGTCCGTCGGAATCAGTGTGCGAGGGAAATGTTGGCGCGCTTCCAGTCTCCCCATAGCTCCAACGTGTCTTGCTCAGGGTCCCATTTCCACAGTTTTGTTCCCGACACGGTAACCTTGCGCGCTCCGCCTGCCGGGGTGTGGCCCAAACGAACATGGACTCTCAATTCCGGATGAGGAGATTCCAACTCAACCATTGCTTTCAGCCCCTTGGCGTCCGGCACTACTCGAAGATTCAACGGTCCCCAACGGGTGGGAACACGAAGGGCGGAAAAACCGCGGTCAAACCACTTGTTGGGCACCGCCCGCGCTAGCCATAACTCCTGTTTGTCCCACGGCTCCCACGCAACCATCCACCGCAATAACTGCGGGACGACCAATTGCGACGGCACGCAGTAATCGGACGAATAATCGCGCTTGCTATCGCCTTTTATCGCCACCGACTCGTAAGCCGTGAACGTTCCAGGGGTCTGATGGAGGGCCAGATGACCGAAAAACCCCAGAAGATAATGCTCTCTCTGGCCAGCCTCCAGCAGGCCCCACGCGTAATGGGCAAAGGGCCAGTCATCCATAAAATCCTCGAAGCGCGTAGTTCCCGCGACCTCCCCACCATTGCTCGTGCGGTAAGCGATGAGGGCATCTCGCATTTCGGGCGGCAGCATTCCTGAAGACAGCATTTCCGGCCAGTACCGGTAATTGGTGTAAGAGGCCAGCGTGCTCTCTGTCATGCGTTCAAACGGCTTCTCGACCCCGGCGGCGGGCGGCAGGAACGGCGAAGTCGTATCCTTCCGCATCGCCTGTCCCAGAGCGGCCAGAACATTGCCACGGAAGGCTGCCGCCTGGCCCAGCAGATTTTCCCCGACTTGCTCAAGCGCTCCCCCTCCAGGCCGTTGACCCTCTTCGGCTAACAGTTCCCCAAGCTGGAACAGACCCCGCCAACACCACACGTCGCCCGAAAAGTAGAGCCTTTTATCATTTCGGGTATCGGCCTCAGCGGAACCCGACAGCAAGCCATAATAAGGCGAGCCGGGGGAGTAACGTTTGCGGCTTGCCTCTATTTCAGCCAGGAGGTAGTCGGCAATGCGGCGCAGCGCCGGCAGGTTCTCTTGCAGCCAGCCATCGTCTCGCGTGACGCGTACATATTGGGCTGCCAAAGTTAACATCTGCCCATATTCTGAGAGGGCCGGGCCGTAGTAATCAAAACTTCCATCTTGCTTTACGAAGTGCGACAAGTAATAGCTCAAGCGTGCCTTCGCCTCAGCGGAGAATCCCCAGTCCAGAAGACAAAGGTTGAGAAGGATCGACGCGGGTGGAAAGGTGTCGTGTTGTTTGCCCGAGTATACGCCCACTCCATATTTCGGGTGGTCTCCTTCCTGGCAAATCAGTGCGCGCACGATGGCCGCCTGGGCCGCGTCGCTCACTCGATGATCCGGTAGTTCTAGCCTGATTCCCCGTGTGAGAAAACCCTCCCATTTTTGTTGCACTTTCAGCAGCGCCTGGTAAAACTCAGTTCCGTTCGGGAGTGGCTGATCTCCCGGCAGCCGCCAGTAATGGCGTTTTCCGTCCAGGGAGCGCACACACACGTGGGTCTCAAGTTCCTCCTGGCCGGTGGCAAAGGCGATCTCTTCCCAGCCCTGCTGCCCCGCGGCATCGGAGAACCCGTAGTCAATGACCGGCAGGTATCGGCCAACTAAGCCCTGCTTGCTGGCCGCGGCTGCGCCCGCAGGAATTCGCAGAACGGCTTCGGGGTCGAACAGCGCGTTCGCCAATTGCAGTTTCGCGATCCCCAGACCCAGACGCCCATCCTGCCACACGATGACCTTTTGGCGCGACGTCGTGGTTCCCAGAATGGTATATGTGTCGAGAGGGGGCAACAGTCCGGCCAAGGCCTCGTACGACGGATCTTCTCCTTTGATGAGTATTTTTCGTCCTAACAGATCCTCTTGGGCGCTGACGATCTTGTCGAAATACTCAGGCGGGAATGAGCCCGCGCGCGGTAGGTTGTCCAGCTTGCCGACACTCTTCCGCAAGGGGGCAACCGGTCCTGCGGTGCCGATATAGGCCAGGATGCCCCAGCGTGGAAAATCCCGCTCCAGCACGGCCAATGGTTGCCCTGAGGAAATGATCGCCACGAGCTCCCACCCCTGATAGCGGTCTCCAACCCCCAGTGTCTGCGGAGATATGTTCGACCACTTCAGCACGGCTCTACTTGCCTGCAATTCCACCAGGCGAGGCCATTCGATCATCCGGCGTTCGGTGGATTCCTCAGAGGGGTAGTATTCATCCGTTGCGAGGTTCGGGAATGCAGACAATCGAAGCGCCGCCGTCAGCACCAATCCTAGCGCCGCGGCGCAAAGTTTCGTACCCCTCACGGTTGATCTCCACGCAATGTGATGGCGGGTTTTGCCCGTCTTGAGTGACCCCACCGGCACTCCGCCGCCCGGCGCCGGCAGCCCCATCAGGATCGCAATGGTTCGCGTTGTGGCGAGTTCCGTCTTTCGGATGTGTCACACCTGGCTTCAAGAAAGGGCAAATAGTTGAATTATCCCACGAGCAAACGAACCGCCGCGAAAGTTAGCAAACAACGCCGAGGCTGTCAAAGCAAATTCCGATTCGTTGAAGGGAGTGTCCCTCCGCCCAAGAGTGGGCAAGGAATGATGAGTTGGGGGAGGTTGTTTTCGCGCCGGAAGGGAGGCTGGTAGCTTTCTTGACAAAAAAAAACAAAAAGGTTATAGACGGTAAGTCCAAACCAGGTTATCCCTTCACTTCACATATCAGTTACGATTTCAACGTGTCTGAAAGCAGGTAAATTCGAAAAGGTAGTTTCCGCATCGAGAAAGGCAAGTGACGGCCGGCAAAACACCATCCTTGACCGCAACCGATTCGCGTGATGGGGCACTCTACCTTTAGAAAAGGGAGGGAGGGCAATGAGCACCCCTACTAAAGAGGTGAGTAGAGAAAGGGCACTCGACGCCTACCGTCAGGCGATTGGGCGGCGGCGTGAGGCATTAACCACCCCCGCCCTTGTCCTTGACGTTGAAATTCTACGGCAAAACATCGCGACCATGGCGGAGTGGACGCGCTCGCACGCTAAAATTCGTCCGCACACCAAGACTCACAAGTGCGCGGAAATTGCCCGTTTGCAGGTGGCGGCGGGTGCGTTGGGAATTACGGTGGCGACGGTTTGGGAAGCAATGGCGATGGCGGGTGCGGGGTTGGACAACATTTTGATTGCCAATGAGCTGATGGGAGAGGAAAAACTGCGGCGAGCGGCTGAAACCGCGCGCGAAACCAATATCCTGGTGGCTGTCGACAGCGTGGCAGGAGCCGAGGGGCTGGCACGTGCGGCGGTGACCGCGGGGGCAAAGATAGGAGTGTTGATCGAGATGGACGTGGGAATGCGCCGAGGCGGCGTACGGACGCAGGACGAAGCGCTCACCCTTGCCGCCGCCCTGTCCCGCCTGCCCGGCATCGTCCTTCGCGGGATAACGGGATTTGAGGGGCATGCCGTTTTGGAACCAGACCGCCACTTGCGCGCGAAAATTGCGGCAGAAGCCGTGGATCGGTTGGTTGCCTGTGCCGAAGCCCTCGAACAAGGGGGATTTGAGATCGAGATCGTTTCGGCAGGAGGCACGAATACCTACGACATGACGGGTGCGAATCCGCGCGTGACGGAACTTCAGGCGGGCACTTATGCATTAATGGATTCGGCGTATGCGCCCTTCGCTCCAGCATTCAAACCTGCCCTTCACATGATGGGGACGGTGGTGAGCCGGAACGAACGAACGGCAGTTCTAGATTGTGGCACGAAGGTGATGTCGATGGACATGGGGTCACCCGTCCTGCTGGAAATTGGAGCAACGATCCGCGCGGTGCACGAGGAGCACACCCTGCTCGATGTCGAAGATGAAAAGCGCTTACCGGTAGGCGAAGTGGTGGAAATGGTAGTGAGGTATTGTGGCGGTACGGTGAACTTGAACGACGTCTATAATGTGGTGGAAGGCGACCGAGTGGTGGACGTCTGGCCGATCCTCGCGCGCGGCCCGGGCTGGCGTTGGGTCGGATAGGAAGAGATGGCTGAGGATGGGAACCGCATGAGCAGGGGAAGCACAGGGCCGCGGAAGTTGACCGAGTACGAACTGTGGTACGGGCGGGACGAGCCTCCACCGCAGGAGACTTTACTGCACGCCGGGCCGCTTACGGCCCTATGGGCAGGAGGCGATCTGCGGGGCGTCCGAGCGGGAAAGTTTGAGCTCTTACGGCGGGCTTATGTCTCGGTGCGCGATGAAAACTGGGACACGATCCCGGCCCAGATTCGCGACCTCGCCACCGATATCCGCGACGATCGCTTTGTCATTGCCTATGAGGCTGAGTATTGCTCCCGCAGTCTCGAGTTCCATGCTCGCGTCACCATCACCGGGGAGCAGAGCGGTGCGATCACTTTAAGAATGAACGGCCGGGCCGGGCGCAATTTCTCTTATTCCCGTATCGGCTTTTGCATCCTACATCCCCTCTCGGAGTATTGTGGCCAGCCCTTCAGCGGGCGCGGCCCGGAGGGGACTGTCAGCGGAAATTTGCCCATTTTGATTGGCCCCCAACGCTACGAAGGGGGCTTGTACTTTCCGCTTTTCCCATCCGTCTCGAGCCTATCGATATCATTGAAAAGTGGCATCAAAATCCATTACGCTTTCGAGGGTGACCTCTTCGAGATGGAGGATCAACGGAACTGGACAGACGGATCCTTCAAGACCTATTGCACACCGTTGTCGCTAGGGTATCCTCACCAAGCCCATGCCAGTCAGGTCTTTAGCCAGCAAGTAACGATCACGGTAGAGGGTCACACCGCACAGGGAAGTGCAGAGGATGCTATAGTTCAGCTTTCCGTCGGCCCTTCGCTTCATCGCCCGCTCCCCGCACTCGGCCTCGGCGCTGCCTCGCACGATGAAGATTTTTCCCAACACGAGGCAGACTTGTTGAGGAATTTGCATCTTGAGCACCTGCGGGTTGACGTTCATTTGAACCAGGGAGATTCGACTCAGCAGTTGGCCCGCGCCGAACGTGAGTGCGGAATCCTAGGCTGCGCCCTGGAGCTTGCCTTGTTCGTTACTGAAAACGCCGCGCAGGAACTATCGAACCTGGCGTTACGCCCGCCGGTATCCGTTCCCGTCGCGCGCGTCCTCGTGTTCCACGAAAGGGAGCTCATCACCTCGCCGAAGTGGATCAGGATGGCGCGACAGGCCATGGCTCCGCGACTGCCGCACGTCCCCATTGGCGGAGGTACGAATTTCTTCTTTGCGGATCTCATGCGGACGCCCCCGGACCTCGACAACTTCGACGCCATTGCGTATCCAATCAATCCGCAAGTCCATGCCTTCGACGAGCGGTCGCTGGTTGAGAATCTGGAGGGCCAGCCGGACACCGTAGCAACCGCCCAAGAATTCGGTGAGCCTTGCCCTGTCGTGGTGAGCCCCATTACCCTCAAGCCACGATTCAATCCTGACGCCATCGGTCCCGAGCCACCTCCCTTGCCCGGGGAACTTCCCAGTGCCGTAGACCCGCGCCAGATGTCGCTGTTCGCGGCCGCGTGGACGGTGGGAAGCATCAAGAACCTCGCCGAAGCCGGCGCGGCATCGCTGACCTATTTCGAAACCACCGGTTGGCGTGGAGTCCTGGAGATGGATCAGGGCTGTCCGCAGCCGGAACTTTTTCACTCGTTCCCGGGTATGGTGTTTCCGGTGTACCATGTGTTCGCGGACTTGGCGGACCTCAAGAATGCAGAGCTGTTAACCTGCAATTCTTCCGATCCGCTTAGGGTTGTGGCACTCGCTCTTAATAGTCACGGCAGCGTGCGCATCCTGGTTGCCAACCTGACTGCTCAATCGCAAAAGTTCAACTTAACACCGGTGGCGGCAGACCATGTCGAGATCCGCCCACTCGATGCCAGCAACGCTTGGCTTGCCACGACCAACCCGCAGGAATTTCGCTCGGAGGTCCTGCACATCGCATTACCAGCAGCGGATTCAAGCGTTTCCTTCGCGTTGCACCCATACGGTATTTTGAGAATTGACTATGTACCTGTGGCGCCTCACGCAGAAGGATTGAATGCATAGATGGCTCGCTTACTCGGCATCGATCTTGGTACAACTTCTTTCAAGGCAGTCGTGTACGACGAGGAAGGCAAAGCGCTCGCGAGTTCACAGATCCCCACGCCGGATGAGCAGGTAATCGTAAACGGTTTCCAGGTGACGGTTTGGCAGCCCGAAAAGCTGTGGGAGGTGGTCTGCGCTCTGATTCGCGGCGCGGTACGCCAGTTGCCAGATGCACCTGTTGACGCCCTGGCCATCGCGGAGTTGGGCCTGGTCGGCTACCCGGTGGACAGTATGGGTAACGCTCTTTCCGCAGGGGTGACCTGGATTGAGTCCGCGGCGCCAACTTCATCGGCGTTTCGGAGCTGTGGAGTTAATGATTCCACCCTCTATAGTATGACGGGTAATCACCTCAGTCCCATTTACCCCCCCGCGTGGATCACTTGGATGTCGGAATTCGAACCCAGCTACGCTCGAGGAATGACGCGCTGGCTGAATATCGGCGACTATCTTGCGTTCCGGCTTTGCGGTGAGATGGTAATCGATTACTCGATGGCCTCGCAGACGACCGTGTTGGACCAGCGAACCTTGAAATTCCGGCCCGATCTGCTTCGGACTTTCGGACTCGACGAGAATATTTTCCCTTCCCCTCGTCCCTCTGGAAGCGTCCTCGGGCGCGTACTGCCGGAAGCGGCCTCCGCTACGGGTCTCGGAGCGGGCACTCCCGTGGTCGTCGGCGGCGCCGACTTTATCACTGGGGCCTACGCGGCGGGATCCCTCGATGCCGGAGATGCGGCCATAATCACCGGTAGCTGGGAATGTATCGTTATGTGCTCCGATCAGCCGGAATTGGGACCGGCGCTGCATGATTGCGGAGCGATTTGTGATGCCCATGTGGCCCCTGATCGCTGGTCGATTCGAATCGAGAACCTTTCCGGGGAGGTCACGGAATGGTACCGCAACCGGATCCGCCACCTGGACTGTGCGGACGGGGGAGGCGCTCAGAAAATCTGGTCGCGCCTGGTCGAGGAAGCGGAGACGGCTGTGCCGGGGAGTGGCGGCGTGGTCTTTGTGCCGCACGTGTTCGGCAGCCACGGGCCTCGTCTTGACCATCTGGCGCGAGGTGCTTTCTTCGGCTTGTCTAGTGAGTGCGCCATACAGGAAATGACACGGGCGCTATTTGAAGGGCTGAGCTTCCAATCCCGGCACGCCCTCACCGCCCTCAGGGCAGGGATCGGCAGGGTCCCCAACCGGGTTGTGGCGATGGGCGGCGGAACGAGGAACCGATTCTGGCTGCAAAACAAGGCGGACATCCTAGGTTGTCCACTCGAAGTGGTGACCACCCCCGACGTCACCCCGCGCGGGGCGGCGATGATTGCTGGCATCGGCGTCGGTGTTTTCTCCGACTTTCACGACGCCCTGCGGAAATTCAAGCTCCCGGTTACCCGTGTCTCGCCAAACGAGCGCCTCACCGGGTTCTACCAAAGGGTTTACGAAGATATTTATCTGCCGCTCTGCGATGCGCTCGCTCCTTTCAACGCGCGGATTGCAACCCTACGGCCCTCGGAGATTGCGAGAAGGCGCTCGGAGTAGCTTCGAATCCTGGAGGCGACTTATGACGGAACCCGCTTTTCCCATCCCGGTCTCACAAGTAGCGCTGGTCGTCAATGACATGGAGAAGTCCATGCGCGAATATACGGAAACGATGGGATGGGGACCTTGGAACATTTACGAATACAAACCCCCGCGCATTCACGACATCCTGGTGCGTGGCAAGCCGCAGGATTTTACTTGGATTGGGGCGGAGGCGCCCGTCGGCTCGACTTTTGTGGAACTGCTCCAACCCCTCGAGGGGCCGAGCATCTTCAAGCATTTCATCGATCAGCGGGGTGAGGGACTTCACCACGTTGGCTATTGGGCTAAAGACATGGCGGAGGCGAACAGGATTCGAGACATGTACGCGGCCCGGGGCGTGCCATTGCTGATGAGCGCCTGGATTGACCGCGTCTTTTTCTATTACCTTGATACGTCCCCCATGATTATCGAGGTCTGGACCGGGGATCTGGACTCACTCAAGGCAACCCGCACTTATCCTTAAGGTGAGGTTCACCCGCGTGCCGGCCTCCGAACACTTGCGGTATGGAGGAGGTTCTAACTATGAAAAACAAGCGGGGCCGTCAAAATGCGCTCATGGCGGTGTGCATGACGTGCGCTCTGCTGGTGACGGCGATGGGAAATGGGCAATCGCGCGGCGCCGTGACGCAGCTCTTCGTGAGTGCCAACCACCGATATTTGGTTGACCAGAATCAAAATCCTTACCTCTTGCAGGGTGACGCCGCATGGTCCCTGATCGTTGCGGCGGACGACGCCGAGGTGGACCAGTACTTCCGGAACCGGAGAGACAAAGGATTCAACACCGTGATGGTGAATCTCATCGAGCACCGGTACTCGAAGGAGCCTCCGCGGAACGAAGCGGGGGAAGCGCCCTTCCTCACGCCGGGAGACTTTTCCACCCCCAATGAAAAGTATTTCGCACACGCCGATGGGGTTATCCGCAAGGCCGGCGGTTATGGAATTCAGGTGCTCCTGGCCCCCATCTATCTGGGTTATGTGGGCACCGACGAAGGTTGGATCGAAGAACTGCTGAAGCTCGAGCCGGAAAAGTGCCTTGCGTACGGTCGTTACCTGGGAAATCGCTATAAGGATTTCGATAACATTATTTGGGTGATGGGTGGCGACCGTAAGCCTGAGACGGGCCTGGAAAGAGTGGACTTGATCGCTCTGGGAATCCGCGAGTTCGACCATCGCCACCTGTTCACCGCTCATGGAAATTCGGTGCCTTCCACTCCCGAGCAGTACGGAGCTGGAGGATGGCTCGATATCAATTCCAGCTACAACTGTGACGCGGTTCACCAGAGGATGTTCTCAGATTACGACCGCCAACCGGTCTTGCCCACGTTTCTGATCGAATCGTGTTATGAAGGTGAACACAATTCCTCGGAAGTGCAGATTCGACGGCAAGCTTATTGGTCTGTCCTGTGCGGCGGTTTCGGTCACGTCTTTGGCAACAATCCCATCTGGCACTATGACGGTCCGACTCTCTATCCGTTCAAGGGCACCTGGCAGCAGGCTATGGATCTTCCTGGATCGGTGAGCATGATGCATTGGGGAAGACTCTTTCGCTCGCGCCCCTGGTATGATTTGGTTCCGGACCGGAAGCACGAAGTGGTCACCGGGGGCCTCGGCGAATTTGAAGGTACCGACTATCTGGCCGCGGGCCGCACAACCGACGGGAGTACAGTAATTGCCTACCTGCCCACCAGACGAGCGATCACCGTGGATATGAGCAAATTATCCGGCGCCCAAGCCCAGGGTTGGTGGTTCGATCCTCGCACGGGTAAGTCCACCACGGCGGGTGGCTTCCCGACCAGCGGCATGCAGGAATTTACTCCACCCGCTGAAGGTGATTGGGTTCTGGTGTTGGACGACGGATCGCTGAAACGCCCGCCCCCAGGGAATAAGCCGTAGATTTGGACCAACTCTATAACCTCCCAAGAGGTACAAGTCATCCCCCTTAAGGAGCTGGCGGCGTCCTGGTAAAGAACGCCGCGATGATCATCAGGAGGAGCCGTAAAAGATGAAGCGCCCCGCCCTTTGCCTTTGCAGTAGCCTATTTGCTCTGGGCCTCACTGTCTACTTCCCCGCGTCACTGCTGGTCAGCGAAGCCGATGGACGTAGCCCGCAAGCGGTCCGTCTAACCGGCGCTGGCCAGTTTATGGCGCTGAGCGCGGACCGGACTCATTTGATCAATACCTTCACGAACCAGCCGGTCTTCATTACTGGGGACACGGCGTACGATCTGACCGTCCAGTTGACTTCCGACGCCGACGTGGAAGCCTACCTTTCCGACCGGCAGGCGAAGGGGATGAATCTAATCTGGGTGGGTATTGTGGACCCCAACAATCACGGCAAGGGACGAGACAATGTCGGAACGACCGAGAACGATGCCTTCGGCAACAACCCTTGGAATGGCGGGCCAGCCTTTACCGGGATGAGCAACGCCACGGCTTACTGGGCGCACGTGGATGAAGTGCTGCAAAGGGCGGCGGCACATGGGATTACGGTTCTCGCCGGGACGGCATTTACCTCATCGTTTGACCATTGCGATGTCCCGTACGCTTCCGACATGGCGAAAACCTCCGATGCTACGATGATTGCCTATGGAGCTTTCCTCGGAAACCGTTACAAATCGTACCCCAACATCGTCTGGCTGCAAGGGGGGGACGCCAACGTCAAGCTGTGTGGCAGCGCCCTCGCGAACAAGGTCACCGACATTGCCAAGGGCATTTTGTCCGCTGACACCGGCCACTTGATGGCAGTGGAGGCGACCAACGGCGTTTGGGGTGAGGCGAGCACCACTTACTGGTCGTCTTACACGTATAGCGCCAGCAATCCGACCGGCTGGCTCACCCTGGGGACCATTTATCCGAAAGGAACGCCTGACCGAGTCTTCTCCAATGAAGTCGAGCAAATTGTCGCTCAGAACGCCACGGAAACGGGGGCGACCCCCTTCGTTCCCTACTTCAGCATGGAGGACGCCTACGAATACGAGCCGCAGACAGGGACTCCTTATAATAATCAACAACTCCGGCAAGAAGGCTATACGGAGGTTCTGGGCGGCGCCCGGCTGGGGAGGCTCTTCGGCAGTTCGGGAGTGTTTCCCTTCGGTTCGGAATGCTGTATGCGGGGTCTAACGTGGAAGGACAACATGGAAAACATCGCGTCCTTCGATCAGCAGCGGTTGGGGCAACTCTTTCGCAGCCGCCAGCACTGGAAGCTCACCGCCGACTTTAACCATGAGGTCGTGACCGCTGGCTACGGCTCAGGGGCGACCCTGACCTCAACTTCGAGAACCTCGGACGGCCGAACCATCATCGCTTACATCCCCAACGGCAACGCGGCTACGCTGACGGTGGACATGTCCAAAATCTCGAGCGGTATCAATCTCGCGACGTGCTGGTGGTTTAATCCTTCCTCGGGGGCAACAACCCTGATCGGAAGTCATACGAATTCCGGCACGCGAAACTTTACCCCACCCGACGCCAACGATTGGGTCCTGGTCATCGACGACGCAGCCGCGAACCTGCCCGCGCCAGGGCGTCCATAGAGTCGAGTGACTCAAGGCGTCACTTTCTTGAGCAGTATCGTGCGGGGAATTCGCGGGCTCGTCCGCCAGTCGCCGATGATGCCCACTCAGTGTGGGGAGCCTGGTGTTTCCACGGTAAACAGCAGATCATTCGCAGGGAAGGGCGGTGTTTGGTAGCCCGGGTGTTCTTGCTTGATGCGGGAAACCGCGTTCATTTCCGCCACCGATTTGTCCTTGTCGCCCGCGGCGCGATAAGTGGCACTGAGCCTCTCGTGTGCTTCCACCATATCCGGCCAGATCTCGAGAGCGGCGTTTAGATGCTCGACCGCCGAGGGATAGTCCTTCCCAAGATAAGCGATCTTTCCCGCCAGGGACTGAATGTAAGGATCCTTGGGATTGAGCGCAATCGCCTCTCGGATGGCCGCCTGTGCGTCCGCAATTTCCTCGGGGTCGGAGGTGATGATGGCGAAAGCCAGATGATAGTATGCCATCGCCTTATGAGCGCCTAGCGCGATGGCTGTTTCCAGCAGAGGTTTGGCTTCCGAGCCGCGGAGACGATAAGACAGGATTACACCGTGGACCAGATAGGGGAGGTACCATTCCGGCCAAAGAGATTCCATCTTGGTCAACACAGCCGCTGCCTGGTCGTCCTGGTGAAGGATGGCGTGACCGATGGCCCGCGTCAACCACAGTTGGGGATTGTTCGGCACGACTCGGTCCGCCCTCGCCAGAAAATCAAGCATCTGTTGGACCTGGCCGTGATTCACCAGAAATAATGCCGCCTGAAGGTAGAGGTCCGGCTGCGTTGGCGACGATTGAATACCTCGATTCAGTACCTCAGCGGCCTCTCGGGGTCTTCCCAGGGCGTCCAGCAACTGGGCGCGGAGCAGAAAGTAATCACCGTTCCGCACTTCCGCTGGGGTCTTGTCGAGTTCCGTCAATGCCGCTTCCGGACCGGCGTCGTGGAACACCGCGAGGGCGAGATCCACGCGACGTTCGGCATTCGAGGGCTCCGCCTCGACTGCCTCTTCGAGGAACTGCCGCGCTGCCTCGGCCTGCCCGGCCTGGAGCAAAGCTCTTCCGCACTCACCCGCCGCTTCACCTCCCGAAACGGAAGCCCGGATCTCCTGGAAAACCTCCAGAGCCGCTGTTACCTTGCACTCCGACAGCAAACCCTCTCCCAAACGGAGTTTCAACCGCCAGTCGGCGGGGTTGGCGGCTGCTAGTTTCCTTAGCGCTGCCATGTTGGCGGGTGTCAGCCCCGACGAATCCAATCCCAGGACGCCCGCGGAAGCACGTGGCGTGATCCCTTCCGTGTTCCCCAGACGTTTAAATTCGGCCAGAACCTTCTCCGCGGCATCCTTTTGGCCCGCCCGCCTCAGGGCTTGGCCATAATGCCAAAGGACCTCGGAGTTCTGAGGCGCCAGGTCCGCCGCTTTCCGAAGAGCCCCCAAGGCTTCGGAGGTTCGGCCGGCAGCAAGCGAAGCATCTCCAAGTTCCTCCCAGGCACGGAAATTGTCCGGCTGCCGGTCCAGGACAAACTTCAAATCAATCAGCGCTGGTGAAATCTTGCCTTCCTGGCGAAGCAGAATGCCACGGGCCAAGTGTGCCAGCACCATCTGCGGGTCAAGTGCCAAGGCCCGGTTGAGATGTGCCAGGGATCGGTCCCGTTGCTGAAGTGATTCCACCTCCGCCAGCTCAAAGAGGCTGATCGGGTCGCCCGGATGCCTTGCCACATACCAGTTCAAGTCCTGGAATGCTTCGGTCAGATTTGCTGCGCGCGCCAGGGCGTAGCCGCGTTCGCGCCGGGCCTCGTCGTCTTCACGATGCACGCGTAAGCAGTGGTCGTATACATCTGCTGCGTCGCGATAGAAGCCCAGTTTGTCGAGGACGTTACCCAGGAATTCGAGGAGGTCGGCGCGGTCGGGGGCCTCCCGCTGAGCCTGAAAGAGAAGGCCCGCCGCCTGGTCGTCTTGCTGCAGCGCATCCTTGACTCGTGCCAGTCCAATCAGGCAGTCCACATCGCCGGCGTGGTGCTCGAGTGCCCCCTGAAACGCCTCCCCGGAGCGGCCGTAATCATGGGCGCCCAGTGCCGCGAGTCCAAGGTTATAGAGCACATCAAAGTCTTCGGGAATCATCTGGAGAGCAGCCGAAAAGGCCTGTTCCGCCCGGACATAATTTTTCCAGCCTGCGAAGACCATTCCCACGGAATAAGCGACGCGCGGGTCATTGGACGACCGGCTCTCGAGATCCACCAGCAGTGCCTCCGCGCTGGAGGACTGCCCCGTCAGCTTGAGGGCTTGCGCCCGCAGCAACTGCACGGCGGGCTCGGCTTGATCCTCTCGGGATAGCCGGTCGAGGTAGTGAAGTGCATCCGCTCCCTTCTTCTGGTCAACCGAGATCTCTGCCAAGTGCGAGTTGGCATTTCGGTCCGCCGGGTCGATCTCTATTGCTCGGAGGTAGGCCGCACGAGCTTTCTCCGACTGCCCTTGCTCGAGGTAGTGGTTCCCAAAATTGCTGTACAGCGAGGCGGAGGCAGGAGCGAGCGTGAGGGCGCGCCGATGAAATGTTTCGGCTTCGGCAAAGTGTTTCTGCGCGTCGAGAATCAGACCCATTAGACCCAGGGCGCTCGCATCGCGCGGGTGCTCGGCTAACGCCGGCCGGAGGGTCTGTTCAGCTTGGGCGTACTTCTGCTGCCCGAAATCAGCAACTGCCTGGTCGTAAACACTGGCGGGAACTTGCGCAGAAACAGCAATGGCCGCGAAGATTAGGGTCGCCGCGATCACCACCCTAAATCTAACGCCGGCCCTTGCCTTGCACAAGGTCACCGCGCCCTCACCAATAGAACCTCAAAACGGCCTGTGCCTGTCGCGGTGAGTTTGCTTGCGACGTGATCACCCCGAAACTGCCGGAATTAAGGGTGGTATTCGGTCCTCCAAATTGTGGGTGATTAAAAGCATTGTAGGTTTCCAAGCGGAATTCCAAGCGCGAGCCCTCGCGCATCTTCGCGAGGGAAAAATCCTTGAAAACCGACAGGTTGGCGTTAGCCTGACCCGGTTGCCGGCAGCTTCCGTCGGTTCGTGGCGCTGTGCCCAGGGCATAAGGTGGTGGAGCGACGACAACTTGCGGGTTGGAGAAGTAGTCGTTCAAGCGGCTAGACCAGGAACCCGAGCTGCATGCCAGTCTTCCGACCAGGTCCGGCCGCTGCCCCCCATAAGTTGGCAGGCTTTGACCGTCAATAAGTCCCAGGGCTACAGGCCGGCCCTCATTGAAACGCCAGATGCCCGTCGTATTCCAGCCGCCAATGAAGCCATTGAGCACCGAATTTGCTTTCCCGCCCAATGCTTTGCCGCGACCGATCGGTAACTCGTAGGTGTAACTAAACTGGAACACTTGGGGAATGTCAAAGGTGGACAAACCCCGCTCAAGCTTGTAGTTGTTTGGGTCCTGAAGGGACGTAAAGCTGCCGAGTTCGCCGGCACCCCCTTCGAGCGACCCTTCGTCGATGGATTTGGACCACGTGTAGGTTACCAAGAACTGGATCCCGTGTGAGAAGCGCTTTTCCAATTTTACCTGGAGGGCGTTGTAGCTGGTATTGTCCCAAGGGGCGTTGTCGCCCGAGACGCTGGTGAACTGCGGGAACGGCAACTGGAGTTGCCAAGCCGGCACCGTCGGACCTGAAAGCGAGCTGGTTGCGTTGGTGATAATCCCGTTGAAGGGATTTGGGACATACGTCTGGAGTGCGGCGATCTGTTGTGACTGGGCCGCGGTGATCGAATGCGAAGTTAATGAGTCATACTGGGGGCCAAGGTGGTCCCAGTTGAATACATTGGTGAGAATATGCGTACCCTTGTTGCCGAGGTAGGACACATCCAGGAGAATGCCGGACGGCAACTGCCTCTGAACGCCCAAGGTCCAGTTCTGTGCGTAAGGCGACGTGGAATCTTCGGCCGGTATTGGCGAGCTGAGGCCGAAACCAACGTTATTCAATAACCCCAAACTGCTTCCGACCGGAAAATTTGGCCCGACAGTCGGCCAGGGATCGCTAAACCTTCCCCACGGTGTTGCGTGGTCGTTCTGATAGCTGGTGAGCCAAGGGGTGATTTGGTCGAAGCCTTGTGCTCCGGGTGCACCCGCGTTCGAGGTCAGGTTATCCCCTACCGAATAGTAGATTCCGTATCCACCGCGGATCACGAGGTTCTCCGTGGGGCGGTAAGCAAAACCCAAACGCGGTCCAGCGTCCCTATAATTTCCAAGGTAATTGCTACGGTTGCTGGGAGTCATGTAGATCTCCCCGCCGTGAAGCGTCCCCAAACCCGGGACCTGCAGCGGCGAATCCACCGTGAGAGAGAGTTCGTTCAAGCGGTTGTGACGCTCGGTCTGGGGTAGATTCATTTCGTTACGGAAACCGAGATTCAGGGTGAGCTTCTTACTGACTTTCCAGTTGTCCTGGACAAATTGTGCGAATTGAAATGCCTGCGTTTCGCTTGCGTACGGCACGTCATAATTGCCGTACGACCCTAGCCCGCCCGCACCGGTAAGGTAGCTCGCGATGTCATCGCCACCGCCAGAATAAGGGAACTCGGAGGTGCCGGTGGGATCATAAGTGAAATATCCGTCAGGATAGCTGGGAAGGACGTAGCCATAGCGGTACATGAGGCCGTCAAATCCGAACTTGAGGCTGTGGTTACCCTTAACCCAGTTGAGCGCACCCCTCAGGTCGTGGATGTCGTTGCCCTCGCGCTCACAGCACCAGGGCTCAGGTCCAATTTGGCCAACGGCCGAGCCGAAGATATTGCCAGGAACACTATAGTCATCCCAGGTGATCGCAGGCAAATCACGGATGCCCGATCGATCCATGTAGGTGGGCATACCGAGCGTGGCCGACGGGGAGATGTTCTTGAACTGCGGTTCGTTGCCCTCGGTCTCGTTCCAGAAGAATCCGCGCGTGAACCCGTACGTTAACGTCAACAGGAGCGCGGGAGTGAAGGTGTGATTATAATTGACGGCGCCTAAGGGGCTGTCAGGAAATAACCGTGTCAACTTCTGGGCAATAGACTATAGTTCCAGTCACCATGAAACTTGTCTCTCCTGAGCT
>JBKQVI010000517.1:0-12871 GCA_052139985.1 Terriglobia bacterium
AATTCGCCCAAAGGGTACGGCGTGAGCAGCAGCAGGAATACCATCAGCAAGCTGCCGCTGCCAATCGACGTCATCGCCACCAGGAATCCCACCACCGCGCCTGCCGTCACCAGCTTCAGTCGCGCGCTTGTTGCCGGAGCGTCAACCCAAGTCTTGGGAGGCTTGATCTTTCCCAGCCGGACGAGTGGCAGCAAGAACGAAACGCAGAACAACGTTATTCCCAGCACGAGGCGCAGGACATGGTCCAGTTCAGCTACCGCCAATCTCGACTTCAAGAAGCTGAGCAGAAGGATGCCGCCGATGGTTCCCGGCACCGTCCCGACAATCAGGAATGTGGCCAGCGCCCAACGCACCTGGCCCAGGCGACGGTGTTCAAACACCCCCAGCAACTTGGTGCACGCGCCGTTGACGATATCCGTTCCGATCAAGGTGACAGCAGAGTAAGGCGTCAACACCATCAGCAACGGCGTGAGCAGCACCCCGCCGCCCGTGCCGGTTAAGCCGATCAATATTCCCGTAATGAATCCTATGACCGTTATCAACATGACAAATCTACGTTTGACCTACGTCTAACAAAAACTTGCGTAAAAGCAAAACGCCCGCTGCGGATATTCCGTCAGCGGGCGTCTCAGGTTTTTTGAAATCTGGGTTTGTGGGTCTTACAAATCCCTATTCCCTGAGGACAGAGCACCGCTGGCGGATGGCATACAACAACACATCTGCCGCACGTCGCTGCTCCTCACGGAATGGAGATTCGTGGTCATTTTTCCCAAAGAAGCACCTTATCACGGCGCTATTGCCACGTCAACACTATAGATGAAATTGCGCTGCCCCCGGTTACAGGACGAGGCAATTCCGTCTATCTGCCCCGGGATAGAGACTCGCTTGCTGCCCGCGCTCTGGATGCGCGGAACCGAGGCCGGGCCAGCATCAAGGCGGACGCTGCACACGGAACAGAAGGCGCTCGGAAGCCGCTGGTCACTCGTTACTTGCCACTGTCCTAGCGTTTCCCGCAGCCACAAACACAATAACTGCAATCTGGTAACAACGCTATGACACGCTTGGGAGAGACGCGCCCTAAACTTTGAGATTCTGACGGCAAACTGATGTTTTGGGGGGCCGACGCCTGTGCCGCGCTGGCGGAGAGGTCCCGACGGATTGACCGCTTCCTCGTGGCACCACCTTGCTTGCCGGTGCGGTGATTGGGAATTGTCGTCAAGAAAATGATTCGTGGCGTGAACGCTCAAACCTCGAAGAGGAGAAGAATATGACAAAGCGAAGAATCGCTTTTCGTGCAATCAGCATACTCGGTGTTTTGGCTTTTGTTCTTGCAGGTGTGTGCGGCCTGGCGAATGACGATGGCTCAATCCTGAACTCACTGCACGCCATCAATACCCTAGCTTCGACGGTGCCGTCGAACGGCGACGTGAACCCCTACGGTCTCGTCAGGGTCGAGCGCACCATCGGCAACCTGCAGGAAGGTGACTTTTTGGTGAGTAATTTCAATGCTATGTCGAACTTGCAAGGCACAGGCACAACCATCGTCGAGGTGGCTCCGAACGGGTCGGTCAGCCTGTTTGCCCAGATTAATCCCGCAACTCTGCCTGGACCCTGCCCAGGCGGGGTGGGTTTGACGACGGCCCTGGCGGTCCTGCGTAGCGGATGGGTGATCGTCGGCAGTCTTCCCACTACGGACGGCATGCCGGATACCATCGGAGCCGGTTGTCTGATCGTGCTCGACAAAATGGGCGCTCCTGTCGAAACCCTTTTCGGCTCACTGATCAACGGCCCTTGGGACATGACCGCGGAAGAATCGGATCATGAGGCCAAGCTGTTCGTCACCAATGTGTTGAATGGTACCGTTGCCGCCGGCGGTAGCGTCGTGAACCGCGGTACCGTGCTGCGCATTGACCTGGGCGTTTCGCAGGGGGCCACGCCGTGGGTTGAATCCATGACGGTTGTAGGTTCGGGTTTCCCAGAGCGCACGGACCCTGCCGCGCTCGTAATTGGACCTACCGGAGTCGGCCTTAGTCCGGCAGGCGATGGTGATGAGGACCATGATGGTGACAATGACCGGCAGGAAGACGCGCGCATGCTCTACGTTGCCGACAGTTTGAACAACCGGATTGCGGCGATTCCGCATGCCCTGACGCGCACGGACTCGGCAGGCATCGGCTTCACCCTTACCGCAGGGGGCAGCCTGAACGATCCCCTCGGACTCGTAGTGGCGCCCAATCAGCACATTCTGACCGTCAATGGAGACGACGGATTCATTACCGAGATCACTCCGGAAGGGAGGCAAATCGCCAAGAAACTGTTGGATAATACCGGTGGGCCACCGCCCGGAAACGGCACGCTGTTTGGATTGGTTTTCGATCCGGAGCTGGGAGTTGTCTTCGTGGATGACGGAAGCAACACTTTGAATCTGTTGCACTGAAGCGCCTAGCCAAAGCCACGGCCAGAGATGTCCTGGTCGTGGCTTGCCCGGCGACAGCTCCTGCTGCGCGCGCGTCAGCCCAGCCGGTAGGGAGCGCGCATCTCGCGGCCCAGCAGTCTTGACGCCTCGGGGTCGCCGACGATCTGCATCTTCGCCGGGTCCCATTGGATCTTGCGCCCGGTGAGCATGGCGATCTGACCGAGCCAGCCCGGCGTGGCGGAATGTAGCGCGACAGTCGCTGGGGTGAGCGTCTTTTCGCGCGTGCGAACGCAGTCGATGAATTCCCGGTAGTGGCCGGGGCTGACCTTGAGCTTTGTCTCGCTATCGCCGATCTGCTCGGTCATCAGCGACTTCGGCTCGGCGTCGAACTTACCGCGATCGACCCACACCCAGCCCCTCTCCCCGATCCACTTGGTTCCGCCTATGATTTCAGGGTAACCGCCTGCGATCGTCATCGGCGTGCCATCAGGGTAAACTGCGTGTACCTTATAACGAGTGGCCGCGTTGAAAGGATCGGTGCGCGGCGGGTATTCGCCCACGCCTTCAACGGAGACGGGACCATTTGCGTCCCAGCCCATGCCCCAGTGAGCAATGTCAACGTGGTGGCCGATCCAATCCATCAACTGGCCGCCGCCATAATTCAGGTTCCATCGCCAGTTAATGTGGACACAGGCTTCGCGGTAGGGCATCTCCGCCGCGGCGCCAAGCCAGCGGTCGTAATGCAAAGTGGGCGGCGGGTCGGTGATGGCGAGCTTCGACTTGTCCTTCACTTCGTAGAAGCCCGAGGGCAGCCCGACCTCGATAGCTTTGATTTTGCCGATGCGGCCATTCCGCACCAGTTCGCAGCCGCGGCGGAAGTTCTCGACCGACCGCTGCCAACTGCCGGTTTGCCAGATGCGGCCCTGGCGCTCACTCTCCTGCACCATGGCGAGACCTTCGCGGAAGTTGTGCGCGAGCGGCTTCTCGCAATAAATATCCTTTTTGGCGCGCGCGGCCTGGGTAGCGATGATGCCGTGCCAGTGGTCGGGCACCGCGATGCTCACCGCGTCCACGTCGCGACGCATCAGTACCTCTTCGAAGGCATGATAAGGCGTGCAACCCTGGTCGCCATACTCGGTGTTGACCAGCGCCGCTCCCCGCGTCAGGTGGCTCTCGTCCAGGTCGCACACGGCGACAATGCGCACGTCCTTCAATTTCAGAAACTCCGGCAGGTGGTTGTCATGGCCCATCCAGCCGAGGCCAATGCAGGCCATAGAAATCCGGTCACTCGGCGGCACGGCCCCGTCACGACCCAGTGCACTCGCTTTAACAAACATCGGCGCAATACTCGCCAGTCCGGCATTGCGCAGGAACTTACGTCGTGAGCTCATTCGTTTTTCCTCCCGCGGAACGTTACCCGCGCCGACATCATATGCCCAATTCGTTCTGTCCCACAAGCAAAGCTCTGCCTCTCGCTATCGCGCAATGCTTCGTAGGTGGTCCACGCTGTAAAGTTTTGCGAGCAAATCGCAGTCCTGCACGGAGCGTCCAACCGCGGGTGGGACGTAGAGGGTAAACCCCGAATGAATCTGCTCCGCGTTTTCTCCCATGTCTTCGAGTGCGAACGGCAAGACGGCCGGCGGCATTAAGGGATGAGGCGAACAGTAGATTGCAACCACTCGGTGCCGTGCAGGATAGAATTGGCGCAGGTAGGCGATGAAGCGGGTGAATCGTTCCGGCCGGGAAACCCGCTGGCTATGGAGGCCGGTTTCGATCGGGCCGATTTGCCAAATGATGGCGGGGACGTCATTTTGCAAGGGCCGGCGGCGCAGTAGCAGGTCCGTGGCTTCGTACATTTGCATTCCGTGAACCACCGGGTCAAGCCGCAGGTCGGCGAGAAGGGTATCGAGAGCGGAAACTCCAGGCAGGATTTCAACCTGCAGATCGAGTGCCTTCGCCAATTCCAGTACGATGAACGGCGCATGCACCGCGACGAGCGGATGACCATGGATCGCAAAGGTCACGGGAGGATGTTCCAAAGCGGCTTCGATCACCCGAATCGCCATGTGCTCGTAGGCGTCGATGCGTGGCTGGCCCTCGGCGTAGCTTTGCTCGTATAGAGAGGTAGCGCTCGGGCATAATCCCTCGAGGTAGGGCTTGGTGGCAACTCCCGCGTCCAGGTAGAGGACCTCGCGCGACGCGCGGAGGGCGTGTTCGACCTCGCGCGTGACCTGATTGACCGCTCGCACTCCCAGCCCGGCGATCCAGACGTCCGTCATCGCAAATCTCCCGGGTGCAGGATGTGCAACAGATCGACCAGCCGGCCGTATTTCTCGCTGCTTGAGGCTTGGCGCACTGCGGCCACGGCCGCCTTTACCTGCGGGGATTCGATTGGACTTTTGAATGGCGAAGACGTAAGTTCCCCCGAACTCTCCGGTGGTGGCGGGAGGCTGGCGTCGGTCGGCTGCCGAAACGAACCCCACACACCCACTTGGAAATTGCCCGCCGCATCGCGAGACTGCATTGCGGAAATCCGAATCATCGCGTGTAAGGGTGCGAGGGGCTGGCCGGGAAGCGCCGCGCCCGCGGGAACCGGCAGAGTCGCGGGGTCAACTCCCTCGGGCAACGGATTCACCCAGACAACATAGGTCAATCCTTTGAATTGCCCATTCTCACTGAGGGCACAGGGAACCACGGTCAACGCCATCAACGTGTCTGGAAACATACGAGCTTCGACCGCCGAGGGAGGTGCGGCCGCAACCCCTGGCGTTTCCTCCAGTGGCACGGACATCACGGCCGTGGTGGGGGATTCCCTCTGCCGCCCGAGCGCCGCTCCCAGCAACGGCAGCAGGCGCTGGTCGGGCCGTCGGAGGATGTCTTTCTCCTCCTCGGTGAGATCAAATCCCTGAAAGACCTCGTCGGGGGATTCCAGCAGGCGCCGGCACATGTCTGGTTGAAGTGCCGACTCCCTCAGCAACTCGTCGATTTTGGGTTTCGCCACGGCCGCATCGCCTCGTTTTTTGGAATCTAATCCGACGTCCGACGTAACGCCATCGAGGAGCAAAATTACTGCTGCTGCACACTGGCGAGCGCCTGCGAGTAGCTCAAAACGCGGCCTCCGTGCTGCTGTTGGTAGGTTTCCGCTTCTTGCGGTGTCTTGAAGGCCACCAGCGTGGGCAGGCAGCGGTCGTATTCGCGTGTGGAAACACCGTTGGGCTCACGCGTCACCGGCTGGTCACCGTGCGTGCAATACTGCACGTCGCCGCCCTCCACGTAAGTGGCGGATTCCGCGGCGACGCTCTCACCGGTATTGACGTCGGTGGCCCACGCCTGGCCCGGCTTCCCACGTTCCTGATTCACCTGGGCGTGCATGCCGCAGCGTGGACAGCACGCGGCCACCTCGCGGCCGTTGACTTTCAAACGGTAGGAGGTAACGGGATGCACCATGCGGTCGCAAAACGGGCACATGCCCGCCGTCTCGCGGCGTTGTTCATACCGATAAGCAAAAAAGCTGGTGACCCCGATCGCAACCAGCGCGATCAGCGCTACGGTCATTTCACGGGCTTTCATGGTTTCCTCCCGGGGAGCGAGTGCCTTCTGTATTTTAATCCCATCCGTCGTCCGTAGTCAGTGATCCGTTGCAAAGGCTCCTGCGCCGTCCCGCAACGGACAACTGACAACGGACGACGGACATGCTGCCCCACTATCCCTCATGTGCCTTGCCCAGAGTTGGCCGGACTTCGAAATTCCACTTCCACACAGCATAGATCGCTGGGTACACCAGTAACTCCAGAATGAAGGAAGTGAAGATGCCGCCGACCATGGGTGCGGCGATGCGTTTCATTACATCGGCTCCCGTGCCGGTGGACCACATGATGGGAAAGAGGCCCGTGAACATGCAGCCGACGGTCATCACCTTGGGGCGAACGCGCATGGCGGCGCCGTGCACGATGGCGTCCTGCAAATCTTTATAGCTCTTCAGCAACCCTGCGCGTTTCCAGGTTTCATAAGCGAGATCGAGATAGAGCAGCATGAAGACGCCGGTTTCCGCGTCCACACCCATTAAGGCGATCAATCCCACCCACACGGCGATGCTCATGTTGTAACCGAGCCAGTGCAGCAGCCAGATGGCGCCAACCGCTGAAAACGGCACTGCTGCGAAAACGATGAGCGTTTTCACCACTGACCGCGTGTTGAGGTAGAGGAGAATGAAAACCAGGAAAATCGTAATCGGTACGACCAACTTCAGCCGTTCGCGCATGCGCTGAAGAAATTCGTACTGGCCGCTCCAGCTCAAGCTGTAGCCCGCGGGCAGATGGGGTTCCACCTGGGCGCGAACCAGATGTTGGGCTTCCTCCACATAGCTTCCCAAGTCGCGTCCGGCGACATCCACGTAAACGTATCCGCTCAGCAATCCGTTCTCGTCGCGGATCATGCTGGGACCCTCCAACAGGCGGATGTCAGCGAACTGGCTAATGGGGATTTGCGCTCCGGACGGCGTGGCGACCAGCAATCGTTCGAGCGAGCCCACGTCGCTGCGATAATCCCGCAGGTAACGGACGTTTACGGAGTAGCGCTCGCGGCCCTCGACGGTAGTGGTGACGTTTTCGCCACCGACTCCCGACATGATGTAAGCCTCCACGTCGTCCACGGTCAGCCCGTAGCGGGCCAGTTGGTCGCGCCGAATATTGAAATCCAGGAAATAGCCGCCGCTCACCCGCTCGGCGTAAACGCTGCGTGTGCCTGGCACGTGCGCCAGGGTGCGTTCAATCTGCTCACCAATCTGCTGGATTTCGTTCAGGTCAGCGCCCAGAACCTTTACCCCGACGGGGGTGCGCACGCCGGTAGTCAACATGTCCACGCGGTTGCGGATGGGCATCGTCCAAGCGTTGGTGGTGCCGGGAATGTGCAGGGCGCCTTCCATCTGGTCCACAAGGTCGTCCTGTGAAATGCGGTCGGGCCAGATGTGGCGCAATATTTTCTGCGACCACTCCGGGGCGCGCGCGGAGTACCACTGCGGCTTCTTCCGCCATTGGTCTTGGGGCTTCAGCAGGACCGTGGTCTCTACCATCGACAACGGGGCGGGATCGGTGGAACTCTCCGCGCGTCCAGCCTTGCCGAACACGCGCTCAACTTCCGGAAATGTCTTCAGAATGCGATCCTGGATTTCCAGCAACCGCTGCGCTTCCGCCAGCGAGATTCCCGGAAGTGTTGTCGGCATGTAGAGCAGTGTACCTTCATTCAACGGTGGCATGAATTCCGAGCCCAATCGCTGGAACACCGGAATCGTCAGCACCACGGTGGCGATAGCGCACCCGATTACCACCCAGCGCAGGCGCACGGCCGTTTCCACAACCGGGCGATATAACTTAATCAACACGCGGCTGATAGGGTGTTTCTCTTCCGGGTGGATTTTTCCGACAAGCACGGCGTTGGCGATGCGGGCCAGGAAACGAGGGCGGAAGTTAAACTCCATCGCGTGGGTGAAGAGCAACCGCATCGCAGGATCAAGCGTTATCGCCAAAACGGCGGCGATGGCCATGGAGAAGTTTTTGGTAAAGGCGAGCGGCTTAAAGAGCCTTCCTTCCTGCGATTCCAGGGCGAAGATCGGCATAAATGAAACCGCAATAACCAGAAGTGAAAAGAAGCTTGCCGGCGCAACTTCCTTGATGGCTTCGATCACTACTTCGTGGTAATCGCGCTTACGCCCTTCCGCCTCCCACACCTCCAACTTTTTGTGCGTTTGCTCAACGACCACAATGGCCGCGTCCACCATAGCGCCGATGGCGATGGCAATTCCCCCGAGAGACATGATGTTGGAAGTCACGCCAATCAGTTTCATGGGAATAAAGGCAATCAAGACCGTAATGGGGATAGTCAATATCGGGATCAAAGCACTAGGGATGTGCCAAAGGAAAATCAGAATCACCAGGCTAACGATCCCGACTTCCTCAAATAGAGTGTGCTTCAGCGTGTCGATCGAGCGCAGGATGAGTTCGGAGCGGTCGTAGGTGGAAACAATCTTCACCCCGGGAGGCAGCGACGGCTGAATTTGATCCATCTTGGCTTTCACCCGCTCGATCACGCGCAAGGCATTTTCGCCGGAACGCATGATCACCACGCCGCCCACCGCGTCACCCTTGCCGTCCAGGTCGGCAATCCCGCGGCGGATGTCGGGCCCGAGCGTGACCTGGCCGATGTCCCTTACAGTGACGGGCACGCCTCGCCGCGCATCGCCGCCCACCACGATGCTGCGCAAGTCGTCGAGTGAACGCGCATAGCCGCGCCCGCGCACCATATATTCTCGGCTGGCGAATTCCACCAGGCGTCCGCCCACGTCGTTGTTGCTTGCGCGTACGGCCTCCACAACTTTCATCAACGGGATTTTGTATTCCGCCAGCTTGTAGGGATCCACTTGAATCTGGTACTGGCGCACCAACCCGCCGATGGGCGCCACTTCCGCCACACCCGGAACGCTTTCCAGGTAATAGCGCAAGTACCAGTCTTGAAACGATCGCAGCGAGTCCAGGCTCTGCCGCCCCGAGGTGTCCACCAGCGCGTATTGAAAGACCCAGCCGATAGAGGTGGCGTCAGGCCCCAGTTCGGTTTGCACACCGGAGGGAAGGCGCGGAGTGATTTTAGAGAGATACTCGAGCGTCCGAGAGCGCGCCCAATAGATGTCCGTGCCTTCATCGAAGATGATGTACACGTAGGAGTAGCCAAAGTCGGAAAATCCGCGGATGTCCTTGACGTGCGGCGCGCCTAAGAGCGCCGTGATGATGGGATAGGTGACCTGATCTTCCATGATGTCAGGGCTGCGATCCCAACGCGAGTAGATGATGACCTGTGTGTCGGAGAGGTCGGGGATGGCATCGAGCGGCACGTTGTGGAGCGACCACCAACCCCCGGCCACCGCTACTCCCACCAAAAGGAAAACCACGAATTTGTTTTTTGCCGAGAAATCGATGACTCTGTGGATCATTGATGCATTCCCTCCACCGACTCGCGGAGGTTGCTCTCCGAGTCGATCAGGAAGTTGGCGCGCGTCACCACGGATTCACCGGCGCGAAGGCCGCTGACGATCACGGCGTAATCGCCCGAACGCGTACCCACGATCACGTTGCGCGGCTCAAAGACGCCTTTGCCGCGATCGACGAACACGCGCTGATGCGTGCCCGAATCCAGCACGGCATCGACGGGCACGGTCAGGCGCCGCCCGAGGCCGCGATGCAGTTCGACGTTCACAAACATTCCGGGCTTCAGCTTCAAGCCCGGGTTGGGAAACTCCATGCGCACGGTTATGGTTCGCGTGTCCGGCTTTACGGTGGGGGAAATGAAAGTTAGCTTTCCGCGCAAGGCCGTGTTCGGCAGCGCCTCCGTGGTGAGCACTGCTGACTGCCCCAAGCTGACCGCAGGCATATCCGATTCGTAAATCTCTCCCTCTGCCCAAATCGAGCTGAGGTCCACAAGCTGGTAGATATCCATTTCAGGGCTGACGTATTGATTGGGGAACGCCTTACGATCTACCACATACGCGGTGGCGGGCGCATAGACGGTAATATCGTGCGTGGGCTTGCCCGAGACTTCTATGTCGTGAATCTCCCCCTCGGTCAAATCCCACAGTTCCAGGCGCCGTCGCGCCGCTTCCAAAAGAGATGCGCCCGCGGTGGCGATTTCCGGAAATGAACTTTTGGCTAACGAGTCGCGGGCCTTTAGCGCCAGCAGATATTCCTGCTCCGTAGCCAGCAGATCGGGGCTGTAAAAGGTGAACAGCGGATCGCCCTGTTTCACTTGTTGCCACGTGTAATCGACGAAGACCTTTTGGATCCAACCGCTGGTTCTCACGTGGACGTGTAGCAGGCGCGTCTCGTCCATCGCTACCTGCCCGACAGCACGAATGGTCTGGTCGAGCGCACGGTATTCCGCCTTCGCCGTTGTGACTCCCATCACTTGCTGGCGCGCGGAACTAATCTCCACGCCACCCGGTGGGAGCGCCGCGGCCGGCGTCTCGGAGGCATAAACCGGAACCAATTTCATGCCGTCCGGCGCGAGCCCGGGTTTGTCCGAGTGGTGCGAGGGGTTCATGGCATCCTGGTAGTAAAGGATCTTGCGTTCTCCGGACTGCGGCTGATCGGCTACCTCCGAGGCATAAACCGGAACCAACTTCATGCCGCAGTCCGGTGCGATACCCGGCTTGTCGGAGTGGTACCAGCGGTGCATGGGGTCCTGGTAATAGAGAATCTTCCCCTCGCCGGCGGTCGCTTGATCCCCAGCCTTCGCCCTCGGCGTGGTCGCCAGAACTGGGGCGATGTGGTTATGCAGCGAATGTTGGGCGTCACTGCCCAACACTGGAGCAGCAGCGAAGGCCATCAAAGCGGCGATAGCAGCAATACCTTTACTCATGGTGAACATCTCCTTGCTGGATCAAATTCAATCCGGTCACTTCTTCCAGGCGTGCGAGCGCCTTTTCGTGACTCGAAATCTGGAGGTGGTAATCGAGTTCAGCATCGATAACCGACTGAAGATTGCTGAGCACGTTTAGAAAATCGACACCGCCGGTTTCGTAGCTGGCGATAGAGGATTCCAGCGTCAACGACGATTGCGGCGCGATACCTTGCGAATATAGTTTCAGCAGTTGATCCGTCGCCTGCACTTCCAGGAAGTCCTGCTGCACCTGGTAGCGCAGCACGGTGAGTTCATTCGCTTGCATCTGACGCGCGGATTCCAGGTTGGCTGCCGCCTCGGCGATAGCCATATCCTGTTTTCGGTGGTGAAAGAGCGGCAGAGAAGTGGAGAGTGTGATTCCATACATATCCGGCAAGCCATCGCGCTGCATGTAGGTGTAACCAACGCTGAAATCGGGACGCAATTCCTTGCGTGCCAGTTCCACCGACAGGCGGTTTTGATCCACCATCGTCAGGCGCTCCTTGAGCATGGGATAGTTGGCCTGCGCGGCTTCCTGAAGTTGATCTTGGGTGTAGGCGAACGCACTGGGCTGGGCGATCGCGGGCGTTCCGACGGGCGAATCGATGGGGATGTTGCGCAGGCTGTTGAGTTGCGCTTCTAGCGTGTGCCGCTGCAGGGCGAGCATGGTCGCGCGCTGCGATAGCCGCGTCACTTCCAATTGCGCCCGCAAAACATCCTGCTGCGCGGCCTTGCCGACGGAATAGCGGATCTCGGTGACCTTCTCGAATCCCTCCAGCGCCTCCCGGTCTTTCTGCAAAATCGCGAGGCTCCGGTCAACAAAAGCAAGGTCGAAATATGCTTGTTTCACTTCCGCCGCAACCCGCCTCGTAACCGCCTCATACGCCAGGGTCTCGGCGTCGGCATCGCGAGCGGCGATTTCCGTGCGTAGGCGCGTCTTGCCCGGATAGGGGACCATCTGCTCCGCCATCAACTGCCTGGCGCTCGAGGGATCCGCCCGCATGACGGTGAACGGAGGCAACGCGTTGCCTCCATAGCTAACGGAAACGGTGGGGTCCGGCCAGGCGCCCGCTTGCGGAACCCGCGCGCGTTTGGCGTCCACCGCTCGCCGCGCCGCCAGGATTTCGGGATTACGTTCTGTTGCTTCCTGAACTAACGTGGTCAAGCTCAGTGAGGGATTGCCCGCCCCACTGCTCGCTGGCCCTGACTGAGAGAAAACCCGCACGGGCATGGCGAAGCAAAAGAAAATCGTAGTCAGGAAAGATACTTTCCGTTTCATATGCAACTCTCCCCGGCTTCTAGCCACTAACCACTCATCACTGACAACTAGCTTGTGATTGGGGTGGCGGGTTAACGCCCAACAAAAATGTGAAGGATTGTCGGATTCCCTACACGCGCAGGGAACGACACTTCGGACTTAGTAATACGGGAGCGGTTCAGATCAGAAGCAGGCAGGACTGGGACAGAGGACTTTGCGGTGGAGAAATAGATGGCAACGCACACTGACGCACAGGGATGCTAATTGCCATCAAAGGCACAGTCGAGGGAATTGACGCTGCGCTAGGCAGAGTCGTGGAATCGGACGCAGGGTCGGAACTCCGAGTTTCGGTGATTGATCCCTGGTAATTCAAAATGGAACTGATGCAGCAATCCGGCAATGAGGATGGGCTTGGCAAGGTCGTTTTGTTGCTGGTAGGGCAGCACGCGTGCGTTTGGCCTCGGCTCGGCGAGCAAATCGCCCTTAGCCCGGAGAGCTGCACAAGAAATACCGTCAGCAAGAGATAGACACAACGTCGCACTTCTTCATCCTCAGTTGCATTCTTCCGCAATCATCATGCCAGATGCGGCACAAAAAGTACATAGGGCAAAGGTACCAAGCCAGGGCTCCGTCAAAGTCCGATTGGATTGAGAAAAACCCCTCACCCACCGCCTTGCGGTCCCCCCTCTCCCCTTGGAGAGGGTTACGAAATCAAAATCACCGCCTTCCCCTGAGGGGAAGCGGATGCAAATTGGAATCCATGCCCTCTCCCC
>JBKQVI010000518.1:0-6431 GCA_052139985.1 Terriglobia bacterium
CTGATTGGGACAGGCGAACGAACTGATGAAACCTAGACCTCCTCCCCAACCCGCCATTCTCCCTGTCCTAAAGCCTTTCCCTGCAATGGCGCGGTACGGGGCTAGCGATTATTTTGGACAGCAGTGATGTAAACCGGCCCGCTCATGTAGCCCCCGAACTCATTTCGGATAAGTTCGGGTAGTTGAAAGCATGGTTGATTTACACCATTTGTCACTACTCCCGAAAGCCCGCTCTTGTTGGGGCAGTCCGGATACCATGGATCGGTTCGCTGCCGCGTTCCGCCGACCACGGTATTGTCGCGCAGATACTCGTAGCCGGCGCCGTGGATATTGTTCGTGCCGCTGCGGCTGGCCATCACCACGGTAGCGGGTTGGTCGTAGCGGGCCGACGAACCGACGGTTTCAACGCGGAATTCCTGAATAGTTTCGATTCCCGGCTCCACGGTGACGAAGCCGCCGCCAAAGCGGTTGACCATCGCTGCCCCGTCCATGTTGATGTCGAGGGAGCCGACTTTCATGCCATTCACGCGGGCGCCCCCCGAGCCGCTCTCGACGCCGGCGGTCAGGTCGAACAATCCACCGATCTGCCGACCGTTCAAGGGGAGGTCGCGGATTTGGGTGGATTCCTTGATGTCGCTCACAGCCCCGCTTTGGGTTTCAATCGGCGCAGCGGCGCCGGTGACCTCGACCACGGTCGTGGTACTTCCCACTTTCAGCGAGGGATTGACGACGGCGTTCTGGCCGACAGAAAGGGTGAAAGTGCCGACCCATCCCTCAAATCCTTGTTTGTTGACCGCTATTCTGTAATCGCCAATGGGCACGCCGCCGAAGTAGTAAATCCCCACCTCGTTGCTCTGCCCTTTGGCGGTAACGCCTGTCGCTACGTTGGTGAGCGTTACATCTGCCATGGGAACGATCGCCTGGCTCAAATCCGTGACCGTTCCGGTGACGGTTCCCTGCCCCGTTTGGGCTAATGACCAAGGAACCGAAAGAAGGAGCCCCGCCAGGCACAAGCCCAGGAGGCCCATTAATCTTGCAACCATCGAGCTGCAAGGAGCCGTTTTGAAATCTTTTATGTCCATGACTCCGTTCACCATCCTCTCTCTGTTTTTTCTAGCCCCCAAACGACCCGACCACTGCCTGAGGCAGTGCAGAATTAAATAACAGTAAAACATGCCAAACGTGCGAAATCCCGACTCCGGCGAACTGCTATCGAGCCGCCGGCCCGAAGCGAGCCAGCTCACTGAATGCGGATTGCGAGCCCATTTGTGTCCGAGGCTGCGGCGCCACTTCGTTCAGAGCTTTCGCGATTTCCTCATGAGCTTGTGTGCGAGCGGCGACGATGGCCCCTTGTAAGGCCGCATCCTTTCCCAAACTGGAGACGGCGAGCCGCGGCAGCCACGGGACGGCTCTCCTCGCGACCTGCTCTATTTCCTCCAGCAGAGGCGGAAAGATATCTCCCTGCAAGACGATCAATGAAGGATCGTAAGTGATCGCGACATTCGCAATGGCCACACCGAAGTTCAGCACCAAGCCGGTGACAATCTCTTGCGCCGCCGGATCACCCTGCTGCCGCGCCGTCCAAAGGGCTGCAAGCTCGCCTTCTCCCGCCATGAAGCCGCGTAGTAGATTGCGCAAGGATGCCTTCTGTCGCATTCTCTCCACTATCCGGTCCGCGCCGACTTGCAGTTCCAAATAGCCTCGCGGGGTCCAATCAGTCTCCGCTTTGTTCAAATCCAGAATGTAGTGAGCGATCTCGCCGGCCGCCCAGTTGGAGCCGCGGTGTAACTTGCCTCCCAGGATGACTCCACAGCCAATACCGGTGTCATGGTGGACCAGGATGAAGTCCTCCACTCCCTTGGCGGCGCCATAGTTCATTTCCGCGAGGGCTGCCAGATTCACGACGTTGTCCACCAGTACGGGCGTTTTGAATATGGCGGAGAGGGGATCGGCAATGGGAACGTTTTCCCAATTGAAAAGATTGCCGGCCGCCAGAATGACCCCGCGACGGACATCGACTCTGCCCGACGCGGCAATCGCCACCAAACGCAATTGTTGGGTTCGTCCTGACTGCCTGAGGAGTCTGCTGAGGCCGTCCACGAGTCTTTGCGTGACGCTCGCCGCCCCGAGGTGCGCCTCTGTCTTGAATTGCCCTTGAGCGACAATATATCCCTTCAGGTCAGTAACTGCAAGACGGATCTCCAGGGGGTCGATCTCACCTATGGCCAAATAACCGTAGCCGGCGTTGAACTCAAGATGCGTAGGTTTCTTCCCCCCGCGCCTCCCTGACTCCCCAGGCCCCGCCTCTGAAACCAGGCGGTTCCGGATCAAACCCTCAACTTGGGCGGACACGGTGGGCTTGCTGAGCCGGCTCAGCCGGGCGAGGTCCGAACGGGAAATGGGTCCGTGCTCCATGATCAGCGTGAGAAGGCTAAGCTGATTCATCTTCTTCATCACGGGTGGCTGAATCGCGCGAGGGCTTGCTTGATCAGGATCGTTCATCGGTTTGTTAGTTAACTTAACTTAAGATGAGGGATTTTTAGCACTGCCAAGGAAGGTTGTCAACAGTTTTTTTATCTTTCAGTTTGCTTGCCTTTTCTTTTGTTTCTCGGCTTGCCCCGAGGTCTGCGGTTCGGGCCGGCATCCCTCGATATGACCCCTCCAGTACCCCAACTACCCCTTTCGGACCATCTGGAAAGGGTGGGCCGATAGAGTGATGAGCGAAGGAAACGGCAACTTATGAGGGACGAAAAGTGAACGCGGTTTGCACCGTCCGCCCGGTGAGGAGGTCGTGAGCATTCAGTTGCCAGCGCCCGGAGGGATCGTTGAAAGCAAGATCGAACCGCTCATGATGTGTGGCCGATTCCACGCGGACGTTTCGCGTGTACACGTCGCAGGTCACACCATCGGGCGTGGCGAGTTCCAAATGGATTATGCGAAAGGTTCCTTCCGGCAAAGCCGTATCGGAGGCGATGGTAACCATGAGCGGACTACCAGCACACACCTCTTCCGGAGTCTCCACGCGCAATGGCGGTACGGGTTGGGGCGTGCGCGTTAGGACCACTGGGCTAAAGGCGTCGAGCCGCAATTCGACTTTTGCTGTTTCGCCCAAGTCTTTCTTTCCGCGAACGTCGTAGGTGGGAAGGGCCGAAGGCCAGGAAAGGGTGACTTGGGCGTCTGTTTCCAGATTGGAGTTGTCAATACTGCCGGCCCATTCGCGCTCCGGCTGGGTGGGGAGGCTCCCCCAGCCGCCATCGTCAAACTGGGGATTGCGAAAAACGGCCACTTGTTCATACGCGCCATTGGCGAAACGGACCACTTCGGTTCCCGGCAGCCGTTTACCCTGGGCATCCAGCACGCGAACCGGCGGCTCAATGCGCGCCAGCCCGAAGACTTGTTCCACGACATCAGGCAAACTCGTCGCCGGGTTTGGTTGCAGCCGCTCGTAGGGATAACGACCGGTCTCAACATTCATGAACACGGCCTTTCCTTTGCCAAAATCATTCACGACGATCAGCGGCACGGCGCCGCTCTGCGCCAATGCTTTCCCGCCCGCCACACTGACAGCCTCGTCTCCTACTGTCAGGTTTAGCTTCTGGCCCTTGAGCCGCAGGGAATCCAGATCCTCAATGCCGTTAACGCCGGCGCCTTTGGCCTGGCTCTTTACGCGAGTAACGCCGAATACGTCGTCGAGTTGGCCGCGACCCAGGTCGCGTCCGTGCCCATTCATCGTCGCCACACGATAATCAGCCACCAGCACTCCGCCGGCGCGGACGAACTCCCGAATCTGCTCGACTTCCAGCGCACTTACGGCCAGCGATTGCGGCAGGATGAGGACCCTGTATTCACCGTTGCCCAGCTTTCCTTCCTCAATGTGTCCGCGCCCCACGAATTCGTATTGCAGACCAAGGTCCTCAATCACTTTGGTCCATCCGTTTCGCACCGCGATGAAGTGGCTGTCGTGATCCCCACCGCTGTGCACCGGCCATTTCCGTGCGTTGCCAACGTTATCGAGCAACCAGTGGACCTGCATCGAGGCTTGAGAGTAATGAATGGCGATGCCGTCGTGCAGACGGCAGCTGTTGAGAATGAGTTTGCCAATCCCCTGATGGAGTTCCAGGAACGTGTCGGCGAAAGTCTGCGCGGAAGGGGTGATCTCGCGTGTCTCGGGATCCACAAACCGATACTCGGGAATATTCGCGTCCCAAATTATCGATCCCCGATGGTGGTGGAACAGTCCCCACCAAATGGACTGTGGGGCGCGCTTCTGCTCCTGGCGGTCGTCTTCCGTCAGGGGCGCGCTGGGCTTGTGATTGAATCCGTGGGTGGAAAGCATGATGACGTGGGGGTTGAGCGAACGAATCACTTCATCGCTGTTGCCGCCGTTATAAGGCTCGATCACGTCCACAACCTTGACCACATTTTCGTAGTTGTACCAACCGAAAGGAAACGGCGACTGACCGCCTTCCGTGGCGCAGCGCGCGTGCGGATCTTCCGCCTGGCAAGTGGCACGGGCGCGGCCAATGGCGTCGGCAAAGGTTTGGTCCATGAAGTTGCGGAAATCGCACCACGGTGAAACATTCCACCCTTCGGTGGAGCGCACTTCGGAAAGCTCCTGGTAGAAACGCTTGACGACCGTGACAACTTCCGCCCAGGTCTTGAACCCCGCCGGGTGTTGCTCGGCGCCCCAACTGGTATGCGTTCCCCAGCGCTCGTTGGCTTTCTCAATCGGCCCCAATCCCGTGCGTAGTGCCTCTTCCGTGAGCTCGGGGAATGACCGGGTATCGTGCAGCAAGGCAAGCAGCGGCTCCCACTGCTCGTCGTCAGATGTTCCTTGCCGCGGCGAAGGGAAGTTGGTTCCCCAGGCTTTATTTACACCCGCCAAGCCTCCGTATTTCACTTGTAGGGCCGCCACGCCGACCTGATCGAAGGCGCCGTCAGTGGTAGTCGCATTGATCATCAAATGGCTCTTGGCCCATTCCGAAGCGTCGCCCGTGCTTTCATCGTCCCAGTGCGTCAGTTCACCCATCCCCCATTCATTTACCAGCGCTCCCACGTGCCCGTACATCTTGCGCAGATACTCCGCGAATTTGACGGTGCAGAAAGTCGAGTGGCAAAAGTCATTGGGGCGAATCTGGTCGCCCTGGCCGAGCTCATCGGCAATGTTGTAGAACAGCGGCCGGAAGGCGCGATGAATCCGCACGTAGCGCTTCAGGTGGTCGTTTACATATTCATCGGTCTTGGGATCGTTGATGCAAGGCTTGCGCACCCAAAGGTCCATGTTATTGCGATCAAGCATCACCTGGTTCAGCAGGCCGCGCCACAGCGGTTGATCCTTGTGATAATTGGCGAAGACTTCCCACATGAGCTGCTCGACGTAGAAGTTAAAGTTGTTGTCGAACACGGGGTCGGTGGCCTCTTTGTAGGCAATGGTTGCGTCCACGCCCACCTTGCGCAGCAAATCGTAGACGCCGTCAGGATAGTGCGCCCAACTGATGACGTGAAAGTCATCCCAGGGTTTGGGAGCGGGCGAAAGCATGAAGTGCCCACCCACGGTTTGCTCGACTCCGTTCACCCATACGCGAATCCAGTTTCGATACGTGAAGCCCGGATCGAGTGGGAACTCGAATTTCTGCGGCGCCACGCCGCTCTTGGACGAAGGTAATTCCTTTTCACCTACCACTCGCCCGAAACTGTCGAGCCAGCGAACCAGTACCGGGCCACTGGCGGGAAGACGGAAGTGCACCTCGGCATTCAGGGCCGCGCCCGAGTCATAGAGTTCTTTATCCAACATGACACGGGCCACGATGGAAGACGCGCGTGAAGCCGCCTGGTCTTGCGCCGTGACCGGGGAATACCCGCTCGCCATGGCGCCCACCACCGGCGCCGCTAAGGCCGTGCGCAAGAAATTTCGGCGTGACGAAAAACGATCATTGTTCATATTTACCTCGTGGCACGATGTGCGACGCCCCTTTCCCTGTTGAATCATCTTGCGGCCGCATCCGGATTGACCGCCCGTAATTAGGCATCGTGGGAGCTGGAACCGCTGGGAGGCAGGACTCCCTCGGGAGCAGCTTGCGCCACGCAGGCGCGAATTGTTGAACGGAGGAAAGAGAGTGGAATGCGTCATCAACAGGGTCAACCGGGCGCTCAGGAGCCGTATGAGAGTGGCGAACCGAGTCGCCAGCTTGCAGTTTACACGGCGACGAGTTCCAGAACAACTCTGCACGCACTACTCGCCACTGCAACTCGGAATCCGCCAAAACGGACACGGGTCGCAGGTAACGAACCCGGGGGTGGCCTGGCTAGGAGCCTGTCGGAGATACGGTCGCCGAGATTTGCATTTTTGTTATCCGCCGTCCTCTGAGAGCGGGACTCCGACCTTTTTACTTCTTCAAGGCTGCCCGAGGAGTGACTTTTGTGGGTTGGGC
>JBKQVI010000519.1:0-19332 GCA_052139985.1 Terriglobia bacterium
TATCATGTTGTAAAGGATAAATGCGACTTACAACGTACTATGCATGTCTACATACTTAGGGCCAAAATCGCACTTAACCCCACAAGGCAACACAAGTTATCTCAAAAACTTAGAGGTGAACATCGGACTCAACTTCCTCCATCGCTCCTGCGGCGGTGCGTGGCGCTTGCCTGGAGCTGCCGGCTGCTGCCTATTGCCTGCCGGCTATCGCTCTGTGCTTGCTGCTTACTGCCTTCTGCTTTCCGCCTACTGCCTACCGCATGCCGTCTACCGTCTTTCCCACCTACCACCTACGACCTACCATCTACCGCTCTTTCGCCTTCACCGGCAACGCGATGTACGACGCAAACTCCTTCGAGTGATAGACACGCTGCGTCGCAATCTGGTAGTCGGCGGGGGTTGCCTTGTAGATGTTGGGCACAAACTTCTGCGGGTTGCGATCGATCACCGGAAACCACGTGCTCTGCACCTGCACCATCATCTGGTGGCCCTTCAGGAAGGTGTGGTCATTGGTGTGCAAATCGATGGTGTACTCGGTCACCTTGCCGGGCGTCACGGCTTCCGGGTGTTCAAAGCTGTTGCGGAAGCGGGCGCGGAACACTTCATCGGCTACCATCATTTGATAGCCGCCCATGGCCGGATCCTGAGGATCGTCCTGCGGATTCACGTCGATCAGCTTGACGATCCAGTCGGAATCGGACCCGGTGGTGGACGCAAAGATGTGGGCTACGATATCGCCGGTGACGGTGAGGTCGTTATCCAACGCCGGTGTTTTCCACGCGGCGACGTCGGGACGAAGGTAAACGAAGCGCTGATCTTCCACGAGCCAAGTACCCCATCCGGGTACCGGGCCGTAGG
Organism: Terriglobia bacterium; assembly: GCA_052139985.1. Taxonomy (GTDB): domain Bacteria; phylum Acidobacteriota; class Terriglobia; order UBA7540; family UBA7540; genus Bog-366. The sequence continues at coordinate 859 of JBKQVI010000519.1, forward strand.
TTTGGCCGATGGGCTGATGCCGGTACGGGACGGGATGGGCAGGATCGGAAACGTAGCTATCAAACGCTTTGGCGCCCGTGTCCGTGGGTACGTTGAAGGAGAGTCCGCTGCCCGACTGTAAGTAAAGCTTGCGGTCCGAAATGCCCTGACGCGGCGGCCACTGATCGTATTGAACCCACTTGTTGGAGCCCGTCTCGAAGGTGATCGCTTCCTTGAGAGGCAGCTCACCTTTCCCCTTTAGCCAATACGTGAACCAGGGAAGTTCGATGTTTTGGCGGAAGTAGTGGCTGGTGTCGCTTCCGAACTGGATTTTGCCGAGATGGCTTCCGTCCCTTCCGGCCCAGCCGCCGTGATTCCAGGGACCTGCGGCGAGGTAGTTCATGTGGTCTGTGTCGTTTTTCTCGAGGAGTTCGTAGATCTTGTTGGGCCCGTAGAAGTCCTCCTGGTCCCACCAACCGGTCACATTCAGATTGGGCGCCTTCAATTTGAGCGACTTCAGGTAAGGTGCAAATGCCTGCCTCTGCCAGAACTCATCATAGTTGGGATGGGCGATGAAGTCGTTCCAGGTCGGCACGTTCCCGTGGAGATACTTCAGGTTGCCGTTACTGATTGGCCCCAACTGGTTCAGGTACCAGTCGTAGGTGTCGAAGCGATCGAACTTGAAGGAGTAGTTCTCCTTGCCCGTTTCCATTTCGGTGGAATACTCAAATCCGTAGCTCAAGCGGAAAGCGCCGTTGTGGTGAAAGTCGTCTCCCAGAAATTGGTCGGCGGGTGACGCTTGCTCGGACGCAGCCTTGATGGCCGGATCGGGGTCAAGCAGCGCCATCGTGGTGAGCCATCCCCCATAGGAGATTCCGAGGATTCCGACCTTGCCGTTGTTGTCCGGAACGTTCTTGAGCAGCCACTGGACCGTGTCGTTGGTGTCGGTTCCTTCGTCGATGGAGTGCGGATCGTTCCTGTCCCGCGGATCGCGGAACATCACAAACTGGCCCTCCGAACCGTAGCGCCCGCGAATGTCCTGGAAGACAAAGATAAAGCCCTCCGGGATCAATTCCTGATAGATGCGGAACTTCGTGGTGTAGCCTTTCTCATCATCGTGCAAACCGTAGGGAGTGCGCTCGAAGATGAACGGCAGCGGACCGTCGTGGTGTTTGGGAGTGTAGATTTCAGTATGGAGCTTGACGCCATCTCGGGTTGGAATCATCACGTCCAGCTTGTCGAAAACGCCGGAGAAATCCGGTTCATCTTCGGCGCCGCGCACTGGACGGAGTGGCAAGGAAGTGAGCAGGACGATGAGCGACAAAATGGAAATGCCGGCGATGACGAGTCGTTTCATTGAGCGTGTCCTCTCGAACGTAGGGTGCGCGGAACTCGCGCTGTGGCATGGCCATCTTGGCCATGACTCCTCACGGGCAGGATGCCCGTGCCACGCCGCGCTGTCCCACGGCTGGCTCGCGGTGGGACCAGATGACCACGCCCGCTTCATGGGCTTTCGCGGTTCGCTAAACACCTCGCAGCCACAGGCTCCACAAATCAGAATACCAACTTCAGGCTGAACTCCATAGCACGCGGGTCGGTTTGGATGTTGGTGATTTTCCCAAATGAGCAGCCCGCTTGGTGGACGGCGTCGGTGGCGCCACCCGAACCGGGCGCCAGGCAGAAGTTCGTGTCGGGCAGGCCCAGGTTTTGGTGATTAAGCGTGTTGTAGACCTCCCAGCGAAACTGCACATACCGGGCCTCACTGAAGTGGAACTGTTTGGAAAGCGAGGTATCCAAATTCCAGAAGCCGGGCGCTCGCAGGCCGGGAAGATAGAGCCCGGCGGTTCCGAATTGCCAGTATCGCGGATCGGTCGGGGTGGGGTTCTGCCAGAACGTCTGGTCAGAACCATAGGGGGGCAAGAAAGCGTTGGGGTTGATCCAATCGTTGATTCGATCCGCTTTGGACCGGTTGTGAGACAGGGAAGGATTGCTCACTAAGTCCGGGCGACAGGTAACAGCGTCGCAGGGACCGGTCACTTCGAGCGGCGTGCCGCGCTCGGCGTTGAAGTTTCCGGAAAGCACCCAGCCACCCAGTAGTGCCCCAACGGCTCCCTTTTGATTCAGGAACGGCCGACCCGGTCCAAATGGCAATTGATATGTGCCGGCAACATTGAATGTCTGCGGAATGTCGGCAATCGAGATTGTTCGATCACTCCTCCGGTTATCTTCGTTCTGGCAACCCGTACCAAACACTCCGGAGGTCCCGGAAGCGAAACCGCCGCCTTCCGCTCCAATTCGTCCGCCGACATTTCCTCCATATCCGGAGTGGATGGGGTCAAACAGTTGGGAAGCCAGTTGAGCTTCGGTACAACTGTCAATCTCCTTTGACCAGGTGTAGACAGCGATGAAGTTGAGACCATTCGAAAAGCGTTTTTGTACCTTGATGTGCAGGGCATCGTAATCGGACGACGCGTCCAGCACCGTTTGGGAAAAGACGCTGCCAAACAGGGGGTAGGGAACCAGAACGCTCGACAGAGGAAGCGAGTCGCCACCCCAGGTTTGTTCCATCAAGTTCAGAGCGTTGCCGGAGAAGTAGTTGCTCAGCGGCACCTCGGAGTTAATTTGGTTCTGGTACTTCAGTTTGTCGGCGGTGGGAACATAGTTGAAGTTGCGAAACGTGTCGCCGGCGAGGTGCGTGCCGTGGCTGCCCACGTACCCGATATCGACCATCATGTTACCCGGAAGCTCGCGCTGGACGTCGAGGTCCCACATTTGAATCATGGGATCGACGGCCGGAGGCGGCGCGTAGAACTGCAAGCTGGATCCGTAGCCGGGGACTTTTTCTTGAGCGGGCGAGAGTCCATTCGTCGCGACCGCCGGCTGAGTCAGCGTTCCTGTGGGAGCCTGCGGGTTACCCAACATCCAGGGCGAACATTGGCCTAGAAAAGGCGCGCATTGAGTAGGATTGAAGCTGCCTTCCCAATAGTTAAAAGTTTGCCAGAGCGGCCCCGGCGCCACACCCTGTCCGTCGTTGTTAAGGGCGTTGGTGGCGTTCGTGTAAATGAGGTTGTAACCAGCCCGTACTACGGTTTTCTTGTCCGCCCCGGGGCTCCAGGCGAAACTGAATCGGGGGGCAAAGTCTTTTTTGTTCGCCGGGTAAATGTTGCTCCCCGCCGGCAACTGGGGAGAGCCGGAATAGATCATCATGCCGCGCAAACCGCTCGCCGAATCCGTGCAGCTCAGGCAGAAGTTAGACATCGGCTGCTGGCGAGTTCTCCAATAGCCCGGAATGTCGTATCGCAGCCCCACGTTCAAAGTGAAGTTGGATTTCACCCGGAAGTCATCTTGGACAAAGAATCCCCAATAGTGGTCCGTCTGGTAAGGTTGCCCGGTAAGGCCCGTTTGGGTAGCTGTGGGGGACGGAGCGCCCAGCAGGAACTGCTCCAAGCCAAAGCCTCCTAAGCCCGTAACCGGGTCGGCGACGAGGTTCGTCGCGCTGCTGCTGGCCGCGAGATCGAAAAAGTTGAGCTGAGTGGGGTCGTAGATCAGGCGCCCGTCGTGCTCATCGCGATACATGAAGCCGGTCATGATGGTGTGCCGCCCCATGGTCTTGGTCACGTTGTCCAGAAGCGTGTAGGCCTCTCCGGCTCTCATCATGTTAAGGAAGCCGGGATCTCCGAAGGTGTTTTGCCTGCCCTCAACCATCCCCACTTCCCATTCAGGTATAGGGATATTGGGTCCAAGGAAAATCTGGGCGTTTGCCAGCTCCGCTTGCACGCCAGTTTGGTCGGACACACTGTTCGGAAAAGCTCCTGTTGACGGATGGCTGTTCATATATTGACGGCTGAAACTGGCGCGAAACTCGTTGATGAGGGTAGGGCTCAGCATGTACGTGTTTCCCACCGTGGCCACCTGATTGGCGAAGTCAACTGGAAACGAGGCCCCAAATCCCACCGACGGAAACGTGGCGCCCGTCCACGGCGTCTTGAAAATGCCATAACTCCCGGGGTTAAAGAGATACTCCACGAAGTACTTGCTCTTATCACTCCACTGATGGTCCACCTTGAAGGACATATTCCAGGGGTCCTGGCTGTTGCCAATCGGTCCCAGGTAGTTGTCGCAGATGAGATACCCGGTGCTGCCCATGGGGCAGTTGCTATTGGGGTCGTTGAAGTTGGGCAGGGGGAAGGAATTGGTGAAAAACTGGGCGATCGGATTCATCATGTTCTGAGGGATCTGAGTGCTGAACGTGCACGTGGGAGTTGTGCTCGCTTCTACCACCGTGTTCAGGCAACCGTTGGGAACCAGCGGCGTGCCAAAAGCGGTACGTTGGAACAGACCGTTGGCATTGGGCCCCGTAGTGCTCCACGGATTCCAGATGCCGAAGGCTGCGGCGTTGGGATCTTCGCTGAAATTGCCCGATCGCATGGGCGCGGTCGGAACTGTAAATATCTGGGTGCCCGTCAAGTGAAGGATGGTCTTATCGAGAGATACGAAGAAAAACGTCTTATCGTGGCCGTTGTATATATGAGGTATCACCACGGGGCCGCCGAGGGTCCCCCCAGCATCGGTAAACTGGAGGCGCCGGCTGGGAATAAGCGTACCGTCGGGATTGATGGAGGTGAAGGGGTTGCGCGCGTCCAAAGCGCTGTTGCGGATGTAATCATACAGGTTGCCGTGCAGCCTGTTGGTTCCGGATTTCAGCACGACGTTGAATACGCCGCCGCCCGTGCGCCCGTATTGCGCCGCAAGATCGCTGGTGATGGCCTGAAACTCGGAAACCGCGTCCGGGGAAGGATTGACGTTGATGTTCTCTGAAAGCGTCGAGACGTTCAAGCTGCCATCGAGGTACCAGGCGTTGGCGCCGCCCTGCCCCCCGTTGACCGAGACATCGGACCCTTGCACGGAAGTTGGGTCGGGAAAGATACCAAATTGACTATTGAACCCGAAGTTGCTGCCTGGAGGTCCTGCGTCATTCTGCACGCCGGGGAGCATGAAGACCATCTGTTGCAGGTCCCGGCCCTGTAACGGCATATCCTCAATGATCTTTGATTCCACGGTGGTCGAAGTATTGGCGGAGGCGGTTTCAAGCAACGGTTGCTGGGCCATGACCTCGATCGTCTGCCGCGTGGTTCCGATCTCTAATTGCCGATCAACCCTGACCTCCCGGCCGGCCGAAACCTGTACGTCTACGACTTCGACGGGATTCATACCACTGGCCTCGATGTGAATGCGATACTCCCCCGGAGTCAGGTCCACGGCCCGGTAGTAACCGGTGGAGTTTGTCTTGGTATGAACTGCACCACCTGTCTCGACGGAGGCGATCGTCACGGACGCATTCGGCACCGCCGCGCCCTGCTGGTCGGTCACAATGCCTTCAATGATCCCGTGATTCAGTTGTGCGCGAAGCCCCGCGGCAGTGCCTACGGTCATCAGGGCAACCAACAAGCCGGCCCGCCAAAACCGCTGCCCACTACAGTCGCTTGCCATGTTCCCTCCTGTCTTTCCAGCCGTGTTACCGGCCTCATTTAGACGAGCCTATCTAAGCCCCCAAATAGACGGAACAAGAGTCCAGAGACCCGGCCGCGCTTACCGACTCCAAACGGCAGGTATATTGAATTGCTTAATGTTTTTGAGCCCAGAACTAGGTCCTTCAAATTATGCAAAGGGAAGGGTGATGTCAAACAAATTTTTGTAATTACTGTGATAATTCCTGCTCCTCGCCCAAGCGGGTAGTGACGTACAGTTGGCCATGGGCGGCCACCCCGCCGCGTTCGATTAATCAGGTCGGAATCAAGTTGGGAGGCTGCGTCTGTCCGACCGGCATCACCCTATTGTCCCGCGGCACAAGCGTTTAAGCTCAGTGAACCCGACGCTCGTGTTAGAGTAAAGAGCGCCCATCGTAGTCAGAGGAGAGCCCATTGGTATTGAAAAGTGACCCCGGAGAGGTAAGTCAGGCGACCCGTTACGAGGCGTTGCGGCGGGCTTCTGACGTTATCGCCTCGCAGGCGGATTTAAATGGAGTGCTGGAAAACCTCGCCGGGTTTCTTCCTTCTGTAGTGAAATTCGAGTTTCTCGGCGTGGTTCTCCACGATGCCGAGCGCCAGGTTTTTCGTTTGCACGCACTCCAGAGTAGCGTAGCCCCCAAGTCGGAAGTTGAGATCGAAACCCCTGTGTCGAAGTCCTCAGCAACCGTAATCCTCGACGGCCAGAAGCCAATCATCATTAGCGATACCGAAGAAGAGAGCAGGTTTGTCGATATCGTAGACCGCGCACGACCCTATGGAATTCGGTCAATGTGTCTTCTCCCCTTGACGTCTCCCCGGCGGCGGCTCGGGGTTCTGGTCTTTGGGACTACTTATCAGAAGGATTATGACGCCGAGGATTTGAAGCTTATGACAACGGTTGCGGCCCATGTTGCTGTCGCCGTGGAAAATGCGTTGAACTTCGAAGAGGCGCGCTCTTACCAGGAGCTCTTAGCGCGCGAGCGCGACCGCCTGAGGTTATTGCTGGACGTCAATAACAACGTCATATCTCATCTGGAGCTGGGGGATCTTTTCCAGGCCGTATCCTCATCCCTGAGGGAATGCTTCCATCACGAGTACACCGGCTTATGGCTGTTTGAGGAAGGTACCACCCAACTGCGGTGTGTGGGCATGGACTTCCCCAGCAATCGGGGGTTCATTCAGAAGCTGCAATTGGCAGACTTGACACCTTCCGAAGTGGCCGAAGTACGAGGGCGTATCGCTAGGCTCATAAACCGGGAGGGTATCGCCCAACTGCCCGCGCAGATCGCTTCACCGATTCTGGCGGAGAATCTCCGTTCGGGCGTGGCCATTCCTCTGGTAGCCGGTTCCAAACCGCTCGGCATTCTGACTCTCGCCAGCACAGGCGAATCCGTGTTTGTACAAGAAGAACTCGGTTTGCTGCTGCAGGTCGGCAACCAGGTAGCCTTAGCCATGGAGAATGCCCTTGCCTACGGGAAGATGTCGGAAGCGCGCGACCAGCTCAACACTGAGAAAACGTATCTCGAAGACGAAATCCGGTACGACCGCAACCTGGAAGATATTGTCGGCAAGAGTACCGCGTTGCGCGAGACACTGAACCAGGCAGAAGTTGTCGCCGGGACAGACGCCGGTGTGCTGCTCATGGGCGAAACGGGAACCGGGAAAGAGCTTATTGCAAGGTTGATTCACAACCGTAGTTCGCGCCGGGATCGCACATTTGTGAAGTTGAATTGTGCGGCGGTACCCTCCGGCCTGATGGAGAGTGAGCTTTTTGGACACGAACGGGGAGCTTTTACTGGCGCTGTGACGACCAAACCCGGGCGCTTCGAACTAGCCAACCATGGAAGCCTCTTTCTTGACGAAGTTGGTGATATCACACTTGACCTTCAACCCAAACTTCTCCGTGTCTTGCAGGAGAAAGAATTCGAACGCCTGGGGAGCAATCGGACACTGAGAATCGATGTTCGTCTGATTGCTGCTACCAACCGTGATCTCTCCCAAATGGTTGCCAACCGCGAGTTCCGTGAGGACCTATACTACCGGCTTGCGGTGTTCCCCATCCATTTGCCCCCTCTCCGGGAGAGACGGGAAGACATACCTCTCCTTGTGGAGTACTTCGTGGCCCGGTACGCACGCCGGATGAAGAAAAGAATCAAGGAGATTCCCACCCCGGCGCTAAAGGCCATGACCGAGTGGGCGTGGCCCGGAAATATCCGGGAATTGCAGAATTTCATCGAGCGAGCCGTGATCCTGACTCGGGGAGAGTGCCTCGATGTACCACTTGAGGAAATGCCATCCCCGCAGCCGGACCGGAACTCGCCGCAAACAAGCAAAACCCTCAAACTGCGGGAAGTTGAGCGCGAGGCCATCCTGGAAGCGTTGAGGAAAACAAACGGGCGCGTAAGTGGCCCGGGAGGAGCGGCGGCGTTGCTTGGCCTGAAGCGCACGACCCTCCAGTCGCGCATGCGTCTTTTGAACATCAACCGGTCTGATCCTTCGATTCTAGCCTAACAACTGCCATCTACAGGGCAGCCGTGCCATTGAGCGGGCGCCTGATGGCCCTTCCAATAATCACAAAGACAGCTAAGTATAAACATTTAAATCAGTTATGGCTGAGATGACCTCGGAACGGCGCATGCATTCGTTCCAGTTGTGCTGCGAACCACAGTCCTCTATTTACGAGATCGAGTCAGAGTCGTCCTGAATGGACAACTTGTCGGGGAATGGGCCGAGTGTCTCCCAAAGGCGATTGCCGAGTGCTGTCCTACGGGAGAAGTCGAGATTGATCTCGACGGTATCACCTGTGCGGACTACGCCGGCGAGCAGTCGCTCCTTGCTCTATGGCAGGCCCACCGCCGCTTGGTCTGCACCTCCGTCTTCGCCCGAGCACTCTGTGAGTCGATGGGAATTCCCGTCGAGCGAGGCACCCGATGACGGTCGCTCCCCAAAATCAGACTGGGCATGGAGCCATAGGCGGACGCGCCACAAGCCTTAGCGAAGGCCCGTGGCTCATTACCGCGGCCGTCATGCTCGCGACCTTCATGGAAGTGCTAGACAGCACCGTCGTCAACGTCTCCTTAACCCACATTGCCGGGAGCCTCTCTTCAACTACGAGCGAAGCGACGTGGGTGCTTACTTCCTATTTGGTGGCCAACGGTGTGGTCATACCGATTTCCGGATGGCTGGCCAACCACTTCGGTCGGAAAAACCTGTTCTTGGTCTCCACGGCAGGGTTCACTGCCGCCTCCTTGCTTTGTGGCATCGCCCCCACCATGGGTTTCCTGGTAGGCTTCCGGATTGTTCAGGGGGCCTGCGGTGGTTCGCTACAACCCCTGTCGCAGGCGGTATTGCTGGAAGCCTTCCCTCCCAAGCAGCACGGTAAAGCCATGGGCATCTGGGCGATGGCCGCCATCGTGGCTCCAGTGATGGGGCCGGTATTGGGGGGATGGCTGACTGACAACTTCTCTTGGCGCTGGATCTTCTACATCAACTTGCCGATAGGTCTGATCTCCGTCCTCATGATCAAAGCGTTTCTAAAGGATCCGCCGTACATTCGGCGTTCTTCGGCGCCGGTCGATTCCTTGGGGTTAGCAACCCTGGTTATTTGGGTGGCCGGGCTCCAGATCATGTTGGACAAGGGGCAGGAAGAGGATTGGTTTGATTCCCGATACATCGTGTTCCTGGCGGTGGCGTTTGCCATAGGACTCCTGGTTTGGGTGGTGCGCGAGTTGACGACCCAGAATCCGGTTGCCGACCTCCGCGTGTTCGGGCAGATATCATTTGCGGCGGCCACCGCGGCCAACGCTGTCCTGGTCTTTGTGATGTACGGCAGTCAGGTGGCGATTTCCCTTTGGCTTCAGACACTGCTCGGTTATCCATCGTTGCAAGCGGGTGTGGCCATGGTGGCCATGGGGTTGGGCGGGATCATCTCCATGCCCGTGGCTTCCTTCCTAATCAGCAAGATCGATCCTCGCAAAGTATTCGTCGGCGGAATACTGACGTTCAGCTTTTCGTTCTATCTTCTGATGGGCTTCAACCTGGACGTCACTTTCTGGAATGTATTCTGGCCACAGTTCCTGCAGGGTCTAGCGCTGGGGTTGGTGTTTGTACCGCTGACGGTTCTGGCGGTCGTGGGCATTCCCAATGAAAAAATGGGAAATGCCACCGGCCTGTTCAACATGATGCGCAACATCGGCGGGGGCGTGGGCATTTCGTTAGTGGAAACCATGCTGACCCGTATGGGGCAGCAGCACACCAACTTGCTGGTTTCCAATGTCTCCCAGATGTCCACTTCCGCGTTGAGTCTGGTCCGAGGGCTGAAGGTCTTGTACGTGGGTTCCGGTCCGGGGTTGGCCGACCAGCAAGCCTACGCCACCCTCTTCGGTTTGTTGCAGCGCCAAGCCGCCATGGTGGCGTTGGTTCGGGTCTTTCAATATCTGGGTGTACTCGCTCTCATCCTGATCCCTATGATTGCCTTCACGAAACGGCCACACAAAAGCGGTTCTTCGCAGCCAATGGCGCACTGAAGGCTCTTCATCACGGGAGGAGGCGCGCGTTCGTTCAAGAGTTGGCGAGGAGGATTTATGGAGAGGCAAGAGCAAGTAGCGACACGAGAAGAAGCGGCCCCCGCATTTCGGCTGGAACTGGACCCGGAGGCGCCAGTCGTCCAGCCGCATCCGATTCACCCGAATTGGCAGCCGCCCGAGAAAGGCGAGAAACTTCCCGAGCCTGCGTTTCCGCAGCGGCCGGAGCTTCTCGCAAACACAAGCGCCGCGAGTGTGATTGCGGAACCCCACATCCCGCCGGCACGGAGGCACTGGTCCGCTCCGCTGATTTACCGGGCCATGCGTGGCTGGATGTTCCCGTACATCAAATCGCGCGTGCTTCCCGGCGAATTCCACCCCATCATCTGTTACCTGTTCACCGAGTACAAGTGCAACCTGGACTGCCATTACTGTTGGGCGTTCGACAATCGCGCGAAGGGAATGAGTGAAGACGTAGCAAAGCGATCCATCGACTGGCTGCACGGCACAACCTGCCGCGTGCTGGCCCTCATGGGTGGTGAGCCGCTGCTGCGCCCAGCTTTCGTTCACAAGGTCATCTACTACGCTTCGAAGAAAGGCTTTTGGACTTACCTGCCCACGAACGGTAGGCTCATGCGCCCGGAAGTGATGGACCGCATCCTGGACGCGGGCGTGGCCACCATCAACCTGGCGGTGGATGCAGTGGATGAGAAGCCGGGCTTACCGAAAGCGCTCAATCCGATTCGCAGGAATTTTGACTACTTGGTCCGCCGGCAATACGGCTACGGCGCCACGGTATTTTTCAACATCAACATCTGCCGGAACAATTTGGATGACGTGAAGGCCTTGACGGAGATCGCCCACGAGAATGGGATTGCCACGGATTATCACATCAACGAATCGCCCATGCTCGAGCAGGAAAACTTCAACCACCTGGAGGAGAACCAGACGTTTATCCGGCCGGAGGATTGGCCGAAAATCGACGCGGTGCTGGACTGGCTGATTGCCAAGAACCGCAGTGGATACAAAATGGTGAACTCCACCGCGCGCTTGGCCGACATGAAACGGTTCATGCGCGGCGCGCTCCAATCCTGGGAATGCCGGGCGGGTCAAAACTCCCTTATTATCCGTGTGGACGGTTCGCTTGCTCCGTGTTTTCCGATGTACTCCTCGGGGTTCGACTGGGGAAGCATCGGCAATCCACAGTTTCCGCAAAACCAGCTTGGACCGATCAAAGACGCTTGCCAGGCCCATTGCTTCTCCACTCTGAATCACAACCTTGCGTTTTGCTACAACGATGCCCGGGCCCTCAAGTGGGTCGGGCGGCAGGCGTTACGAGGCTTTCAGGGACTCACCGGCAGCTTTGAGTGAGCCGCCATCCGAACACAAAAACCAAGGAGGCCCACTACTCGCGCATCACCTCCCCGCTGCCCCCTGCCCAGCACCAATCGTTTCGTACTAAAATGTATGGGGCGGGCAGGTTAAGCTTCATTTAAGCGGTCATGAGAAATCGGCCGCGACTAAGCGGACAGGAGGGTGACTGTGACCACCTCACGTTCAGACGCATTGGTGCTCTTCGGTGTGACGGGTGACCTGGCGCACAAGATGATCTTCCCGGCACTCTATGCCATGGTGAAGCGAGGTGAACTGACGGTCCCGGTGATCGGCGTAGCCTTTCCCGAGTGGAGCCTGGAGCGGCTGCACAAGCGCGTGACCGACAGCATCAAGCGAGCGGGCGGGATCGATAACCAGCGCGCCCTTCATCGTCTCCTATCCCAGCTCAAATATGTGAGTGGGGACTATCGCGACCCCAAGACGTTCGCAGCGATTAAGCAGCATCTTGGTAACGCCCATCGCCCAGCGCACTATTTGGCCATCCCGCCCTCGCTTTTCGAAACGGTGATCCAAGGGCTAGGCGCGGCGAAACTGGCCGATGGTGCGCGCGTCATTGTCGAAAAGCCGTTCGGACGCGACTTAGCCTCCGCCAAGGACCTGAACCAGGTTGCCCACTCGGTCTTTCCCGAGGACTCGATTTTCCGCATCGACCATTACCTCGGTAAGGAAGCGATCATGAATATCCTCTATTTCCGCTTCGCTAATTCCTTCATGGAGCCGATTTGGAACCGCAACTTCGTAGCCAGTGTGCAGATCACCCTGTCCGAGGATTTCGGCGTGGGGACGCGTGGCACATTTTACGAAACTGCGGGCTGTCTTCGTGACGTGATTCAGAACCATCTCTTCCAGGTGGTTGCACTTCTGGCCATGGAGCCGCCGTGCGGCCGGAACTATGGCGCCGTTCACACCGAGAAGGCCAAGGTCTTTGAAGCCATGCGCCCCCTCACGCCCGACGATTTGGTGCGCGGCCAATACGCGGGCTACCGTAACGAACCCGATGTGGCGAAGAATTCCGACGTCGAGACGTTCTGCGCCCTGCGGCTATTCATCGATTCGTGGCGCTGGGAAGGTGTGCCGTGGTACCTGCGTTCCGGCAAATACCTGGCCAGTACCGCGACCGAGGTTCTGGTGGAATTGAAGGCCCCGCCCCAGCGGCTTTTCGCCGACTCCGCGCCCACGAACGGCCGCACCAACTACGTGCGTTTCCGGGTTTCCCCTAGCGCCGCTGTCGCCTTGGCCGCTCGCGTGAAACTTGCCGGGAAGGAGTTCGTCGGCGACCAGCGAGAACTCTACCTGTCCGAGCACCCGAGGATCGAGGAATCGCCTTATGAGCGGCTTTTGGGCGATGCCATGATCGGCGATGGAGCGCTGTTTACGCGTGAAGATGCGATTGAGGCCGCCTGGGCGGTGGTTGATCCCGTTCTTAAGAATCACCACCGGGTCCGGCCTTACAAGCGAGGCACTTGGGGGCCGAAAGAAGCAGACGCAATCATCGCTCCCGACGGCTTTTGGCACAACCCGATGCTTACGCAGACCTCCTGCTGAATAACATGGTCAAGCACGCTTGCTATCGCTGGCTGCTGGCTGAGAGTTGCTTGACGCCGCAAGGGTTTCGAAGCATGCGATGCTTAGTTGGCGAAGGAGCCGGTTGGTCTCCTGTTGTTCCCTGAGGACTTTCTTAACCAAGAATCCGACATGAATAAACCACATGCACAGAAAAACTCCGACGGCACCCGCATAAATACCGAATCCAGTTAACATGTCGCCCCCCTCGTCTCGCCATCCACTTATACACTTCCTGCAGGCATCTTTTCTTCTGGAAATCGGGCCAAGTTTGATACCGGTTGAATAACTGTACTACATTTCGGAGCGGCAAAACCACGCGTCGCTGAAGCGAGTCGCCGCTACGGCCATGTTATGAGCGAAAAACCGCACTCGACGCGGGCGATGTCGTGCATGATGGTGCCGGTCATCACCAGGGAAAAGTCGCTGGGGCAGTGTGGGCGAGAGCGGGCACCGAGTGATTGCTAGCGTGATTGAAAAATGCGGTTACTTGTAGCTCCGTCCTTTAGGGCATAAGTGCTAACTTACCGACTTCAAGTTCTCGGAAGCCCGCGCAACGGGCGCTGTCATTTAGCCCATGGCGAGCCAGCCGTGGGAAATAGCGGCAAGGCCCAAGGTTCTGAACCCCGGCAGGGGTGATGTCCGATTGGCTTTCTGACGTCGGGCACCGCATTTCGGATGCGAATACCCAGACGTCGCCCCTTGACGGGGCTCACCAAGTTCAGATACGGTCACTTTCCCACGGCTGGCTCGCCGTGGGCTAAGGGACCACGCCGCTGCCGCGGCTTCGAATAAGGCCGTGGTGATCAAGTTAGCGCTTATGGTCCTTTAGGGCGGCACATGTCCCGCGAAGGAGGCTGCGGAAGAACATTTTGCTGCGGAGACGTGGATTACACGCGGGCTGCGCCCGCGCCGAGTCGGAGTCATAACCGTACAGGAGCGGAAGTCGAGAGCGACTTTTGGCAAGCGGCCATCACTCTCATCACATCCACTGTTTCTTCGGGAGGACACAAATCGGGCGAGTGCTTCTGAGCGACGCAGTTAGCGAAATATTGAAGCTGGGCGGTATACATGTCTTCTTTGGATACAGTCAGCTCAGTGGCGGCTCCCTCGTTCGTATACATCACCAAGCTGCTGGTTGCCTGGTCTCGCTTCTCCACGTTGCCCGCAACTCGGAATGAATACTCCACGCAGCCGCGGGTGCCGATTACCCTGATGCCGCAGGTGAAAGGCCACGACTTGGGCATGAGGTAGGTTGATTCCACGGTCGCGACCGCGCTCGAGTAACGCATGACGGTGGTTACCTGGTCCCAACTCCCCGCTTCGGACGGAATGCCTGCGGCATAGACTTCTGAGGGCGAACCCATCAACCAATAAATAAAGTCGTTGTCGTGCACCTGCATATCCAGCAGCGCCCCTCCGCTCTTGCCGGGGTCACGAAACCAGTCTCCCCAGGGCGGATACGTAGCGAGTCTGCAAGCGGAGATTGCTTGTATCGATCCTAGCGCTCCCTCGGCCGCCAGTTGCTTGATGCGAACATACGGTGGCCAGAACCGCAGGACTTGAGCAACCATCAGGCAGGACTGACTCCGATGAACCGCGGCCAACATGCGCTCAGCCGGAGCCACATCGAGAGAGAAGGGCTTCTCGCAGAGCACCGATAGATCCTGGCCGAGAGCTTCCACGACATACTGCTCGTGTAGATGCGTCGGGACGCAGACGATGACTGCGTCCAACCCAGGGCTGCGAAGCATCTCGCGGTAATCCGTGAACACAGCGACTTCCGCGCCGTAGGACTTCCGTGCTTCCTCCGGCCGGCTTGTTGCGATAGCGGCCAGCTCAACCCCCGGCACCTTCCGGGCAGCCTCGCCGTGAATTTTTCCAATATGGCCAAATCCGGCAATGCCAATTCTAATCATATTATCTAATCACCAAGGGAGAATTGGGCGTTCACTGAGTGTGCGACCCAAAAGTTGAAGACCGGGCTTCTCGTGCAGACCCTGGCGCGCGGCATGTAACGTGGGCGGCTCGCCCGCTGGGGCGTGGGCATCCTGCCCGCGCCTTCCGGGCGGGAGCGGGACGCTCTCGCGACAGCGGGCGAGACGCCCACGTTACCTCTTGTGGCATGGCCATCTTGGCCATGACTTTACCTGGGCAGAGCGCACCCGCATCCAGGGAATGTCGGCTCTTACTTCCATGTCGCGCACCGGCGTTTACTTCACACTCGGCTCGAGGGTGTAATACTGGTAATGAATATCCCAGGTGAATTCGCCTCCCGGCTCGATCGTCATCGCGACGAAGGGTTCCACGGAGAGCACGGTGCGAATCGACCAAAGGTTCACATACGAGAGCGGACGATTTCCGCGAATGAGCACACCTGCGCCCAGACGGTGGTTCTCGATGCGGATCTCGTTATCCTGGGGGCTGTCGCTGAACCCCAACATGGGAGTTGATACAAGATCCTTATTCGCGAGCGTCTTAAGGTAAACGACCTGGTTGCCGCGAATCTCCGCCAGGTCCTTATTGGGCGGATGGGGCGATTGAATCTGGAAAGGAACTGTGAGGGAAAAATCAGGCCCCGGAGCCTGATGGTCAAGCACCAGGAAATTGTGATTGTAGACGCTGCTATGAATGGTGCGGCGCCCGGTGTTTTGCAGGCGGTGCCCCAGCATCATCTCCGGCTTGCCGGCGACCAGCCGCACCCTCTTGTGATAAATGTAACCATAGCCCGTGGCGGGATCGCTCAACTCCTGGATGAACTCGACAGAATCGCCATGCGTCGAGACTTTCCATTGGCCCGGGTTAACAATCTCATACTGCTTGACGTAGTCGTATTCCGCGCTGTCCTTGCGAAGCACTCCGATGCCGATCTTGATGAAAGTGCCGCCTACCGGGGCCTCGTCGAATCCCAGGGCGCTGTGGTTGGTGTCAAATTCTTCCACGGGACCCGAGATGCCGGAACAAGTGGAGGCGACGATCTCATCGCCTTGGTACTCGAAATCATGGACTCGGGCATCGACGCGGTTATACCAAGGCCCGTAGTAGTTATGACCCTTGTACTCGAGGGAGGCGATAACTCCCGACCAGTCGAAGCGAGCGCCGCGATAGTATCCTTTGTGGACATCGGGTAGGTAAATCTTCACGCGCAACTCGCCATTCGAAATCTCGGCCTGGGGAATATCCGATGCCGGCGCATCCCCACTGGCAGCCAAGCCTAGCACCAAAGGCAAAGTCAGCAGCGCGGCTAATCCCAGTCCGGTGGAAAATAGCCCTTTGCCAACGTTAGGATTCCCCGCCACCAAGGATTCCTCCTGCACCTGCCGGCCGTGGATATTGAGGATCGCATCCCCGGCGCATGCCAAGCTGCTAAACGCAACACCCATTACAGCAACAGTTAACGACAACAGCATTCTGCGTTTCATTCTTCTCTCCCTCGGTGAGTGGTGATTCAGGGCTTTGCCCTATCGGCTTCCGGCCCGTTCGATAAGATATACCTGACCGCCGCGGATTACAAATGCCCGGGTGGGGTGAAAGCTGCCAATCCCGACGAACAGGCATAACCAGTATGCTATATAATCCTCCCCTGTCGCGAGGGAATGACGGTCATCTTGGATGTGCGCTGTGCGTGGTACTAAAGCGAGTTTACCGGAATTGCAACTCTCGCAGAGGTTCAGCACTACTTTGACCGTTTCCCGGTTCCCCGCAAGGGGAACACCGTGGGTAGCCGTAGGTGAAACCTACGGCTACCGCTACGTTTTGAGAACCCCTCGGCCCTGGCGGGGCCGACCGTACGACCCCTTCAGGGTCGGTATGAGGGTTGCGAGGCAATCCGTGGGCGGCGGGCACAAAAAGCGTGCCCTTGCCCACGGCTATTCAATGTTAACCCCTGCGGGGTTCCGGAGGGAGACGACATGCGAGCAAATTGATCGTCACGATGAACCGCCCACGAGGAGATTCGGGTCATTGAGCCATCCGCATTGAAAGCGACATTGGAGATCCTTCAGGAGGGATCCATGAAAACCACGGAAATTGAAACCGAACGGCGAGTGCCGGCAATCGCTATGGTTCCCTCTTCTCCTCCGCGAGCGGAAAGATTGGTCTCGCTCGATGCTTTGCGGGGTTTCGACATGTTCTGGATTACCGGTGGCACGGCGATTTTGTTCGGCCTAGGGAAAGTCATCCATCGTCCTTTTTTCGATAAATTCCTCGAACAGTTCGACCATGTGCCTTGGCAGGGCCTGCACTTCTTCGACCTCATCTGGCCCCTCTTTATGTTCATCATGGGGGCAGCTATCCCGTTGGGGGTAGCGAGACGACGAGCGCGAGGTCAGTCGGATCGCACCCTGCTGCTTCACGCCGTCTGGCGGGCCGTTGTCATGTTCTGCCTGGGCACGGTGACGCAGGGGAATCTGCTCCTGTTTGATTGGTACAGGTTTCGCCCGTGCTACAGCGTGCTGCATGGACTTGCCGCGGGGTATCTGGTCGCTACCATCGTAACTTTGAAAGTGAAGCCAAAATGGCATGCGGCCACGATCGCCGGTCTACTGCTCGCCTATTGGGCCATCGTGATGTTGATACCCGTGCCCGGAGTAGGCGCCGGCAACCTGACTCCGAACTACAACCTGCCCACCTACGTGGACCAGCTTATCCTTGGCCACTTGCATTATGGCTGGAATACCTGGTTCCTGAGCTATTTGGGATTCGGCGCCTCCGTCCTGCTGGGCGTGCTGGCCGGGCAGATGCTGATGTCTGACAGCCCGCAGATGACCAAGGTCTATCGCCTGCTGATCGCCGGGGCTCTGAGCCTGGTGGGAGGACTCGTCTGGAGTTTCTCATTTCCCATCATCAAGCTGATGTGGACCAGTTCCTACGTGATGATCTCAGGCGGGGTGAGCTTTATGGCCTTGGCGCTGTTCTATTGGATCATCGATGTCCTGGGATACAGGAAGTGGGCCTTCGGATTTATTGTAATTGGCATGAATTCCATTGCCGTTTATGTGGCTACTGAAATCTTTGACTTCCGCCAAGTAGGGAACATTTTTGTGGGCCACCTGCTGCCCCACATCGGGCGTTGGGCGGATTTCGTCGAAGCCAGCGCGGCATTTGCCGTCGTCTGGTTAATACTTTATTGGATGTATCGCAATAAGGAGTTTATCAGGATCTGAATGGCGGCTCCTCCCGCTAATGCCCTCAGTCGCGGGGTTCCCGGTATTCGACCCCCTCACCCACCGCCTTGCGGTCCCCCCTCTCCCCCAAAAGGGGCGAGGGTAGGGAATGCTTGATTTTAGTTTTCAATTTGTATTTCTCTTCCCGTTGGCGTAGAGAGACTTGTGAATAGGTCGCTAAAGCTAATGATTCTTAATCCCTCGCCCCCTTGGGGGAGCTGATCATTACCCATATCTTCGGCTGGACACCGGGGGTGAGGGAGGAGGAGGGGCGAGGATTTTCCACATGGCGGTGAGGGGGTCGAGGTATTGCAAGCCGAGCCAGAGCGTCTGGGTGCCGGG
>JBKQVI010000520.1:0-6525 GCA_052139985.1 Terriglobia bacterium
CCATAGGTACTTTAACGACTGCCTTCCCGTCGAACTGGCATCCTGCGTGCCACCGCACCCCTGCCCCCAATCGTTTTTATTCTCGGCAACACTATTGGGTGACCCAAGTAAGTCATTCCCCTAATTAGAGGCTGGGGCTGGAGAGCCGATACTCTCAAAGCTCAAATTTCAACACTTTTCCGGACATCCTCTACTGCTTACTGCCTCCTGCTTACTGCCTCTTGCATACTGCCTCCTGCCTCCTGCCTACTGCTTTCTACCATCCTACCGGTTTTCCCTGGTTCTGTTCCTTCAGCCACCTCTCCAGTGGGGCAAAGTAGTCGCGGATGGCCGTGGCGTCCATTTGGCGCTGGCCGGTTAGAGCTTCGAGGGCGTCGGGCCACGGGCGGCTTTGGCCCATTTCGAGCACTTTCGCCAGGCGCGCGCCCGCTTCCTTGTTATCGTAAATCGAGCAGCGGTTGAGGGGCTCCGTGCAACCAGCGGTTTTTGCCAGCGCGCGGTGAAACTGGAATTGCAGGATGTCCGCCAGGAAATAGCGGGTGTAGGGAACGTTCGCCGCCACGTGGTATTTCGCTCCGGGGTCGAAATCGTCCTCGCTGCGCGGCATCGGCGGGGCCACGCCTTGGTACTTCAATCGCAGGGCCCACCATGCTTGGTTGTACTGCTCGGGCGTGATCTCGCCGCTGAAAACCTTCCACCGCCATTGATCGATGAGAAGTCCAAAGGGCAGGAAGGCGATTTTCTCGAGCGCCTTTTGCATGAGCAGGCCCAAATCCTTGGAGGGATCGGGCGCTTTATGGAGCAGTCCGAGTTTCACCAGGTATTCCGGCGTTATGGAGAGCGCGATGGTATCGCCAATGGCTTCGTGGAAACCGTCATTGGCGCCGTCGCGGAACAAGTAAGGCTGGTGGCGATAGGCCCGCTGATAGAAGCTGTGCCCCAGTTCGTGATGAATCGTGGAGAAATACTCGGAAGTAATATCGATGCACATCTTCAAACGCAGATCCTGATCCAGGTCCACGTGCCAGGCGCTGGCGTGGCACACCACGTCGCGGTCGCGCGGCTTCGTAAACATCGACCGTTCCCAGAATGTCTGTGGCAGGGGCGCGAAGCCGAGCGAGGTGAAGAAGTGCTCGCCGTAATGAACCATGCTCAGGGCATCGGTGTTGCGGCTCTTCAGGATTTGGGTCAGGTCGTATCCGGGGTCGGCATCGGGCGGGGCCACCAGCGGATAGACGTTTTCCCAGGTTTGCGCCCACAGATTGCCCAACAGGTCAGCGGGTATGGGGCCGTTGGCGGGAACCACCTGCTCGCCGTATTTCTCCCGCAACTTCCAGCGCACGTAGGCGTGGAGCTGCAAATAAAGCGGACGTACCTGCCCCCACAGCCGGTCCAGTTCCCGCGCGAAGTCATCGGGAGGCATGTCGTACTTCGAGCGCCACAGCGCTCCGGTGTCTTTAAATCCCAACTCCCGCGCGCCCTGGTTCGAAAGCTCAACAAAGCGCACAAAATCCTTGCGCATGGGCCGCGAAATCTGGTGCCACCCTGCCCACGCATCGCGCAGCTCATTCGGATCGCGGCTGGTCGCCATCAGGCGTGTCAGGTCTTCGATATCCAGGCACTTGTCTTTGCCAGGGGGGCACCACTTGCCCTTGCCGTAAGTGCCCTCCATGCGGGAGGCAATCTCGGTAATCTCCGCGCTCTGGTGGGGGTCGGCAGGTGTGGGAAGCACCAGGGAAATCTTCAGGATCAGCATCTTGCGAGCAAGGTCGGGAGGCAACTTCAGGCCGTCGAAACGCGTGGCCTGCTTGGCGAATTCAACCTGCGCCGCAATGGCGTGCTCGTCCGCCTGGGCCGCCAGGATCTCCGTATCGTCGGTGATGTAGGTAGCCTTCACCCAATCGGCGCGGGCGGCGGTGACGCTAAGCTCCAGCAGCTTGGCTTCGGCGTTTTTGATGAAGGCCTCCGCCTCCGCGACCGTCGGCGGCTGTTTCGATTTTTCGGCAGCGATTGACATGGACACAACTCCCAACGTGAAGATTCCGAGAACGAGTGCGAACAAACGGCATTCCCTAAGCCCTTTCATCATGATACTCCATTTCTTTTGGTTACCCGCGCCGGGTACCAGGCGTCCTTCCGGAGATATCCTCGCTTGCGAGATAAACGACCATTCCGGTGTGCGGTATCTTAGGCGGATTCGAGGTGCCAAGCAAGGGCACCAAAGCACGCTCGAGGTACTCCAGTCTGGTTCGTCTACCATCGGATTGCGGCTTGCCACCTTTTCCGAAACCTACGATCACGGGCAGTTTCTTAGTCTGTCAACACCTCGCGTTCAGTAACCCGCTTTATTTTCATCAACATAATGGAGAGCTGAATATAACTATCTTATTTTTCAATAACATAATGGAGAGCCTCATTTCGGTCATTTTTTCTACATGTGTTTTCAATAACATAATGGAGGTTACCTTCATTCTTCCCCCCCCGCGTTTTTCGCCGCCCGGCTCCCCACAAATCTATAACTCTTTTCGTTTCAAATACATCTGGCTTTGCGGATTTTCGGCTCTCAAGCGTTAACTCTTTTTGTTTCTAGTACATAATGGAGAGCTGCGGTGTTCCGTAGCGCTGAAGTTCAGTTCGGGACAGGGGGCATGGCCGTCCTGTCCATGAACGTCGGGGGTGGGACGCCCGTGCCGCGCCGCTCCAATTCTCACGCCATTGCTGCGTATTCGGCCAAGAAGTCCTACCGATTCTCGTCAATTACCGTACAATTGCTGCATTTTGTCGTGGAAGGCGATGCTCTGCCTGATATCTTGCCGTCGCCACCTGTGTTTTCATACACATAGTCGGTTCATCCTTCATTTTTGACATCTTTATGCGTCAGCACCCTGGTCCAGAAATGAGCCAACAGCTCACAGCCGAGAGTTCGCAGTACGTCCCGGACTCCGAGCACCTGACACCCGACACCTTGCACAACCTGTGCGCTTGCACACCGGCATGGCGCTCCATACGATAGCCTAGCACGTTGACGTCCAGGGCCGCGTGAAAGGGCCACGGATTTGCCGAAGCCGGGAGCATTATGTCTGATTTTTCTTTCCGAATTCCTACGGGTAGGAAGCGCCTGAGCGGGACCGCCAGTTTCTGATCGCGTCGTAGGGGTTCGCGAACCGCCCCACCAGAGAACCTGTAGCGCAAGGCTCGCTCTCCAGCCTTGCGGCTTTTCCGCCCCGACGCGCGTTCGGAGCGGCGGGTGCGCATGCCAACGGAAAAGCCGCAGGACCGTAGGGCGGGTCCTGCGCTACCACTCGGGCGTGCTGACGCTGAAATGGTGATTCAGGGATCGGGACGAACTGTCGGCTGTTAGCGGGTTTCTTGCTGCCCAACACTTCTCTGCCGCCTGGCCCTGTCGATGCCGGTGGTGTTTGCATTGCGGCGGGCAACACTTCTTTGTTTAGTGAAATGCAGCATGGCGTGCCGCAGGAGTCCATTGGCCTTCGTCTGGTAGCCGGGGCCATCAGACTTGAGCCAAGCGATGACGTCCGAATCCAGTCGCATGGTGACGGGCTTTTTCCTGGGCCGATAAAACTTGCCGATTTCTGCTCCGCTCCAATCGAGAACTGGCGGGACATCGGAAAAATCAATGTCTTCGTCCCGCGTTGCCGCGATGTCGCGGATGTCGCGTTCCTGCTCCTTGGTGAGCTTCTTCATAGGCGCTCCTTTCGTGCGACTCGGTGGCGCGAGCGGAAATGATGCGAAGGACGAAAAATCGCACAGCGGACCGCTACCGACGTAGCATACGTGGCTTAATTCCGAGTATCAATACAATTGTACTTACATTGAGGCCGGGATACGGAGCTCGAGATTAGCTGCCCGCTCTTTATGATGACTGAAAACTGGCAACTGAAGGCTTATTTCCAGCGTTGCACCTCATCCACATTGCTGGCGCGCGGTTGCCGCCGGGCGTCAGTCATGAGAAAAGCCAACGGTCGAGGGCGTGCTGAGCGCGGCGGCCCGCTATAGCTGGGGCGACGAGCGATTGGCTTTGGAGTGCGGAAGGTCCTCGGAAGCTATGGAAGAGAAAAGAGCAGGAGGGGAAAGAGCCGTTTACCTCACATCTCACACCAGTTCCAGCACTCTTGGATAGATTCGTTTTGCCAACTTGGCTCCAAGCCTCGAGCCAATGGCCGAAACGAGCTTCTGCTCTTCCAAGATGGCAAGAACTTCATCCTGCGCATCCTTTCTCAAATACAAACCCTTGGAGAGCCGCGTAATATCCCCATGTGAAAGTCTCTTGTTGTCTCTAAAATGGGCAAGGATGGCCAAAGAAAAATAGAACTTCTTGTCCCCGTGGGTGCTCGACAGCTTGTCCCAAATGTGCTTGGGGTGTGTTTGACCCCGGACTAAATACTGTGCAATACGTGGAAGCAGCCCATCACTTTCACAAGATTCAATTGATGAATACTCAATTCTCTGAATCCCCCTAATATCGGAGGGGACGTCCTTGGACTGTTTCTGATTGACTAATATGTAGTAGTTTTTGCCAAGACCTTCAGCCAGACCCAATTCAAGTGAAACGTTCGGGTTCCAAAGTGATAAGTCAAAAATGCAGTAATCGACTGCTCGGATATAGGTAGTCAAATTTGCGAGGAGGTGCCTGCTTCTGAGGTGCGTGTCAGCGTAGTACCACGCAATCGGAAGCCTCTCCAATGTCTCGCGGAACGCCCGGAGATCAAATGGCGGGGCATAAGGACACCCAACAAACACAGTCGGCGAGAGGAACGGTGCGCGTGCCATGGCGTCGTATGGAACCACAGTTCTTGTCGATTTGGAAGACAAATGTGAACTTAGTTTGACATCCTCGGACAGTTTGCGCCGCTACGTAGCAGGGCGGGTGAGGGCGGAGGGAGAGCGTAGACCGACCACAGCACTCACCCACCGGGCTAGCGCTCGCGGGGTCTCAGGTGGGATTAAGCTGAGGCGTTGGCTGCCGCCGCTGGACGGGGAGCGCCGCGTGATTGCTCGAGGCTACTCCTCAAAGGGCGTGATGGACCGAAGCTTGCCGTGCCTGCCCTGAATATGGACCGTCCCCTTGTCGGCTAACTGCTTCGCACGGTCGACAGCCTCCTGCTGGGTGGAGTACACGCCACTTGCGCGGCCAGCATTCGGCTTCCTCACAGCCCAGCCGTCATCGTGCTGGACTACGTATACAACATTGTGCTTATGTGCAGCCATCGATGCCCTCCGCGCGTTGGTAAATACATCAACGCGCTGTCTTGCCATAAACCAATATTATCACATAAAGCGGGGAGCACAACGCGCGTGGTTTTCTTCACCTCGGTGCTCGGAAAGGACCATGTTGGTTTGCCTAGTGCGGCGTGCCACAGGGTGACCAGGACGTTTCCATCTCTCCGGATGGCCGGCTCGCACAACCTCTGGTCTTTGGGGTCTGTCACTTCGGGCCTGCGGCCCATGGTTCTTCGATCCTTCGATTTCCCGAAGGGGCCTATCGGAGTCGGTGGTCCATGTAGACCGCTCTTTCCGGTGACCACAAATGCTAAAAGACAACGGCCTGCGCGATCCAGACCGCTAATCCCGAATGCCTAATCCCGAGCCCCGTCTCCCGTGAACCGATATCTCTTTGACCGTTTACCTGAAGTCGTATATAACACGGGCATCGGAGGGAGCTATGGACAATCTGAAAAAGGTCATTATTGGTCTGTGCTTAAGCCTATGCCTGCCTTTGTCCGTGCGGGCGCAGTTCGTGCAGGAGTTCAATCCTCCGGCGGCGCAGTGTTGCCTGCCCGGAGCTATCGCCCATCTCGCGGACGAACTTCAGGATTGGAACCAACTGGGACGATACCACCAGGATAACTTGCGGCTCGAGACGGGGCCAGCCGTGGAAGGCCGAGTGGTGTTCCTGGGCGATTCAATAACCGACGGATGGGATTTGGCGAAATACTTTCCAGGAAAACCCTACGTGAACCGCGGCATCAGCGGGCAAACGACCCCACAGATGCTAGTGCGCATGCATCCAGATGTAATCCACCTGCAACCAGCGGCGTTCATTCTGTTGGCCGGCACTAATGACATTGCCCACAACACTGGCCCGGAGACTTTGGAAATGGTGGAAGATAACATTCGTGCAATGTCCGAGCTGGCCGAGAGCCACCACATCAAGATTATTCTCTGTTTGCTGACTCCCGTCAGCGATTACACGAAGAGGAAACAGACCGACAGCCGGCCGCCCGCGGATATTGTGAATCTCAACCACTGGATTGAGAGCTTCGCGCCGGATGTCCACGCCCAGGTTGCGGATTACTTTGCGGCGCTGGTGGACGATAAAGGTATGTTGCGTGAAGGCTACTCCGACGACGGACTGCATCCCAACGCCCGAGGATACGAATTGCTGGCGCCCGTCGCGGAAGCCGCCATCGAGAGCGCGCTGAAGTAAGGAAGGTCCGGAGTCCGGGGTTCGGAGTCCGGAGTCACAAGAACAAAGGATATTCCCGACAGCCCCGCCGTTACAGG
>JBKQVI010000521.1:0-20377 GCA_052139985.1 Terriglobia bacterium
GGTCCCACGATTGTCAGCGCGATTTCATACGACGGCACAGTGCCCATCGAGGACCGCTTCACCGTGGAAGACCTTTCTTTCCCCACCGCCTATGTCTTGGGGGCGAAGGCGGCCTTTGCGCTTCTGCATGGCGATGCGACGTACGCCGGGAATGAGGCCGCCCAACAGCAGCGCACCCTCAATGACAGCGACATTTTGCACCCGTACCGGATTGATGGAGCATTGAACCACACCATGTTCTATCTGGTGATGGCCCACGACAACGCCCGCGGAACCATGGTCTTCGATGCCCCGTGGTATGAACCTGACGGATACATGAAGATTCAGTGGGACGGCGCGGGGCGGGAGATCATTTTCACGCGCATCAATGAGGAACTGCGGCGGCACGCCCGCGCTCAGCAGGCAAACTTTATCTCCAATCCTCTCTGGAACCTTTTCAAAACCCGGCACTTGGTGACGGCGCATCCCCTGGGAGGGTGCCCGCTGGGTGAGGATTACCTCCACGGATCCGCCGACGAGTTTGGCAGGGTATTTTCCGGCGACGGTAGCGTCCACGACGGACTCTTTGTTTGTGATGGTTCGCTCATCCCTTCGGCTCTGAATGTGAACCCTTTGCTTACCATTTCGGCGCTCACGGAGCGTGCTGTCGAGAGGCATATTCAAACTCTTCAGGGGAACGCTTACCCCCAACCCAACAAGTCCGTGAGTTTGTCGACTATCGACCCACTGCTGGTCTCAACGTACAGCGAAGCGCAGCTTGAGCCCCTCTTCCGGCGCTGCACGTCGCTCGATATCGACACTCTCATCAATCAAGGAGGGCCGCCTCAGATTGACTTAGCTTCACGCACGATCCGGAACGACCAGTTCTGGAAGGGTTTCTTCCCCAAGGATCATATCTTAAACGTCATGTCGTCGGCGCTTTTCACCGGGTTCAAGAAAGAGTTCCACAAAGACGCCAGCGGCCACTACACGGGGATCACTAGTGACACCGACAATCACATCCACGCGCGGAACAGCCTGGAAGAGATCAACCTGACAAAGCCGGCGGGGACGCTCGAAGCAGGGAAGTACATTCTGCTGAAGTATCTGGACCCGCCGTGGCAGGGGTTCTACGACATCTTCAAGGTGATCAACCAGGACCTTCTGATCGGCCGCGTCTACCTGGGAGAATATCCTAATGGGATTCGCCAGTTCACCTTTCCCATGACGCGGAAACACAGCTTCGATCAGATGACGGTGAATGACCATTTGGCGCTCTACGCATCCGGCGCCGTCCCGACCCCTCAAGACCTGCAGGGCGTGTGGAGAATGGACGTCATCTCGAATGCAAACCACGCCGGCGGCGTGGCGTATCTGAACTTTGACGCAAAGCCCGACGGCAAACTCGCTTGCCAGTACCTCCTGATGGGATTGATGGAAGGGCTGGTCTTGCCCAGCTTTCTCCAGGACCACTTTCAATTGAACGATTTCACGCCGTTCCACGATGAAATCCGCAAGATCACAAGCGACTTTCTGGTCGGGAAATACATCACGGCTGTGCCACCCGCCATATCTTCCGCCCTGAACAACCTATCGCTCGGAATCTTTCACTCCGACTCCTCCGGCAATTTCGGCTTTTACTACATGCTGACGCGGACTGACATGAAAGCCCTTCCCACGGAAGCGCTGCTCAAGCCCTTCCTCGATGTCTATCTCCCCGATGGCCTCAGCTTAACGTTCAGCGAAGAAATGGTGGGTTGGTATTTCGAGGGAGCTACAACCCCATCCCCGGGCCGGTCGGGAGATCTCACCATCGCGAACCTCATCCCAGCCAGCGGAAAGCCCGGGAATGGGGTAGATTGCAAGTTTGACGTCAAAATGACCGCCCGCGACGTCAACGAGTTTGTTGACGCGCCGGAACACGAGGCCGAGATGGCGGGCACAATCACCTTCGCGAAATTCCTCGGGGAAGAGCAGGTGAGCTACGTCGTCGATTCACAAAACAGCCGGTTCAATTACCTCGAGGTTAACCTTGCGACCGGTGAAGCCCAGATGTGGTATCACCTGGTATTCTCCCGGCCCGACGGCAGGCGCTTCTATCTCGAGGGAATAAAGTACATGCAAAAAGGTAGCGCGAGCGGTCTCCGCAGCATGCAGGAAGCGCTCTGGGATTACACCACTCTTTACTGTCACATCTATGAAATCAAAGCCGGCCTGCCCGATACCCAGGTGGGCCTGGGCTATCTGAAATTCCGGACCTTCGAAGATCTGGCTGCCGTAGGCACCCTTGCGGGATTCCTCGCCTCTTTCCAGGTGACGGGCACAAACGATCCAGTGATTCAAGTGCAGGCCCGGATGCGATTTCTGGCCTTTACGGCGCAATTCGTCGAACTCACTTACGACCCCTTGGCTCCCGCTACGGGCAGCTAAGGCGAAGATGTTTAGATGGGTAGCTCTGCGCGGGGGCGAAACTCTAGTCGGCAAGCGGGTTGCGCCGGACTTGCAGCCCTGTAAGGGCGCGAGTTAATAGCCGGGGGCAACGCCCCCGGAATGGGCGACACGCGTTCTCCGACCCTGAAGGGGTCGCGTTGCCGTAGGCTGCGGGACACACGACTGCCGCGATGTTGCAGGGATTCGACCCTTTCAGGGTCGAATGGCGTCGGGGCGCGTCTTCCGGGGGCGTTGCCCCCGGCTATTAAATGGATCCCCTGCGGGGATCAAGAACGGAGAAGAATTCCATGTCAACAACTACGGTCACAAACTGGTTTGGGGACTTGGTCTCACACCCGCAAGTTGTGGTGGAGGCCAACTCCACGGCGGACGTGGTTGCCATTCTGAAAGATCCGGTGAAGTATCCGTCGCCCGTGCGGGCCATCGGCTCGAACCACTCCACGTCCCCCTGTGGCGTGGTGGAGGGCGGAACGCTGATCATGATGTCGAAGATGAATCAGATTCGGCAGATCAATGCGGACACCGTCACGACTCAGGCGGGCGCGATTTACATTGACGTGGCTCAGGAACTCGCGAAGAAGAATTTGCAGTTTTATGTGAATACTGAAATTGGCAATCTCTCAATGGGAAGCGCGGCGTGTTCTGGAACTAAAGATGGCTCTATGCCCGGTGAGTATGGGCAGGTGAACTCGTATGCCACCGAAGTCGAATTGGTCCTCCCTTCCGGCGACATTCTGGAAGTCGATGAGAGCCAGCCCGAACTGCTGCAACAGGTTCGATCGAGCTACGGGTTGTTCGGAATTGTGACCGCCGCTACGTTCCGGGTACGCCCTATCCTCCCCATGGCGGTTTACCACGAGACCTTCACGCTGGAGGATTTTGTTCAAAAGCTGCCGGAGCTCTTCGCGCGCAACGAATCCATGATGTATTACGTATTTCCCTTCGACAATCTCATCACCGTGGAATTTCGCAAATACAATCCGGGCGCATCGGGGCCTCCTAATCACGTTATTTGGCCGTTGCGCAACTATCTGTGGGGATCGGCGGGGCCGGCCTTCTGCCGCCAGGTGGAAGCGGAAATCTCGGACCGCACCATCCGCTATGGAGTGATTGACGGCTTTTGCGCGATGTGGAGATTTAAGCTCAACAATTTGATTCGCGCGGATTACAGCATCGCCAGTGAGCAAATAATCCGCTATCCCGTGCCGGCGAATAATAGCAGTTATACCTTCAGCTTCTGGGCGTTTCCGGAAGCGAATTTTGCTAACGTCATGGCCGGTTATTTCAAGTTTTCCCGCGACTATTACCAACAGAAGGCGTACCGCACCAACATGCTGAGCGTGGGATATCGAGTAGCGAAGGACCAGAATTCTCTGCTGTCCTATTCCTACGATAGTAATGCCATGACGGTGGATCCGGTTTCTACGGCCAATCCCGGGTGGGAAGCTTTCCTAGATGCCTACAACGATCTCTGCAGCAATCAGGGTGGAATCCCGCTGCTCAATCAGACGGCCAGGGTCACGGCGGCCCAGGCGCAGAAAGGCCTGGGAGATCGCCTCAAGGTCTTCGCCAAGGCGCGGAAAACCTATGATCCCAACAACCGGTTGTTGAACAGCTTTTTCCGGGATTTGCTGGCGGAGTGAGGGGGGGGTGGTCGTCCCAGACTTGCGCAAGTGCAGAAGACGTAGCGCGGACCTGCAAAACAGGCGCGCTACACACTCTGGGATCGAGTTTGCCCCGCTCTGCGAAGCCGGCCCCACACGTTCCGGCGGTGAAACGCTACGCCCCGGCGATTCACTAATTTCATGAGGGTTGCATTTGCGGCGAATGCCGCTTTGAGTGCGGTAGCAGCAGCTACCGCTTTCCGCGAGTAGTTCATACGGGAATAATGCTAAGGGTGAAGTAAAAGGGCAAGTGCCAAAGCAAGAAAAGCGGTAGCTGCTGCTACCGCACTCCAAAGCGCTGCGCGCAGGCGCAAACTATAACCGTCTTAAAGGGCCAGGTTTTTCTCCGTTGTCTGAGTGCGCTCTGTGGTAGATCCTTTCTTCAGCCCCGCGCACACCAACCTTGATTCTGGCATGAACCATGGAATCCCGACGATTAGCGCCGCTCGTTATCACATTGTTCGCCGCGCTGGCAGTTTTCTACCCGATAACCACCGCAACCCGTTCGGCAGAGAGGAATTCCGAACCTGCAAAGTACCTAACTGGTGGCAAGTCGGAGTCTTCGGAGGAAGCGCCCGCCAGTACGGATTTTCCCACCGCGAAGGATCTTGTCTCCCAATTTTTTTTCAGCCGACAGGGGAATCAGCCGACGCCATCCAGCCAACCGCCGGAGGATGTCTACAGCATCGATTTTCTCATCGCGACGGTCCCTGACCCCGTCAGCTCCCGCTTGCCCCACTTTTTCGATAGCTTTGCCGAGTCCATGGAGAGCGCCGCGGAGGCGTCTGGTTACACGCTTGAACGCTTTGCCTTGCCTTGGCCCTATAGAGGCAAGGGGCCTGATGACAACGCTCCCTCATGGCATCAAGCCCTGTATGAGTCTGTTCCCGGCCTAATTCTTTTCCGCAATCCGCAAGACCGGAAACTCCTGCTCATCTTTTTGATCGGAGAAACACCGACCACAGGAATCTACAAGCAGGCCATGTTCTCCGCGCTCGACCAGATGGCGCAGTTTTATCCGTGGGACCCCAAACACGGGAATTTACCGCAAGGGTTTCCCCGCACAACCGCTTTGGGACCTGTTGACACCTTTCCGATCATGGGCCCTGCCTTCTCGGGCTCGGGGGTTTCGCTCCGCTTTGTTTTGGACCAGTGGAGTGAGTCGCGCAGCAACCTATCCAAGGTGCGCTTTCAAATCATTTCCGGCACCGCCACCGCCATCGACGCCGGTTGGCTGGCGCAAGCTGCCCAGGGCCATGCGAGCTTTCAGGCTACGGTCCCGCCCGACGACGAAACGCTCCAAGCCATTGCTTGCTATATTGACCGTCTCGGCTATTCAAAGATCGCGATTCTGACCGAAGGAAACACCGCCTACGGGCAGAACTTCACGAAGCAATCTGCTGCGGGCGGGAAAGCAAGCCGTGGCGGCTGCGGAAACGGCCTGGGCTCCCCCGAAATACTGAGCTTGCCGTTCCCCATGAACATCTCGCGTTTGCGCGTGGCCGCCAGCAGCGTGACACCCCAGCAGGAACCGGCAGGCTCCGGAACCAGTAGCGGCAACCCGCTTCCCCGGCACCTTGCGCAAGAAAAGGGTTACGAGCCGCGCGAGGTTCTTCCCTCCTTCTCTGATCTCACCGTTCAGTCGGCGGAACTGACCCTCTCAAATCTTCTCTCCACCATCGCTCGCGAGCAGTTCAGCTATGTCGGCATCGTGGCTACCGACGTCCGCGACGTTACCTTCCTTGCTCATGAGGTCCGGCAGCATTGCCCTGCCACGGTCCTCTTCACACTAAACTCAGACCTGCTCTATGCCTATCCGGACGTCAATAGCGCCACGCGCGGCATGATCATCATCACACCTTATCCGCTCTTCAATCTCGAACAGCTCTGGACCTACGCCTATGGCGGAGGAAAATCGCGTCTTCAATTTTCGAATCAGGCCGCGGAAGGCGTCTATAACGCAACCTTGGCTCTCCTTCATCAAGATGGAAAGTTGGTCGATTACGGAAGTCCCTTGGCAGTGTCCGCAAACCCCCGGGCTTCCGAACAACACAAACCGTCCCTATGGGTGACGACGATCGGAAACGGAGAGACGCTTCCGGTCAGGATATTAGGGTGGAAGGACGACAGGAATTATACCTATTCGCCGGTTCCATCGACGGATGCCAATAAACCTTCGGGGAGGTCCAGCGTAGGCCGAGGAATCTACGCGGAGAATTCCGTCGTCGCGCTCATCGCGCTCAGTATTCTCATTTCCGCACTCGCACTCCTGATCGTCGGCCAGTACTGGCGGCCCGAGAAGAGGGGAGCGGGTTTGATTTCCACCCTCCTGGGAGATACCGCCTCCCCCGCTTATTGGTCGGAGGGCCGGCTTTTCATCCTGTGCTGCTGTATGAGCTTGCTGTCATTTTATGTTGTGCTCGTGACGGCCTTCTGTCTCCCTTTTATGGCAGGTAAGGCGCTGAACAGCAGCATTCAAACCACCGCGACTCCCAAAGTCGCGGCCGTTATCGCGATGATTACCACCTTACTATTACTGCTGGCGACGATGATGCTGGTGTCCGCTTTTCGCAAAGCACGATCCGAACAGCGCGGCGCCGCTCCCGAGGTGGTTCTGTTCGCGCTTTTCGCCTGCGCGTTAGTGTTCGTTCTGGCCGGGCTGCTGGCGATGGCGTGGCTGGCGACCGCCAAAGCCAATCCCGCCAGCGGACTCTTCAATCACCTGCGCGCCTTTGATTTCCGCGGCGGCCTTTCACCCCTCCTGCCGCTTTCCTGTGTCGCCGTAGGGGCTTGCCTGTGGGGATTGTGTTCCTTCCGGCGCCTGCGCGTCATCGATGTGTTGCGCGCCACCGGGACGGCCGAGAAGCCGCATTCCTGGCTGAGTTTCGTGTCGCTTGAGGTGCGATCCTTCAATGGGGTTCGCGAGCTCGAGAACAACGTAAAGCACGTCTTAGAAAGTTCCTCGGTGATTTCGTTGACGTCGTACCTATTGCTGGTCGCTTGTGGTTTTGGGGTGGGCCACTATTTCTTTGCTACGCGGCTCGTCCGGGCGTTCGAACCGCGGCCTTTCTACTGGTTATTCGAGGCGGCGTTCATCATTGTTTATTGGGCCCTTCTGATGGAGTTTCTCCGCCTGGTATTTGCCTGGCGAAGCTTGCAGATGCTTCTTGAGCGGCTCTCGTGGCACCCTCTGCTCGCTGCCTTCAAGCGTTACCGGGAGGGCCATCCGGGCATTGCCAAAATGGATCTCAATCACCCGCCATCAAGCTTCGCCGTATTGGAGTCGTCGGTGGATCAGGCTGGCCGGCTGGTACGCGCGGCCAAAGAACTGATGCAGGCGCGGGACACTGATGAAGACCTGCGCGAAGTGTTGTGGCAATCAATTCCGCAATGGGAGGAGCAGGTTCAAGACGCCGGATCACATCTTTGCGAGGCTCTGCGGTTGCAATGGACTGACGACTCCCGGGCCGCCACGCCTTCACTCGTGGAGACGATCCAGAAAAAGCGCGCCAGCCGGATCAAAGGTAACTGGCGGCAATCCCTCAAATTCCGTTGCCACGCCCACCACGCCCTCTTCCGGCTCCTGCAATCACTGGAAAAGCCGATGGAACGGTATTGGTCTTGCATCCACGCGGACGGCGCCGCTACGGCTCCAGCGTCGGCCGCAAAGGAGTTCTTCGACCAGGTTGAGGAATTTCTCGCCGGCCGCCTGGTTAACTTTCTGGCCATCGTGTTCCCTTCGCTTCAAAATCTTGGCTACTTTGTTCTGGCCGGACTTTTGCTGATGCTGCTCGCCGTAACCTCCTACCCGTTTCAACCGAGAAATGAATTCTTGTTCTTCAATTGGGTCGTTATCTTGTCGTTCATCGGGACGGTGTGTTGGATTTTTGTGCAGATGGACCGTGACACTATTCTGAGCCTGCTGAACGATACCAAGCCTGGGGAGGTCACTTTCAGCCGAGCGCTCGTGCTCAGGGCAATCCTGTACGTCGGGGTCCCGTTTCTTGCGCTGCTCGGCGCGCAGTTTCCTGAAAGCTTGCGGCAGATTCTTTCACTTTTTACGGCCGCGCCGGGAAGCCCGTGAAACTTCGTATTCTGACTAAGAAGAGAGGAACACGTATGCGAAGCAAAACGCTGAGTCTGTGGATACTCGCGCTGGCTGTATTTCACATGGCTAGCCCCGCCGCCCGAGGCGACCAAGCCCCGGGGACGATGGCCCTCGGTGACGTTCGAGTCGCGAGCGTATCGAATGACCAGCTCTCCGTGGATGTGGTGGTTTTGCCGGAAATGACCCCAAGGCATTTTCTTGTGCGCGACACGGCCTTGCAGAACACCGTGAAGGGCTTGCACAAGGGTGATCGCCTATCGGTGCTGGTCGCGACGGATAATGGCCAGACGACCTTGCAGGCCCTCTCCGCAAAAGTGGTTTCGGTAGGACTGGGTTACCGAACTGTAGTGTTGTTGGTCGCCATCTTTGCTTTTTGGTTGGTCTGCTTTCTCCTTTCAGGTTTTCACCCCCAGAAACTGATCGTCGGGGAGGACGGAAGGTTCAGCAACTCGAAATTTCAGACGGTGCTCTGGTTCGGAGTCTTGATTTCCGCGTATTTGGCTACTCTTTGGCTGCGCGTTCACGAACTCGGGGGAGACATGCTGGGCGGCGTGAACATACCGCAGAACCTGCTGCTCCTGTCCGGAATGAGCGCCGTCACCTACACGGCGGCCAAAGGAATCACCGTGTCGAAGATCCAGAATGCGGTGGCCGCGGGAGCGGTCAATATCAAGCCTTGCGCAGCGGTTGCGCGCTTCTGGGCCGATTTGACCTCCAACGACTCAAACCAATTTGACCTTGGAGACTTCCAGATGCTCGTCATGACTTTCCTCGCCGTCGGGACATTCCTTGCGCTCATCCTTCACTTCCTGGGCTCACTGGAAGCACGAACAATTGTGGATCTGCCGGATGTGGACACCACCATCCTGGCGTCGTTCGGGCTGGGGCACGGCGCGTACTTGACCAAGAAAGCAGTGGGTGAGCTCGGCGATAGCTAGCGAACCATCGACCGCTGGCAAGCAGTGCGCCGATGCACTATACTGCCCGTCCGTTGTAGACTGGGAATGCGGGCCCGAGTTGCAAAGGGCTTTTGCATGTGGAATGGTGATGGGTGCTAGCAGAACTTGAAAAACTCCGGCACGGCGGCTTGGCGCACGGCGGCTTGGCGGACATCATGCTTCGCAGCGTACGCTACCTCTTCGAAACGGAGGTCCACGCGTATGCGTTTTCCATTGCCGCCAACGCCTACCTTTCCTTTTTTCCCTTTACGCTGATTATGCTGGCGACTTGCAGGCGGTGGCTGCACTGGGAGAGCGCCTACGAGATGGTTCTTCAGCTTCTGCACGCACATCTGCCGACCGGGGCGGAGTCGGTGATTCGCAATCTGGTGGCCACCGTACAAGGACGCCCGCGCTTGCAGTTGGTATCGGTGTTCATGCTTCTGTTTACCACTTCAGGAGTGTTTTTACCGCTTGAGATCGCTCTGAACAAGGTGTGGGGATTCCACCGCAATCGCAGTTTCGTGAAAAACCAGGCAATATCCTTTGCCCTCGCCTTCGTGGTGGGATTGTTCGCCCTGTGCTTCATTCTCGCGGTCACGCCCCTGCAAGCGATCATAAATTTCTTGATAGGTTGGATACCCGCCCGAGGTTTAATTTCCTTCGTGTCTCAGAGCGTAATGGATATTGCCTCCATACCCTTTGTGGCTTCGATTTACTTTGTGATCTACTACTTTCTGCCGAATGGGAAAGTTCCTGTAGTGAGGGTTTTTCCTGCCGCCATCGCCACCGGGATCTTGACGGAATTGGGGGGCGTTATTTACTCCCTGACGAAGCCGATGGTCCGCTTTCGGGAAGTGTACGGACCCTTTGCATTGTCCGTGACATTGCTTTTTTGGGCTTATGTGGGCGCGCTGATCTTACTATTCGGCGCCCACCTTTCGGCGCACGGGTTTGTGTTGAACGAGCCCGCGCGGATTGCGCCCGCGCCAAACTTGATAGACACCACAGGTTGGTCAGATGACGTCGAACGCTAGACTTACACCCGCGGGAAACCGGCGCCAAATTCAGGAAATCCCTGGCGCATTGCGCGTGACCCTTGAGAAGGCTCATGCCGACTACGGGACGGTAGTGCGCAAGGTCCGCTGGGGGGACGGGCCAATCTACGTCTGTGGAGCAGGGGATTGCGCCGCCCTGGGCACGGCGGCGGGATATGCGCTGGAATACTTCCTTGGCTTGCCGGTGGTAGCGCGCCCGGTGGAGGTTTTCCAGAGCTACGGTCTGTCCCTGCTGCGCCCGCGGTCGGTACTGGTAATGATCTCCGCCAAGGGGAACTGGCCGGAAGCGCGGGAACTTGCCTCGAGTGCCCAGGAGCGCGGCTGCTCGCTAGTTGCGCTGACCAATGATGCCGAGAGCCCCCTGGCAAAATTGGCGGATCACGTTTTCCTCACTGGCGCCGAGGGCGATGTGGAAACACCGGCCGCGACCCTCTGTCTGCACGCTGCCCTTAACCTGCTGGCGCTTGAGGTCGCGCGAATCCTGAAGCGCCCTGCGCCACACTGGGACGCTATGCAAGCAGAATTTGATCAACTACCGGACAAAATTGAGTGGGTGTTCACGCAGCTCCCTGGAGTGGTGCGCTCGGCGGCGGCAGAGGTGGCCCATTTCCCCGCGCTGCGTATCGTGGGTGGAGGGTTCTACCACTATCCGGCCTGGCGCGCGGCGCGGCGGTTGAGATTTCTGGCTGGCCTTCCGGTAGAGGCCATAGAGGCGTCGGAGTTTTGGAGCGGAATCGGCCACTTTGCCAGACGTGACGACGCGGTTCTGTTTCTTTCGGGGTCGCATTCCAAAATCAAGAAACTCGTCCATCGCTGTGCAGAACAAGCGCGCCGAAATGGTGCGCGCGTGCTTTCCCTGACCGACGGCAACGATCGCGAGCTTGTTGAAGGCTCGGACCTGGGAATTCTTACCCCCCTACTAATGGAAGCCCCATCATCCACCCTCACGATGTTCATGCTCGAGTGGCTGGCGGTGGAAGCTCTTCGCCTGGTTAAAACATAAAATCAAGTCAAAAGGCAAAAGTCAAAAGGTAAAAGTGGATCTCCTCCGCTTGCACAGGGAGTCGCCGTATGGTCGGTGAGTGTTTCAATACGTGAAAATCGGAATTTGAGGGCTATCTTTATCGGAAAGCACAAGTCAGGCATCTTAATGGATTTAGTAAGGCATTAAGATAAGTAATGACGGTTGACATGGGGTTCTGATTCTGTTCTAATCGAGCTATGGACGTAGGTAAAAGATTACGACAATTGCGTGAAGTTAAAGGTCTCTCGCAAGGCGACATCGAACGGCGGTCTGGTCTCTTGCGCTCGTACATCTCTCGCGTTGAAGGCGGATACACAGCACCCTCACTCGCCACCATGGAAAAGTTTGCCAAAGCACTGGAAGTTGAACCCTACCAACTGCTTTTCCAAGGTGAGGGGAAACCGTCGGCCCCCAAGGTTCCCGATCAGGTCAACCTCGGTAAGCCGGTCAAGAAGCTGATCAAGTCTTTCGAGACCATGTCGAGCACGAATCGCAGGCTGTTGTTGTCGATGGCAGACAAACTCGCCAAGCACTGAGAGTCATCTAGCTGTTCCGTGTACGTTGATCGCGGCTATCCTTTTCACCATTCACTGGAAAAGGCGATGGTGTGGTGTCGGCAAGAGTGCCAAGCCACAGTACCGACCCTTTGACCCCTGAATGCCTGTGAGAGGCTAATCGCGTCATGGCGGGTGTGTCCGCCCGGAACGGTCAGAGCCAAGGTTTCGCCTTCTCCGCTTGAGGCGCCAACGCTTCGATGTATTCGGCGGTCGTTGGCCGCACTGTTGAGCTGTCCCCTGTTCCGCCATTGGCGGAGCGGCGGCTGTCAGCCTGAGCCCCGAGTTGTTCATCGGGGCGAAGGACCTCCGTAGTTCGCTCCGCTCACGATTCCTGGATACTGCCGGGGTCCTT
Source organism: Terriglobia bacterium (assembly GCA_052139985.1). Lineage (GTDB taxonomy): Bacteria > Acidobacteriota > Terriglobia > UBA7540 > UBA7540 > Bog-366. Next base: position 12,132 of record JBKQVI010000521.1, read on the forward strand.
CGCCCAAAGTGGGGGCTCAGGATGACAGCGTGTTCGGCGAGTGCCACCATGCGGTGTCCCATCAAAATGTAGAAACTTGAGGCGGGAGCGGGACGCCCACGCTACGTCTTGTGGCATGGCCATCCTGGCCATGATCGTACACGGGCAAGATGCCCGCGCCACGTGTTTTCGTGTCGCGCGCCCAGACGCGTCCGCGCCGTTGATTTGTTCCGAGCCTCGTGGTAGGTTTTCAAGAGAGACAGGGCACTGATCGATATCGTAGCAAGGAGTTAGGCCGTGGCCACGCCCCATTCTTCGCTTCGGGCTATGATCGCTGGCGCGGCAATGCTCTTCTCCGTTGGCTTCTTCCCGTCCTCGCCGAGTTATGCCGACCAGAGCGTTACCCTTCGAGGTCAGGTCTTGACCAAGGACGGGCAGGTGATTCCTTCCGGCGTGAGGTTATCCCTGGAAACGGACCAAGGGCAGTTGGCAGGAAGTCGAAGCGCAGATGCTTTCGGCGGCTATGTATTTGATGGCCTTCCCGCCGGTAGCTATCATTTGACGGTCACGGCTGACAAGTTTCAGATCTATCAGCAAGACGTGGACCTCACCTTCCGCCAGGAATCCTACACGCTCAATATCTATCTCACCCCCGCCAATAAAACCGAGGTCAAGGTGGCGCCCGCGCTCACCGATGAGGCAGCACCTAAGACTGCCCGCAAGGAGTATGAGAAGGGGGACCACGCCTTGAATGAAAAGCAGATGCCGGAGGCTCGCCGCCACTTGGAACGAGCCGTGGCGGCGTACCCCTGCTACGCTCGGGCGCAGGTGGCACTCGCCCAAGTCGATCTGCACGACCGCAAGACGGAGAGCGCCGAGGCCCATTTCAAGAAAGCAATTCAATGCGATGGCACCCTCTTAGACTCGTTTTCTGAACTGGCAGAGCTCTACATTCTAGAAAAGAAGTTTGCCGAGAGTGAGACCGTTCTGAACCAGGGGCTGCGGCTCTCGCCTCAAGCGTGGCTTTTCCGCTACCAGATGGGACAAGCCCGTTACGGATTGCAGAAATACCCGGAGTCTATACAGGATTATCTTGCGGCGCAGGCCCTCCACCCGGAGATGCCCGCGAAGTTTCACATCAAGCTTGGTACGGCCTACATGAGGACTAACGCCAATGACAAGGCGTTGGCGGAATTCGAAACCTATTTGCGCCTCGAACCGAATGGGCAATATGCTCCGGCGGCCCGCGAGACTTCCGCGAGGATGCTCAAGGACGGTATAACCGCTGCCACCTCTTCGCCCCCGCAAAACACTGCGCCCGCCCCTAAACCTTGAAATTACCCCCGACAGTATCCGGCAGGCCAGTACTGTTCGCTGCGGGCGAAGCCCGCTTTGGAGTGCGGTCGCAGCAGCTACCGCTTTTGAAGGTTACGATGCAATGACGCCATGGCTGAGGTTTATGGGGGGCGGGAACAGCGGCATTCTTGTTTTGCAAATGGGGCTTGCGAGAGCGGAGAGAGGAAAGCGGTAGCTGCTGCGACCGCACTCAAAGCGCTTCGCGCAAGTGTATTGCGAAAGGTTCGCTCAGTTGGAACGCTCACAGGGTCGGTAGCCCTCAGGGTTTGCGGAAGAACCCTTCAATCCTGTCATCCTGAGCCCGCATTTTGGGCGAAGGACCCCGGTAGTTCACGACGGAAGGTGAGCAGAGCGAACTGCGGGGGTTCTTCGCCCAAAGTGCGGGCTCAGAATGACAGCGCCCACGAGTCTTTCCGCAACTATACCGCCCTCTGAGACGCGTGGCGAGAAATTCAGGCTAGCGGATCAGGCGCCAAGCGCTGCGGGAGCCCGCACGCCGCGATGCGCCGCAGGCTGGAACGGAGTCGCGCCACGTGCGATCATCCGGTCGAGCGTCAGGATGTTCAGCATGAATTGGCGGATTGGATGATAGTTGTCCTGGCGTCCCACGTGCGGCTGCAAGGTCATCTGGCGGTCGGCGAAAAGCATGTAGCCAGCCGGATAGCCCCGCTTCTTTTGCCAGAACTTCTGGTTGATAACCCCGTATGCCATGCCAAAGTATTCTGCCGCCCACTCCGCGCCGGTTCTCTCGAAAACGTTCAGGGTTGCGACGAGGGTTTCATTCTGGCACCAGAGGCACTTCATGTATTCGTATTCGCCGGTGAAATGCAATTGCTGCGTGGTCCCCGGTGGTGTCTCCACCGGCCACTGATACGTGGGGTGATCCACATTGATCCACTGGGAGAGTCCGCCGTAGATGTAGTCCCACCCTACATTCAGGTGGTGGCGGATGCGCTCGGCGCAGGTCTTCCATAGCCCCTCATCGTGGCGGCGGTTCGCTTCGTCCATGACCATCCACAGGGCTTCGACAGAGTGGCCGAAGCGCGATTTTTGCGCCTCGTCTTTGGGCCGGCTGAAATCGGAGTACAGCATTTCGGTATTCAGCCCGATGTCCGGGTTGTAATGCCGGTTCATGATGGCGTCCACGGAGCGGTCCGCGATTTCGGCGATCTTCGGATCGTTCTCCCGCTCGAGCATTTGGGTGGCTATTTGAAGGTTTAGAAACCACAAGCCCTGGGGTCGCACCGCGCGTTTGCTGTTCCACAGATAAGGGAAGTCCGCCCCCCGGTACCGAAAATCGGGGCTGTCGAAGTCCTGGAAGAGCTTCTTCAGGAGCGCGAAGGAGGCTTCGCGGCACTGCTCATCTCCGCTCGCTGTGGCATATTCATGCAGACCTTCGGCGAGGTGGTACATGCCCTCGGTGTCGCCGCTGTAGGGCCTCAGAACTTTCCCCTCGCGTGACAATGCCTCCGCCCACCAGCCGTCTTGTTGCAGGGCATACTTGAACACGAACTCCTTGGTCTTCTTCGCCACTTCCAAGAACTGGGGATTTTTTTCAAAGTGGTTGTACAAGAAACTGTAAACCCAGATGGCCCGCCCCAGAAACCAAAGGTTCTTTCCCGTATCGACCAACGTACCGTCATAATCCAGGCTGCACATGATGCCGCCATATTCGCGGTCGATTCCGTATTTGGCCCAGAAAGGCAGAATAACCTGGAAGAGCTGGTCGTGAAGATTCTGGCGCAACTGCGGAAGGCTCGTTCCCGCTAAACGCAGATCCGAAGGTGACGGCGGATTCAGGGGACGTGGCCCACTCAGACTTTGAGCGTTCCCTGATTTCCCCATCCAGGCTTGCAGGCCCGCCGCCCCCGCCAATCCCAGAAACGCGCGTCGTTTCACTTGTCTGTACTCCTCTCTGCTTTCTTCAATGAACCATTCGTAACCAACCGGCCGGAAGGGCGGGGAATTGTTGTCTCCGGGAAAATCACAACTATACTGTCATCCTGAGCCCCGATGTACTTTATCGGGGCGCTGGAGTTTCTACATTTCGCCCTCCCCCCAACGACAACGTCTTCCCTCGCCCCCTTGGGGGAGAGGGTGGACCGCAACCCGCGCTTTCACCAGCGGGGGCGGGACGGGTGAGGGGGTCCATCCACCAACGTGCTCAACCCATCGCCTCCGGTAGCGACCACCCCATGGCCACCACTTTTTCCATAAACAGCTCCGGCGCTTCCAGAACCATGCCGTTGGAAATTCGCAGTACGGTATATCCCCGGGCTTTCAGGTACGCATCCCGTTGCGCGTCTCTGCTCGCCTGGCTTGGCTGCCCATGCACGCTGCCGTCAAGCTCGACTATAAGGCGCCGCTCCCGGCAACAAAAGTCGGCAATGTACGGTCCCACAGCAGTATGCTGGCCGCGGAAGCGGAATCCCTTTAACCCCAGCTTGCGAAGCAAATGCCACGCGGCTTGTTCCTCTTCCGTTGACGAGCGACGAAGTTCGCGGGCTTTGTCAGTCCGCCCCGTCGTGCGTGCGAGGGAGCGCGTCTTCCGGTAAGGATGTGGAGAACTCACGGTTTCGACCCCCTCACCCGGCCCGCCCCGGCTGATGAGAGCGCCGGATGCGAACCCTCTCCCCCAGAGGGGCGAGGGAAGGAGATTCCCACTTCCCATCGTTTCTTCGTTCAACGTTGCCCTGGCCGAAATGTAGAAACTCCAGGACGGGGGCGAATAATTCGACCCTTTCAGGGTCGGCAGGACTGTTTTCGGCATCATCCTATTCCGTAGGTTTCACCTACGGCTAATGATATTCCTCCCCTTCAGGGAGGCGTGCCAGCCCTCATCACACTCCGCACCAATCACAGACGAACATCAAAAGCGCGTGGGCCGCTTGCACGACGGAATCGATTTCGAGATATTCGTCGGCTGCGTGGGTATTGCCTCCGCGGGCTCCCCACAAAACCGCGGGAATTCCGAAGGCCTGATGAAAAACGTACATGTCGCAAGGGCCTTCAATCCCCTGGATGAGCGGCTCCTTTCCCAACACCTTGGCGGCGCTCGCGGCGAGTTCGCGAACAAGTGGCTCGGTTTTTAGGATGGAAGAACCCGGCAGCCACCGAATAGGGAATTCCACCTCCGGCCGGGCGGGGAATAGGTGCGGCGCCGAGGCCAACACCGCGTCGAACCACGCGTGGAATTCGCGTTCGACCTCACCCTGCTTTTCGCCCGGCATCAGTTGCCAGAACATTTCAACTTGGCAAGTTTCGGGAACAGTGATGGGTTCTTTCGTACCCCACTGGCCGGTAAAGACCTTGGTGATCGATACCGGCACGGGATCGGCGGCGCCGGCGTAAAGTTCGTGAACAACGGCCTTGGCGCGGCGCTGCTCCGCAAACGCCTGGACCTTGATCAAAAGATGCCGCAACTGGTCGATGACCCCGGCAGGAAACTTGCCTTCGGTCAGGACTCCTCCCGCGGCGCTCAATTTGATGTGTACGGTCCTTCCGCCGCGCTGGGCGGGACAAATTCGGAGGAAGGAGGGCTCGGAAATAATCGCCGCGTCCGCGTTGAATCCCTTCAAACGTCCCGCCAAGGTTCCGTTGACACCGCCAAACTCCTCGTCCACGACGGTCTCAAACACTAAATCGCCACGCAGCTCGATTCCCAGTGCGCGCAGGGCCTCGACGACAAACAGGTTTGTGCCGACGCCACCCTTCATGTCATTTGAGCCGCGCCCATAAAGGCGGTTGCCGTCGATCTCGCCGCCAACGGGCTCGCGAGTCCACGGTTGCGATCCGCGCGGCACCGTATCGATGTGCCCCGAGAGCACCAGCGAACGGCCCCCGCCGCTCCCCTTCTTCCGCACGCCCACGTTGGGCCGGCCATCATAGTTGCGTCCCGATTCATACAACGGATGCTCCTTCAAGCCGGGAACCTCGCTGAACTCATAGAGAGTCGGGGCCAGGTCCTGTTTCCGCAGAAATTCCACCACGTATTGCTGGCAAGCCGCTTCACTTCCCGTGGGCGGAGTATTCTCCGAAGGTATACGCACGAGGTCGCGAATGATCTCAACCAGGCGGTCACGGTGCTCTTCGACGTACGAGCCGAGCTTCTTTTCTAGAGTCACATCCAAAGACATAATCGAAACTTCTTCCTTTCAGATTTTCAGCGTACGCGGAGGATTGCGAAACCCCCGAGTGAGGCCGGCGAGATAAAGCGTTCCCAGCCCCAACCAGATGAACCCGACGATCTTCGCCTTATAGGAGAGGTTGATCCAGAGGTACACGCAGGTGATCGTCCCCAGCAGAGGGAAAATGAGATTTGTGAAGAGGGCCAGGCCTGCCCGCAATCGCCGGCGAAAATAGTAATGCCGGATGACGCTGAGATTGACGAGGATGAATCCTACAAAAGCGCCAAAGTTCAGCAGTTCCACGGCGAGTTCGAATCGCATTACGAGCGATCCCACCAAGGTTACCGCAGCCATCAAGTAGATAGCGCGAGTCGGGGTGGAGTAACGCGGGCTGACGTAACCAAAAATTGAACGTGAAATCACGCCATCGCGCCCCATGCCAAACAGCAGGCGCGAAGCCCCCGCCTGGCCGGTCAACGCGCTGGCCAGGCCTGCCACCAGCAGCACGAAGGTGATGAAGCCGAACATCAAGGCGCCGCCCAGCAGTCTGCTGATATCGAGAATGGCGGTTTCCTCCTGGGGAAAGGAGTTGTAATTCGGCCAGACCAGTGCCGCCAGATAGACCGTGGCGAAGCAGAAAACCGTTTGGATCAGGCAGACCGCCACGGTGGCGATGGCAATGTTCCGTTCCGGGTCCTGTGTGTCCTCCGCCAGGGTCGAGACGGCGTCAAAGCCGATATAGGACAGCGCCGCGACGCCGGCGCCGAGCATCAATGGGCGTAGGACGAACGTGCCACGGTTGAAAACGGCCGTCCCCACAAACAACCCGCCCCAGCCGTGTTGATGCACAACGTAAAATGCCGCCAAGACGACAAAGAGCACGGCTGAGAACGTCATGATGATCATCATCACGCGGCTGGCGCGCGCCGTCATCTGAATGCCGCGCACGTTGACGACCGTAATGAGCACCGTGAAAAGCACGGCCCACACCGCGTAGGGCACCACCGGAAGCAACCGGGCCGCGGTGAGGCCCGCGTAAACGACGCTAAGGAGGGGAATCAGAAAATAATCGAGAATCATCGCCCAACCCGCCAGGAATCCCACATGATCGTTCAGCGAGCGCTGCGCGTAAGTGTAAGTGGAACCCGCGGTGGGAAACGCTCCCGCCATTTTTCCGTAGCTCGCCGCCGTGAACAGCATCGCCACCATGGCCACCAGGTAAGCCAGCGCGGCATGGCCGTGGGAAATTCTCTGGACAATTCCGTAGACAGGATATGGCGCCGTCGGCGTGAGGATGACCAAGCCGTAAAGAATCAGGTCCCGCAAGGACAGGACGCGCTTGAACTCCGGTTTATATCCCAGCGCTTCAAGGGTTGCGTCGCCGACCTGCTCAGCCATGCAGATGAGTCCGATCTAGACAGTGCGACATAACTTGTAGCCGCACTCTCATGGCCCTTCCTTCGGGGAAGTTAGCCTTGCCGTTGGTGGTCACGATGTCGAAGGCGATGTTAGCGTATCCTTTTAGTCGAATTGGCTTTTTGACAGCAGCAATTAGACCCAGCAGAGTACGAACGGTGGGCGAAACCCTGCGGCGACCCCGGGAGCAGCCCTGGACTTCTTGAAGCCCTGCAATCCGCGTGGAAATTCGGCGATTCCACCTTTTGCTTTTTATGCCATGTGCGGAAGCTTGTCAAGGAGTTCGTTGAATTATTTCGAATTATTGCGTTTCACTACGGAACGTGAGCTTAAAGCTTTACCCACGCTCCGGTATCGGCGGCGTCGCGGGCGCGCAAGCAAATCCGCGTGATGGCGAACGCATCCTCGGCCGAGACCAGAGGCTCGCCCTCACCGCGGAGGTCGGCGATAAACGCTCCGAAGAAATCCACGTGCGGTGCGAGGGGCAATTCTCCCACATGACCTTTGGCGCTGATCAGCCTCACGCTGTTGTCCAAATCCCGAGCCTCAAGCAGTCCCTCGCTCCCCGCGATGCGGAGGCGGTCATCTCCGTGGGTGGGCGCACTTTCCGGACGAAGGAAATCCAGGTGGCAGGTCGCGGTGCCGCCATTGGCCAAGCGGAACAGCAAGCCGGCGTGGTCCTCGCAACCGGGGGTTTGCGGGTGCGCCTTGTTGCCTTCGAAAGCGGCAACCTGGGAATATTCTTGTCCGGAAACCCATCGCATGTAATCGAGAGCATGAATCCCCACCCAAGGAATCGTGCCTCCGTAGGTCTTCCTTTCCTCTTTGTCCAACATATCGTGATAGTTTTCGTACACGCGGGTTTGGCTGCTGCCGGGGAATTGCTTTTGCACCCACGCACTGTCTTCGCCGGGCTCGCCCTTGGCATAGGCAGTCCACTGCACGCCCGCGAGCTTGGGAATGCTATCCAAAAGGACCTCGCGGTGGCCGTCGCGACCCATCAGTCCTACGCGGATCAGAGCATTGGGGGACGCCGGGCGCTTGGATTCAGCGCGCATCGCTCCCGTGACGGCCAGGCTCGCGCCGACGGCAGACTGTAGGAACCCGCGACGGTCAACAGTATCCCCTTGCGCGTGGGAACTGGGGTTGGATTCGTCATTCTTCATGGGATTATCGGAGAAACCTCGAATTCGCTGGCTATCGACAGCGAGTGTAATGCGGTGCCGAGAGAGATTCAAGCAACTTAGGGGCTGTCAGGAAATAACCGTGTCAACTTCTGGGCAATAGACTATAGTTCCAGTCACCATGAAACTTGTCTCTCCTGAGCTGCAGTTCGGCCATCTGTTGGTCGGAGACCTTCAAGCCCGC
>JBKQVI010000522.1:0-28109 GCA_052139985.1 Terriglobia bacterium
CCCGCGGGGTGCGGCGCCCGCGAAGCAAATTTCCCGTGCGCCCGCGCCAGAGGCTAAGCCACGACCGGATTGAGATCGAACGATGCCTCAGAATCATTAAGTGAACAGTATTGGGCTTGAGCCCGGCACGTGCCGCCCTAAAGGGCGGCGCTACATCCCAATTAGGACACTACCGAGTTGATTTTGAACCTGAAGAGGCGTAAATTCAGATTAGGGATCGACCGCGCCGCCCCTCGAGGAAGGTTGTTATGAGGATATGTGTCAAAGTTTTCGCCCTGGGGCTACTGGTTGTCGGTCTCGCCGCAGCGGCAAGTTATGCCCAACAGAAATCCGACGCCAAATCCGATGGCAACGATACTTCTTTGGGTAACATCGCCCGCCAACTCAAAGCTCAGAAGGCCAAAGAGCCCAAGCCGGTAATCGTAATTACGAACGACAACATCTACAGTGGCAAAGACCACTCGTCCAGATCCGGCGCCAGTGTGCCGGAAAAGAAATCCGCGGACATCGCTCCGGCGGGCTCCGCGGCGCCGGTGGAAGCTCATGACGAGAAGTATTACCGCTTGCAACTGAGCAAGCTGCAAAGTCAACTTGAGACCCATCAGCGCGAATTGGGGGTACTGCAACAGAAGCTGGGGCAGAATCAGATGCAGTATTACCCTGACCCGAACAAGGCCCTCCAGCAAGAATACTCGCGCGGCGATATCAACAAACTTACAGCAGAAATTGATACCAAGAAACAGCAGGTTGCCGACGACGAAAAGGCGATTGACGATCTACACGACCAACTGCGCCACGAGGGCGGCGATCCCGGTTGGCTGCGCTGAGAGAGGGGCCCATGGGCAGAACGCATCTGCTGATTGCAATTCTTTTGTTGACCACCGCTTTGCCATTGGTCGCCCAATCTCAGCAGCAGGAATCGCTCGGCGATTTGGCGCGGCAACTCCGCGTGCAACGCGACAAGGATGCAAAGAAGGCCACCAAGGTCTTCACCAACGACAACCTGCCTGCGCCTGTTTTCGGCGAGCCTGTAACAAAGATGCTCCCTACCCCGGAGAATCCTTCGACCCCGGCACAAGCCAAATCCGTCACTCCTCCGTCTTCGGAGGTGGCCAGCAACAAGGAAGCCGAAGCGCCGGAAGACAAAGAGAAAACTCGCGATTACTGGCAGGAAAGGTTCAGAGCGGCCCGACGGGACGTGGCAAGGGCCAAAGAACAGCAGCAATTATCCGAGGATGAATCGAATCTCCTCCAGATCCAGCAGGCACGGGAAATGAACCCCATCGCTAAAGAGGACCTCACCGCTAAAGTGCAGACCAAGCAGACCGAGGTTGATATGAACGCGGCTGCGACAGAGGCCGCGCAGAAGGCTCTGGACGATTTGGAAAAGGAATTCAAGGATAGCGGGGCTCCGGAGGATTGGAGCCAGACGGACTAAGCCGCGAGCTGGCAGCTAACAGATTAGCTGATTCCCTCGCGTTCTTTTGGGGGGGAGTGGTTACTGATAACTGAAAACTGAGGACTGAAAACTTACCCCGTCACATCTTTTCGCCAACGTGCAGGGCGGCAACGCCCCCCGTAAAATTCACGTAGCTCACTTTGTGGAAGCCCGCCGCTCGCAACTTTTCCGCCAAAACTTCTTGATTCGGAAACTGGGTCACCGAGTCGGGCAGATAGCGGTAGGGTCCGTCGGTTCCTGAGATCCAGGCGCCGATGCGCGGCAAGACGCGGCGAAAATAGAATCGAAACAGCGAACCGAAGATCGGCCACCGCACTTGCGAGAACTCCAGGATGGCGAGGCGGCCGCCGCTCTTCAAGACCCGGCGCATTTCATCAATTCCCCTGGCATAATTGGCCAGGTTGCGAAATCCGAAAGCGGACGTGACGGCATCGAGCGAAGCATCGCCAAAAGGCAAGTGGAGCGCGTCGGCTTCCAGGAATTGAACCCGACGGTGCTTCGTGCCGGCCTTGCCGCGCGCAATCGCCAGCATCGGATGGCAAAAGTCCGCTCCCATCACCGACCCTTGTGAATGCCGGCCGAGGCAAAAGCTCAAATCGCCCGTTCCACAGCAAAGGTCGGCGACGCGCGAACCGGGGCGCGCCAGTACGTCCTTCAGCGCGCGCGCCGAGGCCCGGCGCCAAGCGATATCACTCCCCAGAGAGAGTAGGTGGTTCAGAAAATCGTAGCGATGCGCAACCACCGCGAACATGCTGCGTACCGCGGCGCTGGCCGAGGCTTCATCGCGCCCCGAAGCCAGCGGACTCCCCTGCCCGGGCGCGCGCGCGGTAATAATCATTCCACACCCCGTGCTGAACGTCGCGGAAGGCCGTCGCGACGGCCACATCGGGCACATCCGGCGTCACCCGCACTTTGCCAATCCCCTCCGGCAAAACCCAATGGATCTTTCCCCCCACCGCTTTCTTATCGCGTGGCAGAAGTCCCAAAATCTTCTCCTCATTGAGGCCGCGAATCGGAGGCAGTGGGCCCACCGACCGCACCAAGCGAGCGATGCGTTTGCCGATGGCCGCATCAAGCACGCCCGCAATCTCCGCCAACCGAGTGGCCATCAGCATCCCCCACGCCACGGCCTCGCCGTGCAGAAAGCGGCGATACCCGGTGGCCTCTTCCAGGGCGTGACCGTAAGTGTGACCCAGATTCAGGACGCGCCGAAGGTCCGCTTCGCGCTCGTCGCGGCTCACCACGTCAACTTTCACTTGCGCAGCGCGAGCCACCAGCACTTCCAGTGTCGCCGTATCAGCCGGTCGCAATCCGGCTACCTTGCTCTCCAGCCAGCCGAACAACGCCGCCCCCGATAGAATCGCGTGTTTCACGGCTTCATATAAACCGGATTGGAATGCGCGCGGCGGAAGTGAAGCCAGTACTGCGGCTTCCGAAACCACCAAGCGAGGCGCATGGAATGTGCCGATCAGATTTTTCATGGCGCGGATGTTGACGGCCGTCTTTCCCCCCAGCGCGCTGTCCACTTGCGCCAGAACTGTGGTCGGCGCCTGTGCGTAGTCTATCCCTCGCATGTAAGTTGAAGCCACGAACCCGCCCAGGTCTCCTACCACTCCGCCTCCGAACGCGACCAACAAGGACCGCCGATCAGCGCCGCGTTCCAGAAGTTCGGAAGCAACGTGCCCCGCCATGGTAAGGCTCTTGGAACTCTCACCCGAAGGCACCAGAATCGGAGGCACGCCGGCCCAGCCCGCGTCGCGCAGCAAATCATTTCCCCATCTCTCCCACAGAACGGGTTCAGTAAGCACGAAGACCGACGAATACCCCTTCAGGCGGTGCAGGGCGCGCCACGCGCCGCGTCCAACGACTACCGTATATTCTCCTGCGCTCGATTTCACTTGCAGACGCCGCATAAGCCTCCCTGGGGTCGTGACCGGTCGAACCCATCCTTACAAATACCACGCGGCCCGGCGACCGGCAACAGCAGAAAGCGCGCGCGCCACAAAAGTCAGGGCCGAGACGCCAGAACGTGCCACGGGCATCTTGCCCGTGTGAAGTCATGGCCAGGATGGCCATGCCACGAGAGGTAGCGTGGGCGTCCCGCCCGCTGTCGCTGGAGCGTCCCGCTCCGGCCCGGAAAGCGCGGGCAAGATGCCCACGCCCCAGCGGGCAGGATGCCCACGCTACAAGTCGTATGTACGACACGCCCAGCCTTTGACTTTCATGTCGCATACTCCGAGAGAAACCACCACGGACAGATTTTCTGTTTCGTATGCGGTCTGCGTGTGGTTAAGGTTGCAGAGCCGGGCAGCCATGGCTATGATGTATGCACCGATGGTAGTACGTAAGGACAGCGGAGTGGACTTTATCGTTCTCGGCGGAGGAATTGCCGGAGTGCGGGCCGCTATTGACTTGGCGCAGGGCGGCCGCGTTCTTGTCCTCACCAAAGACGATCTGTATGAATCCAGTACCGAATACGCGCAAGGGGGAATTGCCGCGGCAATCGGTGAAGACGATGAGGTGACGCTGCACCTGCACGACACGCTCGCGGCCGGCGACGGGCTTTGCCGTGAGGAGGCCGTGCGCGTGCTGGTGGAAGAAGGGCCGGAGCAAATTCATCAGCTCATCGAATGGAACATGCATTTCGACCGCAACGGCACAAAACTGGCGTTCACCAGGGAGGGCGCCCACAGCCGCTCTCGGATACTTCACGCCAATGGAGATTCCACCGGGAGCGAAATCCTGCGAGCGTTGATGGCCAAGGCGCGCACGCTGCCTTCCATCCATTTGCAACCCCACACTTTCGCCACCGAACTGATGGTGGAGAGCGGCAAGGTGTGCGGAGTGGCATACCTCGACGCGAAGACTTCTTCCTTCAAGCGCGTTCCCGCCAGCGCTGTCTTGCTGGCGACCGGCGGGTTGGGTCACGTTTACAAGGAAACCACCAACCCCTCCGTGGCCTGCGGCGATGGCGTGGCCATGGCTTACACTGCGGGCGCAGTGCTGAGCGACATGGAGTTTGTGCAGTTTCATCCTACGGCGCTCTTCGTGAAGGGAGCGCCCCGATTTCTGCTTTCGGAGGCTCTGCGCGGCGAAGGGGCTTACCTGCGCAACCTGATGCTGGAGCGCTTCATGCCGCGCTACAACGAGGCCGCCGAGCTGGCGCCGCGCGACGTGGTGGCTCGCGCCATCACCCTGGAAATACAAAAGACGCGTGGGGAGTTTGTCTACCTCGACCTGACGGGTCTCGATCCCGATCATGTTAAGAAACGTTTTCCGCGAATTTTCTCCACCTGCATGAAGTACAACATCGATATCACCGCGGACCTTGTCCCTATTCGCCCGGCCGCCCACTACGCTATGGGCGGCGTGGCGACGGATTTGTACGGCGCCACTTCGCTACCAGGCCTATTCGCCGCGGGAGAAGTCGCTTCCACCGGCGTTCACGGCGCCAACCGTTTGGCCAGCAATTCCCTGCTGGAAGGATTAGTGTTCGGAGGTCGAGCTGCTGCGGGGATGCTGAACAAGCACGCGGCCGCGCCTTTCCCTCCGCCGCCGAATCTCGGCGGGGAGGGCTTGCCGTCGATGGCTCCGTTGCCTCCACCATCCGACCCCGCCAAAGCCGTGGAGGAAGCGCGCGCGATTCTATGGGACAAAGTCGCTATCATTCGCAACGGCAAACACCTATCCGAGGCGGCCAAGCGTCTTGCGGAAATCTCGTTGCCCATGCCGCCTCACGTTTCGCGCCCGTACCAAGAAGCCAGCAATATCCTTAGCGTCGCGCGATTGATTTCCCGCTGCGCCCTGGCGCGCGAGGAGAGCCGCGGCGCGCACTACCGTTCCGACTTTCCGCTGAAGAATGAAACCAGAGCTCCACAGCACTCGTACGTTTCCAAGTATTTCCCGCCTTTCTTTGCATCATAACTCGCGCTTCCCCATGACCCACCCCCGAACGGCATTCGTGATTGGATCGGCAGGCGCGGTTCGGCGAGGAACCGTGGCAACTTTGGCATGGTCGAGTGGTAGCCACGCTCAATGATTTCTTGACTGTGGGCTTTTCTTACGCCCGATGTGACCATCGTTACTGGCCAGAGTCGCGGAGACAATCCAAAGGTCGTTCGGCATCGGAGGAAGAACCCACGGTCACAAGAGCGGTGACCGTGGCGACCCACCGGCTCGAAATTGCCCGTAGTCGTACTACCAGTTGAGCAGCCTTTGATACGAATCGGGCTAGACCGACCACCCACTTCGGAAGGTCGGCTGGACCAGCTCGTTGGCCGCATCACTATTAGTAAAGCGACCCTTGTCGGAGTCCCATTCCAGTACCTTGCCAATCCGCTGGGCAATCGTGCCGAGAAGAACAATTTCCGTCAGCGTCCCGCCAAATTCGAAGTTGCAGCTTGCCGGCTTCCCGCCCTTGGCGGCCTCGACAAACTCCCGATAATGACCGATAGTCCGAGATAGGGTCTTTGGCGGTGGAGTGAAGCGTTTCTTCGTGCCGCGCGCCACTATCATCGGGCCACCGCTGAACTTGCTGAACAAAACGCCTTTGTTGCCGTAGAAAAGAATGCCGTCCGCGGGGTATTGTATTGACTCAGGCCATCCCTCGGGCTGCGGCGGCCGCAATCCGCCGTCGTACCAGTGCACACGCACGGGCGGCAGCTTGCCGCGAGCCGGGAAATCCCAGGTGACGATCGAAGAGTTCGGGTAGGTCTCCGGATACTTCGCTTTCTTGGAAAGCATCCAGTCCTCGTCGGCATCGTTAGCGTAAGCGGGCAGCATCGTGAAACTCGAACAGGCCTGCACGCGTGTCGGCGGCTCCAGGCGCAATGCCTGCCAGATCACATGGAAGGTATGGCAGCCCATGTCACCCAAGCTGCCGGTTCCGAAGTCGTGCCAGCCGCGCCAGCGGAAGGGATGGTACAAAGGGTGGTAGGGCCGCTCCGGCGCCGGGCCAAGCCAAAGGTCCCACTCCAGCGAGGACGGGAGGGGCAGGGTACCGTCCGGCCGGGCAAGCCCTTGCGGCCAAACCGGGCGATCGGTCCAGACGTGCACCTCCCGCACTTCCCCGACAGCTCCCGCCCTGACCCATTCTTCCGTAGTGCAGGCTTCCTCAGAAGCGCAACTCTGCACGCTCATCTGGGTTGCGACCTTTGCTTCGCGCGCTGCCGTCACCAACTTGCGGACCTCGTAGATGGAGCGGGTCATTGGCTTCGCGCAGTACACGTGCTTGCGCAATTGGAACGCTGCCATGGCGACGACCGCGTGGGTGTGGTCCGGCGTGCCGATCACTACCGCGTCGATTTCCTTTTCCTTGTCGAGCATTTCCCGGAAATCGCGGTAAGTTTTGGCGGTCGGGTAGCGGTTGAACGTCTTCGCGGCATTCGCGCTATCCACATCGCACAGCGCCACGATGTTCTCGCTCTCAAGGTTCCTGAGGTAGTCCGCTCCCATCCCACCCACGCCGACCCCTGCAATGTTCAACTTCTCGCTGGGAGCGGTATAGCCACGCCCACCGAGCACCCAGCGCGGCAGCAGCGTGACTCCGGCCAGAGCCGCTGCCGCACGTGGCGCGAACTCCCGCCGGGAAAACCTGCCCGAAGCCTCGCCATGAGGTGCAGCCTCAACTGGATTAGGAACTTTACACTTGTAATCCATAGCTCTCCTTGAAGCGTGTGGTTAAAACGACTGCGCGTGAAGAATATAATTAAGACTAACGGTCAATCGAGTCAAAACATTTTTGCCCGGGGTAAGGAACGGTAGCGGCGCTCCCATTCAGGTTGACGATATGCGGTTGCCGCTGGACACCGCACATGAGAGAATCACTGTTTGGGACGGCGCTGACCGCTGCTCAGGTTGGGCTTTCGTAGAGGCCGCATTTAGGAGGGCAAGTCTTTGAAGTGAGGAAGCCGCCCGGAAATGCCGGGTGCTACGAAAAGCAGCCCCTCAGGAGAGTCATTATAGATATGTTTTTTTAGGAGGCCTGCATACGACCAAGTGGATCATTCCGTGTCTGTTTACGCTTATTGTCCCGGTAGTGGGTACGGCCGCTCCCCCGGACAACGCGCTCCAGTTCCAGTCCGCTTTTATGCGTGTGGAGGTTGCTCGCGATCAACCGGCCCTGGTGGCGCTGGCCGTGGATTCGCTAGGCAAGAACAAGCTGAGCGTGAACCCGCTTCAGCCGCCCGCCAAAGCCGAGACAACCTACGAAGTGCGCCGCGTGGGCGACGCCTTTGAGTATCGCCGTCCCGGGGCCTCGCCCGGAACGCCGCCCGTGTGGTCCCTCGGTTTTTCCGCGCGTGAAATTCACCTACGTTCCCACTTCTTGGGAGGAAACCCGCCTCCGCCGGTTGTCCTGAGCTTCAATTCTCGAATCAACCATGCCACGCTGCTAGGGCTCATCAACGGTGACGGCAGCGTGCGGCTGCCGGCGATTCTCCACCTGCCCGACCTCGGGACTTTTCGCATCGTTTCCGCTTCCGCCCCGAAGCCCGCCCTTGGCTATGACGCGCTGTGCTTGCGTGGCGGTCAGGCGCGGGGGGTTCGCGAGAACAATTATGTTAAGGTGACATTTCCGCCTGCCTCCGCGGGCGCGCCCGACATCGATTACAGCCTGGAAGTGGTGGCGATTTATCCCGGCCCGCCCGAACTCGCCGGCGATCCCCGCTTCGACGGATTCCGCCGCAACTGGCTCAACATGTTTCAACTGAACCCCCGCTTACGGGTGCTAGCCAACCATGCGGCCAGCGATCCCTGCGCGTTCACGGTGTATGAATACTCCTCTGTGGCCGCGCGCACTCCGCCCCTCGCACCAGGGCTGACCGCGCTGGACCTGATCCGCCTGACATTGGACCGTTACCTCAGCGGGATGAAGGCGTATGGCGTGGCAGGATACCAAGCGGACAACAAGTATGATTTCCTCGATACCTATCCCTCGCTGCTGATCGCCGCTTCGGACTACGTTCGAGCCAGCAAAGACCATACCTGGCTGAAGAAGAACTATCCGGGATTAAAAGCGTGGGCCACGAAGATGCTCGCCATGGATCGCGATGGAAAAGGGCTGCTGGAATACCCCTTGAGTGGCAACTCCGACACATCGCCACTCGATGGTTCCGTGCGCCCAGCCAACTGGTGGGATGTTATGAACTTTGGCCACCAGGACGCCTATTCCAATGCCCTGGCTTATCATGCCTTGGTGGGAATGGCGGAGTTAGCGCGGGAAGCGAAACAGCCCGCCGACGCTCAACTCTATGCCTCGCGCGCCGCGAAACTGCGATCCGTTTATTTCGACACCTTTTACAATCCCGCCACGGGTGTGCTGGCGGGCTGGAAGAGCGCCGATGGAGTCCTGCACGACTACTACTTCACTTTCGTTAACGGCGCCGCCATCGTTTATGGCTTGGTCCCTCGCGACAAGGCCAATGCCATCATGGATCGCCTGCTCGCCAAAACGAAAGCCGTGGGCTACACCACTTTCAGCTATGGCTTGCCGGGTGTCCTGATGCGCATCCCCCACAAGGATTCCTTCGGACCGGCGGACGATCCCTGGCAGGTCTACCAAAATGGGGGCGCTACGGGATCCTTTGAGTATTTCACGCTCCAGGCCCTGTACCAATTGGGCCGGCGCGCTGACGGCGATGCCCTGATGTTCCCCCTGCTCGAGGGATATGAAAAGGGAGGCTTCCAGGGATTTGGCCCCGACGGCAAATCCTACGACTGGAAATCGTGGGACGGTACGCCGCACGGCTATGAGGGCATCCTGGTGGATAATTATCAAGCCTTGCTGGCAGTGCTGTCGCGCTGATCCCACACCCAGCAATTCCCGACTGACTTACCGCGACTCCTCGCAGCAAGCCAAGTGCGGACGCCCGCCATCCTTCCATTTTGCCGGATGGGCTAACCGGAAAAGTAATCGACGCCCCTATACTTTCTTTTTGGCCTCCACGCCCTTGGGGCTCTGCGCCAGATGCCTTTGCTCTTCCCGAGATTTCTTCACACAGCTTCAGACGCCCGTGCTACGTCCTGGGGATCACGGTTTTAGCTTATATGTCATGCACCCGTGGACGCAGGGCGCCTTGCTTCGGCCTCGGCGGGTGCGCTAAACTGTTCCTTCCAGGATTTTGGGCTTGAAGTTGATTCACGGCAAGACAAAATACAATTCAGGAGGAGCCCCGTGCTTCCAGTCTCTTTGTATGTCCGTCACCTGATCTCGCTTGTGGGAGTGATTGTGCTGGGGGCAATGCCATTGCTGGCGGACTCCGGCGTTTACAATTTCACGCTTTCGTCGATCGATGGCAATCCGACCCCGCTTTCGACATACAAGGGAAAGGTCGTTCTCCTTGTTAACGTCGCCAGCCGCTGCGGCTACACGCCTCAGTATTCCGCGCTGGAATCTCTCTACGAGAAGTACAAGGATCAGGGCTTGGTGATACTCGGTTTTCCGGCCAACAACTTCGGCGCGCAAGAACCCGGCACCAACGCCGAGATCAAGAACTTTTGCTCCACTAAATACAATGTGTCTTTCCCCATGTTTTCCAAGGTCTCCGTCAAGGGTGACGATACAACGCCGCTCTATCAGTTTCTAACCCAGAAGGCCAACCCTGCCGTGGCCGGCGAGATCAAATGGAACTTCACGAAGTTCCTGGTAGATCGCAGCGGGCGCGTCGTGGCACGGTTTGAGCCTGCTGTGACGCCGGACTCTCCCGAGGTGGTGGCGGCGGTTGAGAAGCTCTTGAAGCAGTAGGCACAAAGACACCTCCACTCCCCGGTTTAGGAAGAAGTGTAGCGCGGATCTGTTCCGTAGGTCCGCGGGTTTTCCTTGCCCATCGGGAACGAGCCGCGGACCTACAGAACAGGTCCGCGCCACGCTTCTTAAGGACTGCCACTCCTTCACTCCTTCCCCTCCATCCACAGCGACGCCAGAATGCCAATCCCCAGAATTGAAAGAATCCCCAGCAAGGCAAACCACGTGGGAACGTGTACCCAGCGGACGGCGAGCATCCGGACGCCAATGAAGATCAGAATCACTGCCAACGCAGTCCGGAGGTAGCGGAATCGGGTTAGCGCCCTCGCCAGCAGAAAATACATTGACCGCAACCCTAAAATCGCGAGGACATTCGAGGTGAAGATAATGAAGGCATCTTGTGTGACAGCAAAGACTGCCGGGATGGAATCCAGGGCAAACGTGACGTCTACGATTTCGATCATGATAAGAACCAGAAACAGCGGCGTGGCGCACAGACGGCCGTCAATTCGCGTGAAAAAGCGCCCTCCTTCAAAGCGTGCGGAGATCGGAAACATCCTCCGGGCCAGGCGAATCACCCGGCTGCCGGTCGGATCGTATTTCCTACCGTGGCTGAGCAAAAGGCGGACTCCCATGACAAGCAGGAACACGCCGAACAGGTAGAGAACAGCGTGAAAATGCTGAACGAGTTGGACGCCTGCGACGATGAAAACTCCGCGCAGAATGAGGGCGCCCAACACGCCCAAAAACAGGACGCGATGCTGGAACTCGGCCGCCACTCCCATGCTCGCGAAAATCAGGGCAAAGAGGAATATGTTGTCGGCGGAGAGAGACTTTTCCAGCAGGTAACCGGTGAAAAATTGGAGAGCTGGTTCGGTACCATACCGCCAATAGATGCCCAGGTCGAAGGCCAACGATAGCGCCACCCAGAAGGCGCTCCAACCTGCGGCCTCGCGGAATCGGACGGCATGCGGGCGGCGATTGAAAACTCCCAGATCAAGCGCCAACAGAGCCAGCACCAACCCGATGAAGATGATCCATGGCCAAAGGCTGTTCATGCGTATTGATCTTGCCCACTCTCGAAGGATGCGCTCAGGAAGGATGCTACTTTGTGTGCGGAGATTTCTCAAGGTCGGCGAGGGTGGCCTGCACG
This sequence comes from Terriglobia bacterium, assembly GCA_052139985.1. Classification (GTDB taxonomy): domain Bacteria; phylum Acidobacteriota; class Terriglobia; order UBA7540; family UBA7540; genus Bog-366. The sequence goes on from JBKQVI010000522.1 coordinate 11,356, forward strand.
ACGCGGCCGACAATCGTGAGGCTCAGAGGACTGCAATGGTCCACCGTATCTTTCGCCGTGTGCCAATATCCATCATCGGGGTTGAAGACAATCAGGTCCACCGCGGCCACCCCGGCATTCACAAAAGGTATGTGGTCGTCGGCAACCGCGGTAGACGAATCCACGAACTCCCTCTTGTATCCAAGCCGATGGGCGACGCTGAACACTGTATCGGTCAGCCAGGGCGTTGAGTCTGCCTCGCGATGAATCTGCAGATTGGCATCACCGATCATATCTACCAGAATCATGGCCTGAATGTGCCCTAGTTCGCCCGAGGAAGAGAGCTTTTGGACCAGATGCCGGCTGCCATAAAGGCTGTCGGTATCGGTCCATTCCCGTATGGCTTCTTCCCCGTCAAAGAAAACCAGCCAGTAGGTCAAGGTGTGCTTGCGTCCATGCAGCTCGCGTGCCAGCTCCAGGAGTAGGGCGGCGCTCGACGCACCGTCATTGGCCCCGACGAAACGGAAGTTTTCAAAGAGTTTCGTGTCATAGTGGCCCGCCACCATCACAACTTTGGATTGCTCGCCGGGAAACTTGGCGATGAGGTTGGTCATGGCAACTGCGCCGACCGGGGTTGAAGCGGTAAAGCTGTCCTGTTCAACCTGTGCGCCCGCGTCTTTAAGTTGCCCGATGATCCACTTCCGCGACTCCGCCAGAGCCGCCGAACCCGCTGGCCGAGGCCCGTAGCTCACCAACTGCTTCAAATCCGCAAAAGCTCGACCGCCATTAAAGGCTTCCGCCGGTCCCTGTGCGCCAAGCCAATACGGCAGAGCAAGGAGCAGCAGACCGCTGCAAGCCCCAAGCCAAGTCCATTTCGACGGGCGCCTACTATTCGGCATTTTTCGATTTTCGGTTCTTCCTGAAATAAACGAGCCAGGAAAGTCCGATGCTCAAGATGTAAAGGCCCAGCAGCGGAATCCAAACGACGAAGATAGTCGCCATGTCGTTGGTCGGGACAACAGCGGCGGCGACAACCGCCGTCAACAGGACCGCATAGCGAAAATTCTTGATGAGAAACTTGGGCGTGACAATGCCAAAGATCGAGAGCAGCAAAATCACCACGGGCAACTCGAACACCAAGCCCACCGCGACCACGATGGAAATCGCCAAGTCCCAGTACTCGTTAATGGTGATCATGGGCTGAAATTGCCAGGCAAACTCCAAAAGGAAACGAAACGCCTTGGGCAAAGCCAGCTTGTAAGCGAAGAATCCACCGGAAATGAACAGGCCGGTGGTGAGTGTGACAAAGGGCCAAATGTATTTCTTTTCGTTGCGGTAAAGTCCGGGAGAGATAAACAGCCAGAGCTGAAATAGAACGTAGGGCGAAGCGAGAAAGATCCCCCCCATGATGGAAAGTTTAATGTACAGATTGAACGGATCAACGGGATTGGTGTAAACGAGCTGCTGTGTCAGGTGCAGCGCTTTCAGGGTATCGGTGAGGGGCCTCGCAAGGTAGGCGTAAATCTGATTGCGAAAATAGAAGCAGATTCCTGTGGTAACAATTATGGAGTAGATGCTGTGAAGCAGTCTGACTCGGAGTTCCTCGAGGTGCTCGAGGAACGACATTTGTTTGCCGCTCAGTTCCACTTCGTCAGGATCGGGGTTCTTTGGGGGCGGGTTCTGGATCGTGATGCCCATAGATGGAGGTCGTGTCGGAGCCGCTTTCGGGTGGGCGGTCCAAATTCTTGATCTCTTCTTCCAACGAATTCTTTAGTTCATTCGACGCGCGGCGCAACTCCCCCAGGCCCTTGCCCAGGGTGCGCGCAATTTCCGGTACTTTCTTGGGACCGAAAAGGAGGTAGGCAAGAAACAGAAACAACCCGATTTCGATAAAGCCACCGCCAAACAACTTCCGCCTCCATTGCGATAATAGGGAAAGCCATGGGTATTGTCAAGGTGAACCGAACGAAACCTGTGCGGTTATGTCACTTTAAAGCGCAATTCGGCCAATTAACCTAAGCTTTTGCCGGGAAGTTGAATTCGCGATGCATCTGCACCCGACTGAATGACCGTGTTCGCAGTATGCTATCCGAAGCAAGCCTCGAAACCTTGCGCCAACAAGTTGCATCCAACCTGGGAGTGGAGTTAGCGCTGTTTCTGACCCGACAGCCCTATGCTATACTCAATTGGCAGGGTGAGGAGCTGCAAATTCATGAAACAAGCGCGGCGGGTGGTTTGGTTTATATTGTCTACGGTCTTCCTTTGTGCGCTCTTGGGAGGGGCGTATGGCCGCCAAGTTGAGGCCACCACCGGCAGCGATGACTCGGACGTCAAGGCAAGCTTAGGCGTCTTCACCCGCGTGTTCGGAATCGTTGAGGCGAATTATGCCGATCCCGTCGATCCCGACACCACCATTTACGGTCCCGCCAACGGTAATACGGGCGCTATTCCGGGTGCTCTCCGAACCCTCGACCCTCACTCAAATTTCTTCGATCCGCGAGCGTTCGCGCTTCTACGGGAAGACCAGGAAGGCAAGTATTACGGGGTAGGCATGTCAATCCAAGCACGCCCCGGTAAGATGGGCAAGCTTGTTACCGTGGTAGTGGCGCCGATTCCCGGTTCGCCGGCCTTCCGCGCCGGTTTGAGACCCGGCGACATCGTGGCCAAGGTCGATGGCAAACCCACCGACGGACTAAACACCACACAGGTGGCGGAGATGCTGAAGGGCCCGAAGGGTACGCAGGTTCACGTCACCATCGTTCGCGAAGGCAGCGAAGAGCCGATCGAGGTCAGCATCACCCGGGATGAGATTTCCCAAAATAGTGTGGATGACACGTTCATGATCCGGCCGAACATCGCCTACATCCACATCAACAAGTTCAATGAGAACACCAACGACGAGCTTACCGATGCGCTGCGAAAGCTTGGCGAAAAGAACCTGCAAGGACTGATTCTTGACCTTCGCGGCAATCCCGGTGGCCTGCTTCAGGAGGCGGTGGAGGTTTCCGACCACTTCCTGGAAAAGAGCCAGCTTATTGTTTACCATTCCGGAAGGCACTCTCAGGAGAAGCGCTACTACGCCACCCGAGGTGACGACGGCAACGAATACCCCATCGTCGTTCTAATCAACCGCATGACGGCGAGCGCGGCGGAAATCGTCACCGGCGCCCTCCAGGATCACGACCGCGCGCTGGTGATGGGCGAGCCCAGCTTCGGCAAAGGCTTGGTCCAAACGGTTTATCAGTTGAGCGAACACACTGGACTGGCGCTGACCACGGCACACTATTTCACCCCCAGTGGGCGTTTGATCCAACGTCAGTATGAGAACGTCTCACTGTACGACTATTACTATCACCCCGAGCTCACCAAGCCCAACCATGCCGAGGTGCGGCTGACCGACGGCGGGCGCGAAGTTTATGGCGGTGGCGGAATCACTCCCGACATCGATTTTGCCGATCCCAAGATGAATCCGACGCAGGAAATGCTGGTCCAGCACAGCGCGTTCTTCAACTTCGCCAAGTACTACCTGGGCGTTCACAAGACCATTCCCAAGGACTTCGAGGTGAACGACGCCGTTTTGGACGAGTTCAAGAAATACCTGGCAACCGAAAAGATTCCCTTGTCCGACCAAAACATGAAAGATAATCTTGACTTCATTAAGAATCGCATCGACATCCAGTTGGTGGGCTCGATTTTCGGTGAGACCGAAGCGGACACGATCAGCATTTCCAAGGATCCTCTAGTGCTGAAAGCCCTGGACAGCGTGCCGCAGGCCAAGGAATTGATGGCCAAGGCTAAGCGCTATGTTGCCACCAAGACCATGAGGTGAGGATTTCACCCAGGCCTGGGGACAATGGCATCTCGGGCCTTGCGACCGATGTGGGAGCGGAGAAAGCTACTCGTCCCGCGCCCTTCCCGCAAAATACTTGATCAGGGAAAGCCCGCCGGTAACGGGCAGCAGCAAAATCTGCTTCCAAATGGCGGCGCGTCCCTTGGCCTTCGAGCGCTCCCTCTGGGCGTCATCCTTGGCGCGAAAGACCAGCATGGCCGCGTACTTGGCAAAATCCACTCCGCACTTTTGGCACTTTCCTCCCTGTAATTGCATGTGGTTGCAGGCAGGGCAGGTGTACTTCAGCGGCGTATGGCAGCGTACGCAATAGGTGACCTTGTCCGAATTCTCGGTCTTGCATTTAGGGCATTGCATGGAAAACCTTAAGGCTGCGAGAGGTGAGCCGGCTGCGAATCCCCCGGCGCATCACATCCGGGGCGCTCCATGGGCGATTATACAGGATTGAAATGGGAAGTGGAGTTTCTGGTGGACGCGAAGGGATTCGAACCCTCGACCTCAGCGTTGCGAACGCCGCGCTCTCCCAACTGAGCTACGCGCCCATGCAGCAAATGACCTTTGGAAATATAACACGTCAGGCGAAGCGCCGCCAAGCTTCCTGGCGTCGCCGGCATTGCTTGACTTCAGCTTCGAGGCAGCAGGGTCTCCGCAAAGCTCAACGCCGCTTGGAGTTGATCCTCTGGCAGCCCACCGCCCTGGGCAAAATCGTGGGTTCCGCCACCCTTGCCCCCGAACTTTGCCAGAGTCTGTTTGATTGCGTCCGAAAGGTTCGCCTTCCCACCGGGCGTCTGTGAAAAGAAGAGTGCGGAGGGCGCCCCTTTGACCCCGATCAGAGCGACCGCGCCGGATTTCTTTCCGACAGCGTGCGCGATGAACTTGGCCTTCTGCCCTTCTGAAGCTTCAAACACGCATCGAATAACGCGCACGCCACCCTTCTCCGGGGCTTGCTGCCACAACTGCGTCGCCTCAAGTTCCGCCAGATCCTCCACGAGCCTTTGTGCGGATTTGCCGATGTCGCGCAAATCCTGCGCCTGTTTGGTAATCAGCTCGGGAACGTTTTCGAAGCCGCTGGAGAAGAGTCGAGCCGCTTCGCTCAGGATCGCATAATCCTGACGAGCCCGGCGCAGCGCCCGGCCGCCGCACACGAATTCCACTCGAGTAAGACCCTTCGCTCGCTCCACCTTGCGAACGCTAATGATCCCCACACTGCCGGTGCGGCTAACGTGAGTACCCCCGCAGGCGGAGAGATCAAACCCCTCGACTTCCACCAGCCGAATGTCGCCTTCGCGAAAGCTAGGTTTCCGCAGGTCGAGTTGTTGGGCTTCCGCGGCGGACCGAAAGGAAATCTGCACGGACCGGTTTTCAAAGACCACTCGATTCGCCAGTTCTTCCGCTTCAGCGATTTGTTTGACGCCCACGCGGTCGGAATCGAGGTCGATGGTCGCGCTCTCCGTTCCCAAATGAAACGACACCGTCTTGTAATCACCCGTGCGTTCGAATGCCGCCGAGAGAATGTGTTGCCCCGTGTGCTGTTGCATGTGGTCGAAGCGGCGCTCAAAGTCGATCTCGCCCTGAACGGCTTCAACTGCCGGACTGCCTGCGAGGATGTGGGCGACCTCATCCTCCTCGTCGATGACGTCCAGCACAGGAATTCCCGCTAACGTGCCGCGATCGCTGGGCTGCCCACCCGACTCCGGATAGAACGTCGTGCGGTCAAGGTATACGCGTACCCCTGACGGGTCGGCGATTGTGCGAATCACGTGGGCTGTAAATTCCTTTAAGTATGCGTCGGTGTAATAAAGGCGCTCGGTGTGTGCCATGTGAGTTTCCTAAACGATCTGCTCCAAAGCCTCCAAATACTTATACCCGGTGGCGGTAAGGAACAGCACGATGGATTCATGCCCGCCCAGAAAACCATCTGCCAACAGTTTCTTCAGCCCTGCCAGCGTGGCGCCGCCTTCGGGCGAAGTGATCAATCCTTCCGTCTCGGCAATCTCGCGGACGGCCGTTAGCATGTCGGCATCGGAAACCGCCAACGCGGCGCCTCGGCTCTTGCGGACGGCGCGCAGAATCAGGAAATCGCCGATTCCCGCGGGCACGCGCAAACCGGAGGCAAGGGTTTCCGGATTCCGCCACTCTTCCGCGCTTTCGGTACCCCCTGCATAAGCCCGAACCATGGGGGCGCAGCCGTGCGCCTGGACGGCAAACATTCGTGGGCGCCGCTCCGCCACCCATCCCAGTTCCTGCATTTCGTCAAACGCCTTCCACATGCCGATCAGCCCAGTACCGCCGCCAGTGGGATAAATCATGGCGTCAGGCAGGCGGCCATCGAGCTGCTCGTAGACCTCATAGGCCATGGTTTTCTTGCCCTCGACTCGATACGGCTCGCGTAGGGTAGAGATATCGAACCAGTCTCCGCCTCGTAAGCTTTCGCGCATCACTCGGCCGCAATCCTTGATGCTGCCGGGGACCACCGTCACCTTGGCGCCGTGCAGGATGCATTCCAGCCGATTGGCCAGTGGAGTCCCTTCCGGCATAAAGATCGCCGCCTCCATCCCTGCCTTCGCGGCGTAGGCCGCCAACGCGCCACCGGCATTCCCCGCAGTGGGAACCGCCAGTCTGCGGATTCCCAGTTCGTGCGCCTTACTCACCGCTACGGCCATACCCCGAGCCTTAAACGATCCCGTGGGATTCTGCGATTCGTCCTTCAAATACAGATTGGGCAAGCCGAGCCTGTCGCCCAGACGGCGCGCGCGTAGGAGCGGCGTTAAACCTTCGCCGAGAGAAATAACAGATGCGTCATTGGCAATCGGGAGAACTTCCCGGTAACGCCAAAGATCATGGGCGCGAGACTTCAGCGCCCGGGGTTCAAGCGCGACGGACGCGCGCCGCAAGTCATATCGCGCGAATAGGGTCGAGCCGCATTCGCAAAGGTTGTGAATTTGTCCAGCCGGGTAGCTCTTAGCGCATCGCGCGCACTCCAGATGGGTCATGAAGGACATGAGGGTTGAGTCTAGCAGAAAGAAGCCGGAATACGGTAGACGGCATACGGTAGACGGGTCAGGGGGCACGGTCACGGGAGCAGCCAGTTCGGTTTCCCATATACCGCCGGCCACCGAATGCTTTAGACGTTGGAGGGTACATAGGAAGTGCGGTTGGTGTTTCCCGTATGCCGTCTGCCGTCTACCGCCTCCCGACTTCTGTCTCCTGGCTCCTGACTCCTGACTCCTAGCTTCTAACTTCTAGCCTTTACCATTTACCTTTTACCCTTTACCATTTCCCCTGCATGTCGATTCGCCTCATTGCCCTGGACCTTGACGGCACGCTGGTCAACAGTCGGTGGGAAATTTCGGAGAAGGACCTTCAAGCCCTGGCGGCTGCGTCGGAAAGGGGGATTCAGGTCGTCGTGGTGACGGGGCGGCGTCCCCGTGCGGCGGCGCCTTACGTAGCGAAAATCCCCTTCCCTGTGTCCATCATTACCTCGAATGGTGCCCTGATCCGCACGCCCACCGGCGAGGTCGCCTACCACAACTTTTTGCCCCGCGACACTGCCCTCAAAGTGCTGGAAGTCGTTCACGAGTACCGGCCTTACACGGTCGTGATCTTCAATGTACCGGCGCGCGGCCAAGTGACCATGGAAGACTGCGCCATCCCCGAGGGCCCGCTTGGCTGGTACCTAAGAACGAGCATGGACCACTTGTCAATGGTCCCGGACCTGGCGGCTGCAGTGAAGACCGACCCGGTGCAGATTATGATCGGCGGGCCGCCGGCGCGCATTGAGGCCGCGGAAACGTTGCTTCGCCAGACCGAGACCGGCGCAAGCATCCAACTGACTTGGACGAAGTACCCGGAACGCAACCTGGCCCTTTTCGACATCATGAACCGCGGATGCACCAAAGGTCAGGCCCTGAAATTCTGGGCCGCACAGTGTGGAATTCCCGCGAGCGATGTCATGGCCCTGGGCGACAATTTCAACGACCTGGAGATGCTGGAGTTCGCGGGTCTGCCGGTGGTGATGGGAAATCACATCGAAGGGCTTCATCGCTCGGGCTGGGCCAAGACGTCAGCGTGCGACGAAAGCGGCGTGGCGTGCGCGATTGAAAAGTTTGTGCTAAAGGACTGAAAGGGAGTTTGCAGAAGCGCCCGCCAATCCCGCAACGGTCCTGCATGAACGATCGTGCAGTCCCTGCTTGCGGAGCATCTTATACCAAGGTGCAATCAAAGAGACACTTACGCGGGGAACCTCAAAGAGGTTCAATCTCATTAGCCGCGGGTGAAACCCACGGAAACGACGGCCCGAGCAAGTTCTCAACCCCGCAGGGGTTGAATACCATTTGCTGTCGCTACCTGAGATTCGACCCCGTCAGGGGCGGGAACCCGATGGGTTGGCGTCCCGGTCCGTGGGTTTCACCCACGGCTAATGATATTGTTCCCCTTCGGGGAAGTCGGTTGGGGCCGAAGGCCGCGCCGCGCTTCCTGCGACTATTTGTGCCAATTTGAATGCACCTTGGTATTAGTGCTGATCGATAATTTCCGTCCCTGCCGGCGGCGTAAATTGGAAGAGCGATCGCGGCAGAGACGGATTGCGCTCGATGTGGTCGAATTGAAAATCCATGCGGCTATGATCGGGGTAATTCACCACCAGCCGGCGCAGATCGAAATGTGGGCTCAATTCAATCAGGACGTCGGTGTAATCCTCGGCGAACTCCTTTTTGGGAAATGCGCGCAGCACGTGGTCGGCCGGGTCGTGGTCCAGCGTGCCATCGGCCATCTCAATCCGCGCAAAGACTCGCCGCAAATTCAGCCTCGTCAGCAACAGCTCAAAAGGCACCCGAAAGTCTTCACTCGCTTTCATCGACGAGCGTGTGAGTTGATGTTCCTCGGGGATGTAGAGTGATACCTCTTTGCCGTCGGAGACAAAGAGCTTTTCCGTGGGCCGCTGATAGTCCCAGCGCATAAGCCCTCCACGGGCGAATGCAACCCGGCCCGACTCAATGCGAGGGGGCCTTCCTCCTTGAGTGTAGTTCTGGATGAAATCGGCCCGCAGGCTTCGTACATCGTGGTAGCTCGACTCGAATTGCTGAACGTAAGCGTCCGCGGTGGCGGGAGGCGGCGATTGCCCCCTCAAGGCGGTCGAGAGGCAGAACAGCAGAGCGAAGGCTAGCCAGCGACGACGAGTCAGGCCGAAGGGAAAGCCATAAGAGTTGTCGTCTTGGGTATCGATGCCCGAAGGGCGGATATCTGTGAACGCAGAAACGCTTACCGAAGGGTGGCGTTCTCCAGCCCTGCAAGGGCGCAAGTTAATAGCCGGGGGCAACACCCCCGGAAAGCACGGCGCTTTTGTCGCCGACCCTGGAGGGGTCGAATTGTCGGAGCTCGCACCCTGCGCGACCGGCGTGGCGCCACGCGGATTCGACCCCTTCAGGGTCGGATCTCGATAGGGGCGCGACTTCCGGGGGCGTTGCCCCCGGCTACTGTATGCATCCCCTTCGGGGAATGGGAATGACAGGGGGAGTAGCGCGGACCAACTTTCTAGGTCCGCGGCCTTTCCCCAACGATCTGGGACGAGCCGCGGACCTACAAAACAGGTCCGCGCCACGCTGTCCAAAGCGGTCTTCGCCCGCGCGGTTTCGCTCGCCACAGCAGGCTTATGGATTGATTGTTTTGGCATGGGGTGAATTTGAGGCTAGGCGCTGGAGCGCGGCCTTCGCCTTCTGGTTGTTCGGATCAACGCTCAGGCCAGCGCGGTATTGTTCCACCGCCTCCGAAGTTTGGCCCTTCGCTTCGAGAATTTCCGCCAGCCCGAAGTGCCCGCGGAGGTCGAACTGCTCCAGGCCGACCGCTCGGCGAAAGTCTTGCTCGGCGGCGTCGCGCTGACCTTGACGGAGGGCAATGTCTCCCAGCGAATCAAAGGCGGCGGCATTGGGAATGCTGGCTGCCGAAGCCCGGAACTGGTCCTCGGATTCCTGAAAACGCCCGGCGTTCAAATAGAAGCCACCGAGTTCATTTCGCGTCTGCACGCTCAACGGCGCCAAAGCCACGGCCGCTTGCAATTGAAGCTCTGCGTCCGAGGCTCTTCCCAAGGCCTCGTAAACTCGTCCGAGGTTCAGGTGAGCGTCGGTGTAATTCGGACGCAGCCGCATCGACCGTTGAAAGTAGGCCATGGCTTCGTCGTAACGCTTCTTGTCCGCGCAAGCGAGTCCCAAGTTAGTGAGAAGCTGGGCGCTATCGGGTGAAATTTCGAGCGCCATTTTCCACTCGCGTTCGGCGGCGTCGGGTTGCATATGATTCCAGTATACCGCTCCCAGATTTAGACGCAGACTTCCCGCTTCGGGAACGTCCGCAAGCGTGACGCGATAGTACGTGGCATCATCCCGCCAGTCGCGATTGCGGGTCACAATGCGAACGAACCCCAAAACGGCGAACACAGCTAGCATGGTTCCGAGTGCGGCGCGGAGGAACCGCGCACGAGAGGAGTGGCACGGGCATCCTGCCCGTGTGACCTCATGGCCAGGATGGCCATGCCACATCTCGTGGCGCGGACCTCCTGTCCGTGTCGAGTCATGGCCAGGATGTCCATGCCACACGGAGTCCCAGTTCCAGATTTGCAGGATCGCCCACGCAGCCACCCAGCAGAGACCCACGGAAGGAAGGTAGAGGTAGCGCTCCGTGAAGACGTTGGGGCCCAGCCAGCGGGAATTCAGCACCGGAGCAATGTTGATGAAAAACCAGATTATACCGAACGAAACGCGATGGGCGCGTTTCCATAGTCCTCCAAAGGCAACGACGCACAAGCCCAGCGCTGCGACTGATGCAAGCACTCGGAGATCAAGCAGCGTGACGCTTTTGTGAAACGGGTAATAGGCGATGAGGTGAACCGGCCAAAGCATCTTCCACAGGTACGTCGCGGCCAGCGGCGCTGCGGATAGAATGGCCTGGTACCAGCTCACATTGCGCGTCAACTGCACCGGCGCGAAGGCGCCAAAAAAACGAATCCGGAACAAGACGTAGACCACCACTAAGAGCCACAAGGAACCATAGCGCGATGCTTTCTGCCGCCAGTTTGTAACGGCGCGGTCGCTGCGGTAAAGGTGCTCATAGATCATGGCGGTGAGCGGCAGCGTCACTGCCTGCTCTTTTGAAAGCAGCGCCAGGATAAAACTGCCCACCATGCCCAACTGCATCCACTCCGAGCGCGCACCCTGCGGCCGGGCGCCGGCCAGGAAAAACCAGAACGTGGCCAGGTAAAACACCGCCAAGTCGAGGTCCGTCACGCCTGAAACCCAGGCCACGGATTCGGTGTGAATCGGGTGCAGCGCAAAAATCGCCGCGGCGGCAAAGGCCAGCCACTGGTCCCGAAAGAGCCTCTGCGAAAGCCCGAACAGCACGCACACAATGACCGCGTGCAGCAGCAGATTCGCCAGGTGAAATCCGTAAGGAAGCACTCCAAACAATTTGTAGCAAATCAAAAACCCAAAAATGCTGATCGGGCGGTAGTAATTCGTAGCTCCGCGAGCGCCGAGGTGCGCCAGGATTCGCGTGCTGAAGATGTCTCCCACATGTGAGAAGCTGCGGATATAAGGATTGGCCAGAACCTCATTGTTGTCGTCATAAACGAATCCGTTTTGCAGCGTGTTGACGTACGGGAGAATGGCAAGCAGAAGCAGCAGGGTGATGATCCAAGTGGTTTGGTGATTAGGTGATTGCTGTTTAGTGGTTGGCTGTGGGTCCATTAGCGGTGGCCCCCGACGTGGCACGGGCGTTCCGCCCGAGTCCGGTCATCGCCATGGTGGCCATGCCACACCTCGTGCCACGGGCCTCCCGCCCGTGTCCAGTCATGGCCAGGATGGCCATGCCACAATACCGGTGCGCTCATTGGCCGTCCTCCACTTTACCCCTAAGTTCGGGAGGCGGTGAAAGACGCGGCAGGCGTTCCGCCCAGCTTGCGGGAATGGGCAACGACACGGGAATCTCACCGAAACGCTTGTAGAGCCAATTGGCCAGCAAATAGGAAAGCGGCGCCAGGATCAACCCCGCCACCACATCAATCAGGTAGTGGTAGCGCAGATAGAGCGTAGACAACCAAAGGCTGAGGATCAGTGGTGAGAGAATCCAAAAGAGCTTCTTGGAATTCCTGTAAGCATAAAGCCAAACGACAAATGAAATAGCCACATGCAGGCTGGGGAAGACGTCGCGGCGAATGCGGGCGAAATCCATGAAATCGACATCACGATTAAACATCCAAATCGAATGACTTAGGGGAACCGTATACTCATTGCGCAGGGTATACATGGGACCGATGGCAGGAACCAGCAGATATCCCAGTAAGCCCAAAAAGGAAACTACCATCAGGCCGCTCATCATCTCGCGAAAGCGCGCGCGCGGGCGCCATAGATAGACAAAGCAGCCAACCAAAGGAATGTTGATCACATGGAAGAAATAGGCAAAGGTCATCCACGCCGTCATCCCGGGGGAAATGATCCGTTGCAACACCATACTGGCTTGAAATCCAAAAAGCCGCTGATCGATCGCAATTAACGCCTGGTCGCGGTCGGTCGTGACCATCAGCAGTGTCGCGTCACCCCAGAGGGAGTAGTACATCAGCAGGATGATGAGAAAGGGAAACCAATCGCGGAGAATTACCCAGAACGGCCGCATGAAGCCCAGTGGCCCATCACCTCCTGCCGCCGGCCCTTCTTTGCCTGCCATAAAGTACTGAACCAGTTCTTTGGCGAGCAGAAGTGTTACCGCCGGGATGATGATAAGGACGTCAGCAGGGCTGAAGCTGCCGCCTTTCAGGCCGCGGAAAATAATTCGGAGAAGCAGGTTGAGAAGGAAAAAGGTGAGGGCAACCAAGTCCTCCAGCCGCACGGGAAGCGTGAGGCGCGAGCTACTGGCCATAGAGACCTTTCAGCGCCTCAAATCGCTCGCGCGCGGGGGGGGGGAAAGGAAACTTCGCGGTATCGTCGAGCACCGCCAGCGCCCGCTGACGGTCGCCGCCAAGATAAAAGGCGCGGGCTAGGCCCTCCACCGCGGCTTGATTATTGGGAAAGATCTGCAACACGCCTAGGAAACTCTGCTGCGCCTCGGGATACTTTTTCTCCGCCGTGTAAGCCAAGCCCTGCAATACATAGGGCGCAGCGTAAGAAGGATTCTGGCGAATCAGGCGCAAGGTGGTCGCAACGACTTTATCGTATTGCCCCAGAAAGTAGTCGCAAAGCGCGAATTGATACTCGTCCACTTCATCCAACTCGCCGTGGCTCAGCGCCCGCACGGCCGGTTCGTCATCCAGCACCGACTGGAGCTGCTGCATCTGCATTTTGGTGCGTGTCAATGCGCCCCAATAGGCCATGTTGCCAGGACGCAGGTTAACAGCTTCCACAGCGTTGGAATAAGCCTTTACCAGTTCTCCACGGCTCAGATTACTGTTGCTACTCCACATGTAGACTTCCGCGGCCACATCGTTGCCGGCTTCCCACGCTCCCAGTCCCGCCAGTGCCACAATCAGCGTATAGAGGGCAGGCTTAATCCAAGTCTTCGTGACCGTAAGAGCGGCCACTGCCTTGGAAGAAACCAGCGCTAGGAAAACCAGCCCCAAAACCTTGACCGCTTCCCAAAAAATAAATCGTAGGACTTCCACGCGAGGTCATCCTTTCGAAGAGAGGAGTGAGAAGTTAGAAGCTAGGAGTCAGGAGCCGGAAGGTAAGCCTTCAGGCTGCGAAAACGGTATGACCGAGTGCATTCGAACCTGCCTTTGCTGTACGGCATCTCGTCTGCCTTATTCGCACCCCTCTTCATACTACAGACTTTAGTTCGACATGCTGTGTGGCTGTCTTGCTCTAACTCCTGGCTTCTTACTCCTAGCTCCTAACTTCTGTCTCCTGGCCCGTCCCTACTGTACCAGACCGAGATCAATCCCGGACCTCCGACCCAGCGCCGCATGGCCGTTTGATCCAACTGCGAACGGCTCACCCGAGGGATCAAGCGGTATCCCCCGCAAATAGCCTGCCGCTACCAGGTCCTGCATGGAGTGAGCTTCGCGCCCCTCCTTCTGCTGGTAAAGGGCAAGCAAACCGTTGAGCCTTTTCAAACCATCGAGGGCATCAAGGGCAGCAAGATGAATTTCCGCGCTGTGGCGGATCGAATCGTTCTCGGCTGAGCGGGCAATTTCCGTCCAAAGGAGGCGCGAGGATTGAATCTCGCCACCCTGCGCCGCAACCGAGGCCGCGAGCACGCGCATCCAGGGCAGAGCGCCGGGCTGCTCGCTTCCTGTCTGAAATGCCCGGGCAGCGTGCGCATAGTCCTTCATATCCCAATAGTAGATAAACCCCAGATCTTCCCACATCCGCCAATAACCGGGATTGTTGACGATCCCGCGATCTAGTAAGTATATGGCTCGCTGCGGATCTCCCGCGCCTTCCGGCGGTTTTCCCGCGAGAAAGAGTGAGCCAAACCGGTAGGCGATCAGCAGATGCGGGTCAAGGTTCGTCGCGATGTCCAGTAGAGTCCCCAGAAGCACGAACTCCTTGGCGTGGGCCAAGCGGTGCCGGCCATAGTATTGCACGGCGCGGGTCCAATAGATGTCAGCCAATAGGCCCGAATACCCCCCAGCTAAACGCGAGAACTTGGCCTCCGAAGGCAAGAAGATCAGTTCCTCGCGCTGGCTCTCAAACCCGACGCGCCGTTCGATGCTGCGCTGGAGGAAGTAGAGGCCCAGCAAGCCGACGGTTACAATCAGAACGAGACAGGTCCGGCGTCTGGAGTCCGCGGTCATGAGTCCAAAGCGCGATGATCTGTGCGGAGAGTCGGGGCCAGTGACGCTGCTGGGACCTCGGACTCCGGGCTCCCGACTCCGGACGCTCCTCATCGAAACTCACGCTCCTCAAATATCAGGACAGCCCCGGAAAGTAGGACAGCGATGTACAGGAGGGCGTAGGAAGTGTTCGCCGTGATCAACCAAGTTGGGATCTTGACTCCGTGCGCTACTCGATCGATGACATTGAAATCACCAAAATTGGGCAAGATGTAATAAAGGAAGGAGGTCGCCCTTTGCAAAAAGGGACTTCCGCTCTCCTGGCCGAACCCGCGAATGTCACCGGATAAGTTCCCGATCACAAAGAGACAAAAAGTGAAGACCGCGGAGAGAATCGACGTAGAAATGCAGGAAAAGAAAATCGCTATACCCACCACAATCGCCAACTGGAGCAAAATGAAATACACCGCGATGAGCAGGGAGAAATCTTCACGCGCGAGCCCTTGCTTCTGGATGGCCAGCGCCAAATAAAATCCAGCCGTCATAATGGAGGTGTTGACAAGAAGCGTCAGGAGTAACCCCGCATATTTACCCAAAATGAACTCGGCTCGGGTCACCGGCTTCGAGAGGATGTTGTAAATCGTGCGGCGATCGATCTCCTTTGAGACCAAACCGATGCCGATGAAGACTGCGATCAGGAGGCCGAACACGGAGATTGCTCCGAGGCCGAGGTTGACGAGGATGAGTTGCTCCACGCCCACCGAGATGCTTCCCATCAGAATCGCCGCGCCGATCATCAGGAAGGCGAAGACAATCAAATTGTAGAGGACACGTTCGCGGACGGATTCCTTGAAGGCCCCCAGCGCGATAGTGACGATTCGTCCCATAATCCCCGGCTATCCGTCGTACGTTCCGACCGGCGCGGGCGAGTCGGATTTGGCCAACGACACTTTGGCCATGAAGTAATCTTCCAGCGACATCTTTACCGGATTCAAGGAGACCACCCTTGCCTTGCCGCGCAGTGAAATCGCCAAGACCTTTTCCGTGTTCGGCTCTTCACGAATTTCGAGACGCACTCGGTCCCCTGTACGCACCATGGAGAAAACCAAGGGTCTTAACTCTTCTAGGAGTGTTTCAGGTGGATTCTCCAGAATAATCTCGGTCGCGGAAGCTCCTAGACTCAAGATCTGGCGCAGTTCCCCGCAGCCCTGGAGTTGGCCCCGGTTTAGAATTGCGACGCGGTCACACAGCATTTCTGCATCGGACAAAATGTGCGTTGAAAAGAAAACCGTCTTCTTTGCGTCACGAAGTTGCAGAACCAAGTCACGTACTTCGCGGCGTCCGATGGGGTCGAGACCGGTCATGGGCTCGTCGAGGAAAACCACGTCAGGGTTGTTGATGAGGGCTTGCGCGATGCCCGCTCGCTGGACCATGCCTTTGGAAAACCGGCGCAGCGGAACATGGCGAGACTCGCTAAGTCCCACTTTCTGCAAGAGTTGACTGACGCGCCGCCGTAGATCGTCTTTCCCCAGCCCGAAAAGCCTGCCCGTGTAGTTCAGCAACTCTTCCGGAGTAAGGTGATCGTAAAAGTACGGATGTTCGGGAAGGTAACCGACGCGCTGGTGCATGGTGGCGTCATACAGTTCTTTGCCCAGAATTCGCGCCGTGCCGGAAGTTGGGAACACTAATCGGAAGAGAATCTTGAGGGTGGTGGTCTTCCCCGCTCCGTTCGGGCCCAGCAGGCCAAAAACCTCGCCCGACTCTACCTGGAGGTTGAGAGAATTCAAAGCGCGTTTAACCCGCGTCTTCCAAAAACCCAGGCGATACTCTTTCGTCAGCCCGTTGATTTCGATCGCACCCATAGCGCGAACCGCCAACTGGCTAAACACCACCAGTTTTTGTACCCATCTTAGAACTCGACAGCACCATTTCCGACCCATTGTAAACGAACGGTGGGCAAAGGTAATATCTCTATTTTCTGCATGTCCGCCTCGGAATTTCCGCGCAAGAGCGAGCAAGCCCTCCGGACTCACTTCGCCATCGTCCCGAATCGACATAGGTAAGCGGTCGCCCGCTTTCCCTGTCACACCACCGTACATGCGGGTCCGCATACGGCGGTTCGGCGGGTTGAGCGATCAACGGACCGTCAATCTTGGAATGCCGAGCGAGTCGAAG
>JBKQVI010000523.1:0-4411 GCA_052139985.1 Terriglobia bacterium
CTTTAGCGAAGTCGGATTGCAAACCGGCGTGGCCTACAATGGCGATGGCTCGGCCCTGTCGAATATGGGTGCGGACTTTCGCGACATCGATAACGACGGATGGCCCGACCTGTTTGTAACGGCACTCTCCAACGAAGCGTTTTCGTATTTCCACAATGAGGGCGGAAGGTTTTTCGAGGATCACTCCCCCCTGACGCTGCTCCGCCGGCTGAGCCTCTTGATGGGCGGCTGGAGCAACGGAATCTATGACATGAACAATGACGGGTGGAAGGACCTGGTTTCCGTCAACTCGCACGTCAACGACAACGTCGAAAACGAGATGAACGTTCCGTACAGGCAGCCCAATGCCATATTCGAGAACCTGGGTGGCAGGTTTGCCGATGTGTCGGCCACCGCCGGCCCCGACTTCCAACTTCCCACCGTGCACCGTGGAGCGGCCTTCGGCGACCTCTTCAACGACGGAAGAATCGCCTTGGTTGACTCGGTGCTAAATGGGCCCGCCGAGATTTTTCGCAATGTGACCGAAAACGGAAACCACTGGCTGGAAATAAAAACCGCGGGAACGAAAAGCAATCGCGACGGAATCGGGGCGAAAATCCGTTTGGAGTCAGCCAGCGGAATCCAATACAACCATGTCACCACCAGCGTGGGCTATGCCAGCGCCAGCGATCCTCGCGTACACTTCGGGCTGGGCAAGGATAGCGTGGTCAAACGGCTTACCATCGATTGGCCGAGCGGCATGCGGCAACAGCTCAGCGACGTCAGGGCCGATCAAATCCTGAAGGTGGTGGAGCCTGAACGGTAAGCCTTCGCCGCAGCCGCGCCCAGTCGCTAAAGGCGTGAACTAACGGTCGGAGGTGGGTGCTTCCCGGGCGGCGCCAGAGGCGTGTTTTGATGCTTCCTGGGTATTTCCCATTGCCGTGTAAATCTGCGCCAGGAGGAAGTCCACTTTGTAGTCAGGTCCACCCAGGCTGAGTGCGGTTTCGCCCTCCTGTGCCGCCTGCTTGAGGTGCTCCCTGCGAAAGTGGACTTTGCTGAGTTCGTAGTGGAGTTCGGCATTGCGAGGAGCAGTTTGCAAACCTTCTTCCACGACGCTTTGGCTGTCAGCCAGCCGATTGAGCGCCAGCAGGAATTCCCCGTATTGAACATAGATGTGCGGATCGGACAGGTTAAGCGTATGGTTGGCGCGCAGTCCTTCTCTGTAAGTCTCCTCCGCGCCCTGCAGATCACCTAGAATATCTTTCGTTCGCGCCAGGTTCTCATAACTCCTGACGCTTTCCGGGTTGATTCTCAGTGCTCGTTCGAAAGCGCTGGCGGCCTCAGGGAAATCGTCACGTAAGAACATCGCACGCCCCAGCATGAACCAGGTATCCGAATCGTTGTCGTTCAGCTTCAGCGCCTCGCGATAATTTGCTTCGGCCTGGGCAAAGTCCTTCTCGGCAGTATGGATCATTCCCAAAACGGCATAGGCGCGCGGAAATTTAGGATTAAGTTGAAGCGCTTGCTGAGCGGCATTCGTCGCCTGATCGAACTTCCTCCGATTAAACAGTGCCCCGGCTAAAAGGCAATAGGCTTCGGAAGACTTTTTAAAACTGAGATAGGTTGCGAGGCATTTCTCCGCTTGTTCGGGCCGTTCCGTGAGGTAATAAATCGTCCCGAGGCGGAGCTGGGCGGTCGGGTAATTCGAATCATTCGAATCAACCCGTACATAGTATTGCTCGGCCTGGGAGAACTCTTTTGCACGATAGAGCTTTTCCGCGGTAAGAAAAATCTGGTCGGCGGTCCATGCCGGGACGGCAGGTGAAACCAAGCCGACAAGGAGAAGAATGAAGAGTCGCGTCAGCTTGATTGCCGACAAGCGCTGCCATGTGATCACAGAAGAATCCCGAATCAAAAAGACCGAGGCCAGTCTCTGTTCGGGTTCAATAATCACGCTTTTTGCGTGACGCATCGATTTTCCTGCGCAGTCCCTAAATCCGCGAAAATCTAGTTTATCCCTTCAAATAGCCGAGGGCATCGCAAAATAGGAAGCAGGTTGCAGCGGGTTAAAGACATGCAGGCACGGAATGATCCTTGCCATCAACCGAGCCTGCAATCTCATCTTCACTTACGGCTTGCGCAGGTTCAGAATTTGCTCAGCTACCTTCTGCCGGACTCGATAGATGGCGTCCGGATCCGGCATGATTTCAGTGGAACGAAGTCCACCGGAATTAGGAATACTGACGAGGTCGCGAACGGCATTGAGAGCCGACTCGCCAGCCGTGACATCTACCCCCCGCTTTCGGGCAGCGCGGATCGCTTCATCCAGAAGCAGATAGTATTCGTAATCCTCGGCGCCCTCCCGCACCGCTTTGGCGCGCAGACTGGCCACCGGTTCGTCCACACCCACGTCGGCCCCAGGGTAGAACAGGTAGCCATCGCCGTCAGGATAGCGGATAAAGTAGTAGTCCTTTCCATTGTCGGTTTGAGGGATGTAGGTATGCCAGCCGCGCTTCCAAGGATTCAAAGTCCACCAGGAACCGCCCCAGAATTCGAATCCGTCCGTGCCATATTTGTACGAATAGATGGGAAGCAGCCGCTCGGTGGCCAGGTAAGGCGTGTCGAGCGCCTGCTGGCCATCCACGGTGTAGCGGGCCTTATCGCCGGCCTTCAGGCGTTCCGCCAATTTGGCCGTAGGAAACACACCGTATTGCCCAATTCCCCACATCGAAAGGTATCCGTCGAGTTTATCCGAATGGCGCCAAGTGCTCGAATAGATGGGGACGTCAGGCGCCACACCTTTCGCTAGCTGAATCTCGTATCGCAGGTCGCCGACAACTCGATCATCGTCCAAGAAAGGTTCGTCGGAAACGTAATATAGGATCTTGTCGCGCCAACCAAACGTTGTCACGTGATCAATGTAGGTGCGGTATGCGTCCTGCAGCGCCTTGTCATACTCCGGAGTATGGGCGTTGAACCCGAAGATGGGGGGAATCGGAGTCGCCCACCCAAAAGCGTAAAACAGTTGCGGCGTATAGGCGTGGTTCATGCCCAGCTCGTCGAAATAGACGTGCGCCATCTCGTCAAACACTGTCGCGTCCATGTGGACTTGGCCCTTCTCAAATGTGAACTTGGGCTCAGGATGAACGGTATCAGGACACATACGGTGCTCGGCGTACACCTTGTACCACTTGCGCAGAACCTCGGGTTTGTTGCCCTCGGTCACGTCCCAACCGGGACCGGAACGTAAGTCGTACACTGCCCTCAGGTGATGAGTGTGCGGCAATGCAAAGTCCCACACCGTGGCCTTAAAGGGGATTTCTTGCGCCGCCATGCCCTCTGCCTCGATGCGGATGGTGCCGCGATAGTCGCCCGCGGCAGCGTCCGGCGGAGCGTAGATTTCAAACCACATCGGTTGGGTGCGGCCCTGGGGTAGATCGAAGGGTTTTAGCGGGGGCAAAGCATCTGGCCATTCCCCCGCCCAACCATCGCTGGCCCCTGGTCCCTTCGGCACCTTTCGGCACCATGCTGGAACGAAAGTCTGGTAGTAAGCGGTCGGCCGATCCACCGGCACACTTACGACTTTGTACGCGTGCACGGGAAGTTCAGCTCCCGAGGCGTTGCGCACGGAATCGAATGTTACGTGCACGTTTTTCAGCGCGCTCTGGCTTCGCAGCGCCAGTTGCGCAGGCTCCCATTCATTGCGGGCCAGTGAGATCGCTACGGTCCCGCCGGGCGATGGGGGATCATCCGGAAACACTTTCACCATCGGATTCACGGACCAGATGGCCACGGATGCTCGGGAGGCTTCCGACTCTGCGGCGCGGGTTTCCGTCACCATTCCTTCAGTGACCTTCGCCAGGACGATGCGGTCTTGCGTCGCATGATTGTCGGTCGGGAGCGATATTTCGAAGCTCGCGCAGTCCGGCGGAGTCTCGACCATGCTAGCGTGTAGGGTCCACGGTGTGTTGCCGGTGATACTGCGGAGCGCCTCAAAGGTCTTCAGGTTTTTCGTAGGTTTGCCGTCCGCTGCGAAGAATTTGCCACGCAGGTCCCACGTACCGCTTTGAGTTGGGAAACCGTCCTCGACCAAGCCCTCCGTACGCAACCACGCCGCGTACACGTATTTCGCGTTGGGAGCCACCGCAATCCGAGGAGGAGCGGCCCCGGCAGACTGCGACGCCAAGTTCGCCGGACCCTTCAAGAATCGAAGATAGGCGGCTTCCGTGGCTGCCTGCGTTCCGCCCGACGGCGAGAAATACACGAAGAACCGCTGCTGGCTCGGTCGGGCCACGCGAGCATTAAAGAAGATCCGATCGCCGGCCCAAACGCTCGGCAATTCAGTTTTGCGCTCCGGATCGATCACCCGCGCCTGCGCTGTCGAGAGCGACCCACCTGCCAAACGCCGAAGCATATGCACCGGCCGGGCCAC
>JBKQVI010000524.1:0-7170 GCA_052139985.1 Terriglobia bacterium
ATCACGATCGCGATCGCGCACGTCGAGTACGAGACCAAGAACCGGCATTACGCGCACGTGGATTGCCCGGGACACGCCGATTACATCAAGAACATGATCACGGGCGCGGCGCAGATGGACGGAGCGATTCTGGTGGTGGCGGCGACGGACGGGCCGATGCCGCAGACGCGCGAGCACGTGCTGCTGGCGCGGCAGGTGAACGTGCCGTACATTGTGGTGTACATGAACAAGTGCGACGCGGTGGATGACCCGGAGTTGCTGGACTTGGTGGAAATGGAAGTGCGGGAGTTGCTGTCGAAGTATCAGTTTCCCGGGGACAAGATACCGATCGTTCGGGGCTCGGCGCTGAAGGCTTTGGAAGGCGACGTAAAGTGGGAGAAGTCGATCCACGAGCTGATGGACGCGGTGGACAGCTACATACCGATGCCGGAGCGGCAGATTGACAAGCCGTTTCTGATGCCGGTGGAAGATATCTTCTCGATCTCGGGACGGGGGACGGTGGTGACGGGGCGAGTGGAGCGGGGCAAGGTGAAGGTGCAGGAAGAGATCGAGATTGTGGGATTGCGGCCGGAGCCGTTCAAGCGGGTGGTGACGGGCGTGGAGATGTTCAAGAAGTTGTTGGACGAAGGGCAGGCGGGAGACAACATCGGGGTGCTGCTGCGGGGGACGGAAAAGGACGACGTAGAGCGGGGGATGGTGCTGGCGAAGCCGGGATCGATCACGCCGCACACGAAGTTTACCTCGTCGGTGTATATTTTGAGCAAGGAAGAAGGGGGACGGCACACGCCGTTCTTCAATGGGTACCGGCCGCAGTTCTACTTTCGGACGACGGACGTGACGGGGGTAGCGACGCTGCCGGCGGGGACGGAAATGGTGATGCCGGGAGACAATGTCAGTTTGGAGATCGAACTGATCACGCCGATCGCCATGGAGAAAGGGCTGCGCTTCGCGATTCGCGAGGGCGGCCACACGGTCGGCGCCGGCACCGTGGCGGAAATCATTAAGTAAGGCATTCAGCGGCACGGCCGAACGGCGCTCGGCCCTACGACATGGAGAGCGATGCGCGAAATTATTACTTTGCAATGCGGTGACTGCAAGAACCGCAACTATACTTCGACGAAGAACAAGAAGAAGAATCAGGACCGGTTGGAACTGAAAAAGTTCTGCCGCGCGTGCCGGCACCATACGGTCCACAAAGAAGTAAAGTAGGCAGAAGGCAGAATGCGGATGGCAGAAAACGGTAATCCATTTTGTTTGTCGTTTTGGCTGTTTACTGCCTAGTGCCTACCGGGTCTCAAGGGGCGTCAGATTAACGGCTAATCTGCCGGTCTCCAAAACCGGTCATGGGGGTTCAAGTCCCTCCGCCCCTGCCAGATTTTCGGAAGCGGGGATTCTATTGGGCGAGCGATGAGCCGCTCGGCTGGATCGAGAGCGAAATGGGTAATGAAGTTAAAACAGAAAACAATGCGCTGCAGGTCCCCTTGGACCATGCTAAGGGAATCTGGCAGCAATTCCGGCAATATGCTTCGGAAGTAAGAATCGAGACCAAGCGCGTGACTTGGCCCGGCAAGCAGGAAATTTACGGCACCACGGTGATGGTGATCCTGACGACATTTCTTTTCGGCATCTATTTTTGGTTTTGCGACCAGGCGTTTCAATACGCAGTCTCACGCGCTCTGAAATATTTCATGCACCGGGGCTGAGACAGAAATTCTCTGAGGCGGGTGAAAGTTTGACCGAACAGGAACTCACGATTGGAAAGACGAGCATGGCTAAGAGCTGGTATATCCTCCATACCTATTCCGGGTTTGAGAAGAAGGTTGCCGAGACCTTGAAGAGCCGGATCGACGCCGAGGGTCTCGCGGAGCAGTTCGGAGAGATCATGGTCCCCACGGAAGACGTCATCGAGATGCGTCAGGGGAAGAAAGTGGTCACTCCCAAGCTCTTCTATCCGGGTTATGTGCTGGTAGAGATGGAGATGAACGACAACACGTGGCACATGGTGCGCTCCACCCCGCGCGTCACGGGGTTCGTGGGCTCCGGACAGCGGCCCAGTCCGCTCACCGCCGAGGAAGTTGACCGGATTGTCCATCGCGTTGAGGTGGCGGCCGAGCATCCCAAACCGAAACTCAAGTTTGACCGGGGGGAGAACGTCAAGATCACTGACGGCCCTTTCAAGGACTTCAACGGGATGGTAGACGAGATCAACGAAGACCGCTCCACTTTGCGAGTTATGGTGACCATCTTTGGGCGTGCGACACCTGTGGAACTGGATTTCTATCAGGTGGAGAAGATCTAAAAACGGAAACTAGAAATTAGAAACCGGAAACTCGGCGATCCGAGCCCCGCTGGCGAATCCAGTTTCGAGTTTTCTATTTACGGTTTTCTTCGGAGAAGAGATTATGGCAAAACGAGTTACAGCTATGGTGAAGCTCCAGATACCGGCGGGGAAAGCCACTCCCGCGCCGCCCGTGGGGCCGGCCTTAGGCCAGCACGGCGTGAACATCATGGACTTCTGCAAGTCGTTCAATGCGAAGACTTCGGCAAAGGATCAGGAAGGCTTGATCATTCCTGTAGTCATCACCGTTTATCACGACCGCAGTTTCACCTTTGTCACCAAAACGCCACCTGCTTCGATACTTTTGAAGCGCGCGGCGGGAATTGCCAAGGGGTCGGGGGAGCCCAACCGCAGCAAAGTTGGAAAAGTTACCGAGAAGCAGGTGGAAGAAATCGCTAAGCTGAAGTTGCCGGACCTGAACGCACGGGACTTGGCGGCAGCGGTTGCCACCATCAAGGGTACGGCGCGCAGCATCGGAATAGACGTCACTGCGTAACGGCAGGCTGAACGGCGGAACTCGAATATCGCCGCGCAAGAAGCCCTGTTTCGGATGTGATTTTCGAAACGGGGGCATAAGGCTGTCGTTAGTAAGATAAGCAATCGCAGTGCGGGAGACCGAGTTTCGGATTTCGATTTTGGAATTTCGAAGGGGAGTTGCTGGAATGGCTAAAGAAGGAAAAAAGTATCAGGCGTCCGCCAAGCTGGTTGAAAAACCAGCTTACACGCTGGCGGATGCTATGCCGATCGTCAAGAAGGCGGCATTTGCGAAATTCGATGAGACCGTTGAGGTTGCGATGCGTTTGGGCGTTGATCCCAAGCACGCCGACCAGATGGTGCGCGGAACGGTCGTTCTGCCACACGGGCTGGGAAAGTCCAAGCGCGTCATTGTGATTGCATCCGGCGATAAAGTGCGCGAAGGGCGCGAAGCAGGCGCGGATGAATCCGGTGGTGACGACATCGTCCAAAGAATCCAAGGCGGGTGGATTGATTTTGATGCTGTTGTGGCTACGCCCGACATGATGAAGTCTGTTGGGCGATTAGGTAAGGTACTGGGCCCGCGCGGGCTGATGCCCAACCCCAAAACAGGAACGGTGACGGTGGACGTTGCGAAGGCTGTTAGGGAAGTCAAGGCCGGTAAGGTGGAATTCCGCGTGGACAAGACTGGAATTATCCACTGTCCGGTGGGCAAAGTCTCTTTTGAGGCCGAAAAACTGGCGGAAAACGCCGGGGCGTTGATCTCCAGCGTCATTAAAGCCAAGCCTGCCTCTGCCAAGGGAAAGTTCGTCAGGAGCATCGTGATTTCGTCCACCATGGGGCCAGGGTTGGCGATTAGTCTGGATTCCGTCGAGGCCGCATAATTTTGGATTTTGGATTTGCGATTTTGGACTGCACTAGCACGTGCGGGGAGTTGTGGTCCCTAATCAAAAATCCAAAATTGAACGGGGAGTGAGTATGGACCGGGACGAAAAGAAGAAGAGTGCAGAAACGCTCCACGAGGAGCTGGGAAGAGCGCGGGGGATCATCCTTTCGGGGTTCCAAGGCATCACGGTTGCCCAGGATTTTCAACTGCGCAGGAAAGTGGCCGGGACAGGCGCACGATACAAAGTGGTGAAGAATAGCTTGATCGAGCGCGCGGCCAAGGGGACTCCGGTCGAGCCGATTGCACAGAAGCTGGCGGGAACGACCTCCGTGGCCCTGACCGAAACCGACCCCGTGGCGCTGGCGAAAGCGCTAACGGAATACGCCAAGGAAAACCCCATCTTGACCTTCAAGTGCGGGGTGGTAGAGGGAAGGGTTGTTTCCCTCGCCGACTTAACCGCCATTGCGACTCTGCCTCCCAAGGAGCAGGTGCTCGCGAAAGTTCTGTTTTTGTTCAATTCACCGGCGCAACGGGTGGCATCCACATTGTCGGGCGTGGCTCGCAACCTCGCCTACGTTATTCAACAGGCTGTGAAAGAAAAGAAGTTCCAGGAAGTGACAAGTGAGAAGTGACGAGTGAAAAGCAGGCCAAGGGCGAAAATCGAAACTGGGCGCGGTTTATGAATTCTGACTCTCGTCTTTTGCTTGCTTGCCACCTGTTACTGGACAACATTGACTGTTCTTAAGAAGAGGAGAATCTAGCATGTCGGAACGGGTAGAGAAAATCGTTGAAGAAGTAAAAGGGTTGACCCTGCTCGAAGCTGCGGAACTCGTCAAGCGGCTTGAGGAAGTGTTGGGCGTGTCGGCGGCAGCGGCAGCTCCCGTGGCAGTTGCGGGGGCGGGCGCGGCAGCGGCAGCCGCTGCTCCAGTTGAGGAGCAGACGGAGTTCGCGGTGGTTCTGACTGCCGTGGGAGCCAACAAGATCAATGTCATCAAGGCCGTCCGCGAAGTCACCAGCCTTGGATTGAAAGAAGCCAAGGACTTGGTTGATGGCGCTCCCAAGCCGATCAAAGAGGGAGTCTCCAAGGAAGAAGCGGAGACCATCAAGAAAAAGTTCACCGAAGCTGGCGCTACCGTCGAAGTGAAGTAACCGTCCTCCCGCCAGGTCCTAGGGAAGACGGCAATTAGCCGATACTTCCCTGGGGAGGTTACCTGGTGGCAAGGCCCTCACTCAGATAGTGACGGGTGAACATCTCCTAGTGACCAGCAGCGTGCAAAGCCCTGATTGCGGGCTTTGGCTTGTCACTACCCACTTGTCACTGCCCGAAGTGGCACGGATGAACCCATGGACTGCTGGGCCATCGGGGAGATTCAATTGCATCCTCACAGGCTAGGTGTGCATCCAATTGATTAAGGGATCTGTGTCACCATTGTCCGAACGACGTTTGAAATTTCACGCAAGGAGCAAAAGGAATGCCTAACGGCGGGAACGGCGCTGTGCGTCAGCGTATTAATTTCTCCAAAATACCGACGGTCATTAAAATCCCGAATCTTATCGAGGTCCAGCGGCGCTCTTACGAACGCTTCCTCCAGATGAACCTTCTGCCCTCGGAGCGTGAGGATGTAGGCCTGCAAGCCGTTTTTAATTCCGTCTTTCCCATCACCGATTTCCGTGGCATCGCCCAGTTGGATTTCGTGGACTACTCCATCGGCAATTGGGAGTGCAAATGCGGAAGCTTAAAGGGATTGCACCACTTGCGCAGCACCTGTAAGAACTGCGGGCACACGGTCATTACCGATCCCTTTAAAGTGGGTGAGGTCCTCTGCACCAAGTGCGGCACATTCAATAAGAATGTGGTTACGTTCTGTAACAAGTGTGGTGACCCCGTAGCGCTCCAGTTGAAATACGATGTGACCGAATGCCAGGAGCGCGGCATGACCTTCGCGGCGCCCCTCAAAGTTACGATCCGGCTTACCCTCTACGACAAGGACAGCGACACCGGACACAAGAGCATCCGCGACATCAAAGAGCAGGAAGTTTACTTTGGTGAGATTCCGCTGATGACGGAGAACGGCACGTTTATTATCAACGGCACTGAACGAGTTATCGTCAGCCAATTGCACCGTTCGCCAGGAGTCTTCTTCGAGGCGAACTCTCAGAAGACTTACTTTCTCGGAAAGATCATTCCCTATCGCGGCTCATGGGTGGAATTCGAATACGACACCAAGAATCTTCTTTATGTGCGGATTGACCGCAAGCGCAAATTCCTCGCTACCATTTTCCTGCGGGCGCTGGGATTGAAGAACGATGCCGAGATCATCAAGGCATTCTATAAGATCGAAAAAGTAACTCTCAATGACCGCAAGCTGTTTTGGGAGGTTTCCGAGGGATTGATCAACAATCGGATCTCGAAGAGTATCGATCATCCCCGCACGCATGAAGCTCTCGTACCAGCCGGACGAAAGATTTCAGCGGCGGCCTACAAGGAAATCCAGAAGGCCAAGATCACTCAGGTAGAAGTAGCTTCCCACGATTTGGAAGGGGTTTTCACCGCCACCGATATCGTCGATCCCTCGACGGGAGAGGTGCTGCTCGAAGCCAATAACGAGATCACCTCCACCGTGCTGAACACCATTCTGGATTCCGGGATTCCGGAGCTGCAGGTGTTCTTCCCGGAGCGGGACGATACGGGCTCGGTCACGAGCCAGACCTTAAAGCGCGATACACTGAAGACCCCTCAGGAAGCGCTGATTGAGATGTATCGCAAGATGCGCCCTGGCGACCCCCCGACGCTGGACACCGCTACCTCGCTGTTTAACGGTATGTTCTTCGATCCGCGCAAGTACGATTTCTCCCGTGTGGGGCGGCTGAAGTTCAATATCAAGCTGGGCTACTACTCCAAGCTTAAGACTCGCCTGGGCGACAAGGCCCAGGAGTTTGAGGTTCTGGAAGCCCGGAATTTCCCGCCTGCCAATTTTTATGTCGTTGTGGATGACGAAAAGATGTTTGTGGGCAAGCGGGAAGGGAATATCTGTTCCGAGGTTGTTCGCGCCTGCGAAGGTACGCTGGCCACGGACCATTCCGAGCTCTCCCCTGTGCAACTGCCGCTTGATAAACGGACGCTGGAGCCCGAAGATTTTTACGCAGCCATCCGCTATCTACTGACCTTGAAGAAGAATCCTGGCGGCATTTACGCTGTGGATGACATCGATCACCTGGGCAATCGTCGGGTCCGTGCCGTTGGCGAATTGATTGAGAATCAG
The DNA here is from genome assembly GCA_052139985.1 of Terriglobia bacterium. GTDB lineage: Bacteria > Acidobacteriota > Terriglobia > UBA7540 > UBA7540 > Bog-366. The sequence continues at coordinate 6,962 of JBKQVI010000524.1, forward strand.
TTCCGCCTCGGCTTGGTACGCATGGAGCGGGCGATCAAAGAGAAGATGTCTGTTTACCAGGAAATGTCCACCGCCATGCCGCACGATCTCATCAACGCCAAGCCAGTTATGGCGGCCATTCGCGAAGTCTTCGGGTCTTCGCAGCTTTCGCAATTCATGGATCAAACCAATCCGCTTTCCGAGATTACCCATAAGCGGCGGCTTTCCGC
>JBKQVI010000525.1:0-8045 GCA_052139985.1 Terriglobia bacterium
GTGCTCTCAAAGCTGGAACGCCGATCTCTTCGGGTCGGCGAAGACTTCTTTCTGGCCTTTTCGCCGGAAAGGGTGGATCCTGGCAATACCGCATTCCAGACCCGGGACATACCGAAAATAGTGGGAGGGATCACACCGCGATGCAACCTGGCCGCGAGCGCCCTTTACGGCCAGTGCGTGAAGCGCGTGGTCAAGGTTGCCTCGGCACGAACGGCCGAAATGGTGAAGTTGCTCGAGAACACCTTCCGCAACGTCAACATCGCACTCGCGAATGAAATGGCGTTGCTCTGTCACGAGTGTAGCGTCGATATCTGGGAAGTCATTGAGGCGGCCAGCAGCAAACCCTTCGGGTTTATGCCGTTCTATCCCGGTCCGGGTTTGGGAGGGCACTGGATTCCCGTCGGTCCCGTTTACCTCACCTGGAAGGCGCGGGTGAACGGCTTTGAGCCTCGCCTCATAGAAGTTGCTCGGCAGATTAATAGTCACATGCCCAGTCACGTCGTGAACCGCGTCGCCGATGCTCTGAACGACTATGGCAAACCGCTACGCGGCGCGCGCGTGCACATCCTCGGTGTGGCTTACAAGCGCGATGTGGTGGATATAGGTGAATCGCCCGCTCTCGACATCATGCATCTGCTCGCTGAGAGGAAGGCACAGATCTCTTATTCGGACCCTTTCGTTCCTCGACTCTCTGGGCCCGGTCTCGATCTCAAGTCAGAGTCGCTTTCGTCGCTTGGTGAGAAGGATTGTGTGGTGATTGTTACCGACCACGGTAGTTTCGATTACCCGGCGATTGTGCGGGATGCGCCCCTCATTGTTGACACGCGAAACGCCCTAGGCCGGTTCCGCCAGGGGAAAATCTATCGCCTCTAGGGAGCTGGCGGCAAAGATGACCGAGACGACTCAAACCCTGAACACTTCCATAAGGAACTGCGCGCCGTGGAAGTTTACTTCCCAGAGTCGCTCGGAGGTTATTTGGCTGCGGCCTCGTCTGTTACTCCTCTTGGTACTCATCGCCTTGGGATTCCCAGCACTTGCCCAGCAATCCGTCGACAAGAGTCAAGACCCTGCGAACAGCTCAATTCAGGGTGTAGCTACAGTGGTCAGTTCAGGCGGTGAGTCCGTAACGCTGTGGTGGATGACTTCCTGACTCCCGCAAGAGTTGAACCCAAGTCAATTCAGCATGTACCGCTCACGGAGGCCATCATCGAAATGGTGAGTGCGGGGTTGGGAGTTGCGCCTTTTGCCCGCTGGTTGATCGAGCCGTACATGCGCACGCACGGCTTGCGTTTGTTACGGCTTGGCCCAGGTGGCGCACAGAGGGATTGGCAATTGGCCGCGAGAGAAGGAGATCCTCGAAAAGGGGAATTCGCCCGCTTGGCAAAGGCGTTGCGCTCCAGTCTTCCCCAGCAGATACCATTTGAGAAACAGCGGGAATATACGCCTCAGCAAGAACAGTCAGTACCATTGAGGGACCTCCTGACGACGCATTTACAGTAACGCGGCAGGATTCACGCTTCTTTCATCGCTTTAGCACAAATGTCGTATTCCATGGCCTTCTGACATCTGGTTTCGGCATATCATTTGGTCGTTGCGCTTAGGACCGCTCATCCCTCGTGTCTGTGCGGTTGGGGAGTTACCCGATCAGGTAACCAGCCTTTTGCTTCGCACCCCGGGGGCTCCCCTGCTGTCCGGTTCTATCTTTTTTATTGCGCGAGATAGCCACCGTCGACGGCTCGCACATGCCCATTCACAAAGGACGACGCTGCGGAAGCTAACCATACAACAGCTTCCGCTATTTCCTCGGGCCTGCCCAGCCGCTTGGCAGGCAGCATTTCCGCAAACGATTCAACATTGCCGTCTCCTGCTCGTTCCAGCATCTCCGTCCGCGTTGGCCCCGGTGCAACCGCATTAATGCGAATACCGGACTGAGCGTAGTCGAACGCGGCTGCCTTTGTTAAGCCTACGATTGCGTGCTTTGATGCGGTATAAATTGAGAACCCCGGCACGACCGCACCAAGTCCATGGATGGAGACAATGTTGACAATCGAGCCTCCACGAAGACGCAGCATGGCTTCCAACTCATATTTCAAGCAGAGCCATGTGCCCTTGATATTGACATCGAGCAGGTGTTCGACATCTTCCCGGCGTTGCTCGGCCAGCAGCGCCACCGGTCCTTCGGCCGCAGCATTATTCACTGCGATATCAATCCGGCCAAACCGCTCCACTGTCTTTGTGACCGTACGTTCAACCTCAACCTCGGAGGCAATGTCGGCTGATACAAAAGCAGCCTCGGCCTCCTGAGCGCGAATGAGCGCTGCTGTCTCCTGGCCCTCCCTTTCCCTACGGCCACTGACAACTACGCTGGCACCTTGCTGTCCAAGCATGATCGCGCAGGCTCGGCCAATACCGCCGGTGGCCCCTGTTACTAGGGCCACCTTACCTTCCAAGACGAGTGACGCTCCGGAGATATGCTTTGCAACCCGCACTTCTGGCATTTTGTTCCCTCCAACATCAATCGTTGCCTTGAGTCGGCTGTATTGGACTATTCCGCTCTCCAAAGACTTCCCTAGCCACAAATAATCCATTCAAAGCCGCAGGAAATCCCGCATACGCAGCCATCTGCATAATTGTTTCGACAATTTCTTGACGGCTGCACCCCACATTGAGAGCAGCATGAAGATGGACCTTCAGTTGAGGTGCGGCATTGCCCAAGGCGGTCAGTGCTGAGACGGTTGTCAACTCCCGTGTACGCAGGTCTAGTCCTGGGCGGCTGTAGATGTCGCCAAAAGGAAATTCAATCAGGTATTGCGCAAAATCGGGGGCAATGTCAGCTAGGAGCGTGTCGGAAATAACGTTTCCTCGACGAAGAATCAATAACTTACAGACGGTCGAATCTCGCTAAGTTGTTGATTCTACGTGCAGTGAAATCTATCTCCGACAGGCTCCTAGGCTGTCTATCACCTTCTGCCCTTGCTGACCATCGATCTCGGCCAATTTGTCGAGTCCCCGCTGATACTGTTCGTTGTTTTTCATATTGCACCTTTCTGTCGTTCTGACAGGTTTGCTTCCTATATGGAAAGCGTCAGCGTGATATGGCGTCAGATTCCGTTCTGGCCACCAGGGCCGCGCGGAAAGCGCTGACAGTCATCCGCGCGCCAAAATGCTGAACTACTTCTTCCAGAACGTGCTGCCGCTGCGCCTGATTAAACGCCGCGCACGCGTCCTGCAGAACAGTCGCTTCATAGCCGAGATCATGCGCCGCACGCAGCGTGGATTCGACGCAAACGTGCAAAGCGTAGCCGGCCAGAAATAGGCTGGTGATTCCGTTGTTACGCAGATAGGCATCGAGATTGGAGTGGGAGAACGCACTGGCTCCAATGCGACCGCTTACCACAAACTCCCCAGGCCGAGGCTCAAAACCCTTGGCGAAGGCGTGGCCTTTGCCAGTCCAAGTTCCGGCCTTCGGGATGGCCGCAAACAACCCTAAGTGGAAGTGCTGCCCCCCACCGAGTTCCGGATAGCCAGGCTCAAATGAGCAAGGAACGTGAATTATATGCATGCGTGCTGTCCGCGCAGTTTCCAGAGCCTGACTTGCAAAACGTTGCGATTCGGCTAACTGATTTTGGTCCTGCATCAAGCGCTCCAGCCTGCCCTCAGCGGGGTCTAGCCACTCACGTTGGAACTCAATGAGCACAATCGCGCTTCGTCTCTCATTGGGTTCTAACGACTTATTGCTGTTCATGTCGTACCTTTCTGCCTATCATCTGTAAACTCTCAAGAAGGTTCTTCCTAGCCGCTATCGTTAGGTTCGCAAAGAGGGATTCCAGCCATTGCAATTGCAAAGGGATAACTTTCCCTATTACCTTCTGTCCTTTGGGCGTAAGGGAGACGGCAAAGCTACGCCTATCGCCTTCAACCTCCTCTCTGTTCACGAAGCCATCTCTCACAAGCCCATCGAGCAATCCTGTCATCGTGGCGCGCGTAACACCGGCCTGGTCGGCCAGTTCAGAGGGAGTGAGATTTGATGAACTCTGACGCAGCAGCAGCAGGACCGCAAAGCGACCTTCGGACAACTGATACTGAGCAAGACGCTCGTGGCAAGCGCTGAAGACAGCATCAGCTACGCTTAGCAATGTGAAGCAGCCAGCGAGTGCCGTCTCATCGGCTCCCGTCCTAGCAGCCTCGGGAAGGAGCGCCTTGTATTTTGCACTCAGTAAAGTTGTCTCGAACTCGCTCACTGATATGCCGCCTTATAGTATGCCACAAGATAATATTGTACATAACTATATTGTCAAATCGCAGCGCTAAGCGGCGCGAGCCGGCCCGTCGGGTGGGTAAAGGATGGCTTCGCGCCGCGGCGCCTTGACGTAACCATTATCAACGTACCAGCGAATGGCGCGTTCCAGGGCGGCTTCGAGAGGAGTTGGCTGAAACCCCAATTCGCGTGTGGCCTTTGAGCAATCCACAAACATCTTATGCCGGGCCATGCGCACACCTTCCAGTGGAATGTGCGGTTCCCGCCGCAGGAGGCTTGAGACCAGTGAGTCAGCCACTGCGGCCAGATAGGGCACAGCGTGGGGCAAACGCACGCGGGGAATGGGGCGGCCGCTGAGAGCGGAAAGAACCTCGAGTAACTGTTTCAGCGTCAGATTGCGGTCGCCCAAAATGTAGCGCGTTCCCACCTTCCCGCTGCCGGCAGCCAACCAATGTCCCTTCGCCACGTCCTCGACGGCAACAAAGTTCAATCCGGTGTCAACGTAGGCCGGCATATTGCCATTCAGAAAATCCAAAATGATGCGGCCCGTGGGCGTGGGTTTCCAATCTCCTGGGCCTACGGGGGTTGTGGGGTTAACGATGATCACGGGTTGGCTTTGCCGCGCGGCTTCCACAGCCTCCTGCTCGGCCAGGAATTTCGAGCGCTTGTAGTGGCCGATCATGTCGCTCAACTGCAAATGGGTTTCTTCGTTAGGCAAGGTCCGTGGGCGGGGAGGGACAATCGTTCCCACGCTGCTGGTATAAATGAAGCGATCAATTCCGGCCTGGCAAGCCGCCGCAAGCAAGTTCCGCGTGCCCGTGACGTTACTCTCGTAGATATCCTGGGGATTCCTGGCCCAAAGCCGGTAGTCACCAGCAACGTGGTAAACGCGCTGCACACCCTGCAGAGGGGCAGCCAGGGTAGCAGCATCTCGCAAATCCGCGTAGGCAAACTCAACCGGAAGGCCCTGCAGCAAACGCAGGTCACTTTGCGGGCGAACCAGCACGCGAACCTGTTCACCCTGCCCGATTAAGAAGCGTGTTACGTGGCTTCCGATGAATCCGTTTGCGCCGGTAATAAGGGAGAGCATTTCCCCGCCTCATCGCCATTCGTGGGACGGCGACTTTGGTTTCCGCCGGAAAGTTGCCACTTGAGCAGGCGCCAAGTATCGCGGAGTTTCCGATTTGCACCCAGCACTGCGGAGGGCTCATACCCCACATGCACCATGCAGTCCGCGCAGCGGGGGTCACGCCCGCGGCCATACTTGTCCCAATTGGTTTTTTCCATGAAATCCTGGAAGGTGGCGCGATGACCGTCGGTGATCAAATAGCAGGGTGACTTCCAGCCCCGCGGATTGTACGTGGGATTTCCCCAGGCGGTGCACTGCATGTCCTCGCGCTCGCCCTTCAGGTAGTCCAGGTAAATCGGAGAGGTCATCAGAGCGTATTTTCCAAGGAGCGCTGTCGCCTCGCGGGACTTTTCGTGAATCTCCTGGCGGGACATGAAGATCTCTTTGTTTTGCACCGCTGCGTATGAGTAGCTGGGAGCGATGGTGTGGCCATCCACTCCCAGTCCTTGCAAATACTCGAAAAGTTCAGCGATTTCCTTCAGGTCGGTTTGCTTGTAAATCGTCGTGTTGGTGCAAACCATGAACCCTGCGTCTTTAGCAGCCCGAATGCCGTCGATGACCTGCCGGAACACTCCTTTGCGCTCAACGCAAAGATCGTGCGTTGCCTCCATGCCGTCCAAGTGCACATTAAAGAAGAAATGAGAGGTGGGCTTGAACTCTTTCAAACGTTTCTTAGTAAACATGCCGTTGGTGCAAAGGTAAATATGCTTGCCGCGGTCCAGAATTTCGGTCACCAACTGGCCCAGCGGGCGGTAGATCATGGGCTCGCCGCCACAGATGGAGACGATGGGAGAACCGCATTCATCCACCGCCTGCAAGCACTGCTCCACCGTGATCTGTTCCTTGATGGTGTCTTTATATTCACGAATGCGCCCGCAACCCGTGCACGTCAGATTGCACGCATGCAGGGGCTCCAGCATCATGACCAGGGGAAACTTCTCCACACCCCGCATCCGCTTGCCGGCGATGTACTTGCTCAACTTGGTCGTCATGCTTAGCGGAAACCTCATCAATGCCTCCCATTTCCATTGTGGCCGTTTCCATTGTGCGGGGGAAACTCTTCTGGTGAGAAACGCAGAGGCTTGAATTCGAGTCCTCCGGACTGCATGTTCCGGTACCGCGCCAAGGCGTAAAGCGGGAATACATTCCGGTAGAAGTCATATTTGAGATAGAAAACCCGCGGGAACCCGGTCCCGGTGACAGCCGTTTCCGCCCAAGTCCCGTTCTCCCGCTGCTCGTCTAATAGATAGTCTAGTGCCTGTTTCACAGAGGGCTCGGAGATGTCCCCGGCCGCGAGCAATCCGATCAGTGCCCACGCAGTTTGCGATGCCGTGCTGTGGCCACGAGCTTTCAACTTGGGATCATCGTACGACCCGCAGGTTTCGCCGAAGCCTCCATCCGGATTCTGCACCGCCCGAAGCCAGGAAACCGCCCGCTCGCATTCCACACTTTCTTGCAGGCCCACGGTTTCCAGCGCTCGCAACGCCCCGCTTGTTCCGTAGAGATAATTGACGCCCCAGCGTCCGTACCAGGGGCCCTCGGGGGTCTGATCTTTGAGGAGAAAATTCACGGCACGCTGTATCCTGGGATCGGAAGCGGGCCACTTGCTCCGGCCCAGGTATTCCAAAGCGCGGGCCGTCACATCGCCGGTGGATGGGTCAATCATGGCATTGTGATCGGCAAAGGGGACACGGGTCAGGAAGGCGGAATCGTTGTCGCGGTCGAACGCTCCCCACCCACCATCGCGGTTCTGCATGCTGAGCATCCAGGCCGTGCCGCGGCGCAAAGCTTGTTCCAGGCGGGCAGGGTCCGGATAGGTGACGCGCTGAAGCGCCATGAGGACGAAGGCCGTATCATCCACGTCCGGATAGAAATCATTGCGAAACTCGAATGCCCATCCCCCGGGATCAACCTCGGGATTCGTCACTTGCCAATCGCCACCTCCCAATACCTGGTGATCAAGCAGCCAACTGGCGGCTTTGACCAAGGCGGGGTGGTCCGGCGGCAATCCAGCCTCTTGAAGCGAAAACATGGTCAACGCCGTATCCCAAACCGGAGACACACACGGTTGCATGCGAAGCGTGTCGTCATCTTCGATTTCAAATTGCGCGAGGTGCCCAATCTCGCGTGCCGTGACGGGGTCCTCGGTAGTGTACCCCAACGCACGCAAGGCAAATACCGAGTTCACCATGGCGGGGTAAATCGCGCCGAGCCCCTCGGAACGCTCCAGGTGTTCGAAGACCCATTCCTTGGCTTTGCGGAGGGCCAGGCGGCGGAGGGGTTTCCAAGGCAGATCTTCATACCATTTAAAAAGCCGGTCAGCCACCAGGAAAAAATTACGCCAACTCATCAGCCGGCGATTCCATTTGAAAGCTGGAATGGGTCCCGAAGCATCCTTGAAGAGCTCATCCACTCGGGCCGTCGCGGGTAAATCCCAATGGGGTTTGCGCGCATAAACGAGCATCAAAGGCACAACGATGGCGCGCGTCCAGGATGACATGGAATAAATATTCAGAAAGAACCAGGACGGTACAAGGACCAGCTCCGGCGGGATCGCCGGCACGTAAGACCAGGGGAGTACATTGCCCAAGGCCAAGTAAAGGCGGGTGTAGGAATTGGTCGCCTCGACTCCGCCGAGATCGTGAATCTGGCAGCGAG
>JBKQVI010000526.1:0-12014 GCA_052139985.1 Terriglobia bacterium
CTACAAAACAGGTCCGCGCTACACTTCTTCGAAGGCAGGTTGTATACGCGTTGGAAGGTCTCCAAACCGGCTCGCATCGCGATCGTCCTGATGGAAAGCCTGTTGGTGCTGGCGCTCGCCGCCCTGATCGTGATGAGTAGCTCGTGGTTCCAGCATGTGCTGGAGCGCAAGGTCATCGCCGGTCTGGAGAACCTCGCGGGCGGCCGCGTGGAAATCGGCCACTTCCGTTTCAGGCCCTGGCTCTTCCAAATCAGGATCGAGAAACTGGTGGTCCATGGCTCGGAAGGCGTGGGCGATCCCCCTCTGATTTCAGCGCGCGACGTGGAAGCGGGCGTTAGCCCCGCGCAACTCTTGCGACGCCGGCTTCACCTGCGCCATTTGGACATCGACGGCCTCCAGGTGCACCTCCGCACAAACTTCCAAGGCATCACTAACGTTCCCCGCCCACGGGAAGCCTCCCCACAACATGACCTCACGGATTTGATGGATCTGTCCATTGGACGCCTCACTATCTCCCACTCTGCATTCTTCTGGAACGACCAACGGCAACCGGTGGACGTAAGTGCGCGAGACCTGGCAATCCTCCTCCACATGACGAAGGGCCGCTATAACGGCACGCTCTCAACTGCCGCCACTACGATCCGTTCGCCGAGTTGGTCGTCTCCGCCCGTGACTTTAAACAGCCGGTTTGAGCTCTCTCGCACCAGCATGGTCTTCTCATCATTCGCGTGGCAGGCGCCGGGGACGGCAGGTGAGGCGTCGTTTACGATTTCCCCCCGGCCCTCCCTCGAAGCTTCCGGCTCATTTCACGCTTCGGCGGAGATCCCGGCGGTAGCCCGCCTGCTCGGCGCGCCGGAATTGCGGGCCGGCAATCTGCAGCTTGAAGGACAGGCTGTTTATCAAGGCGGGACCATCTCGGCGCAAGGCCGCGCCCAGGCTCGCCAAATGATCGTCTTCACACCCGACTTCCCTGCCCTTCGCCTGGACGCGACAAGCAGCTACGCACTGGAGAACCATCGGCTCAACCTTTCGAACCTCTTCGTCTCAATTTGGGGAGGCACGGTGCAGGGCGCCTTCGACGCGAATTTCGGATCGTCTCCGCCAACGTTTCGTTTGGACACGCAACTCCATCAAGTCCGACTGGACAGCGCGCTGAATGCCGCGAGCACACCGCCCCTCCTCACCGCCCAATTACATCCGGCGTCAATCGCTGCCGGCGCCATTAGTGCAAAGTGGTCCGGACATTGGGAAGGACTAAAAGTAGGTTTCGATCTTTCCCTGCAAGCACCGGCGGCTGCATCTCCACATCAGCTTTCCGTAAGCGGCTCCGCGCGCGGTACACTCGAAGACGGGCGCGGCGTAATTGTCCACCTCGCAAGTTCTGAATTCCATACACCGCATTCCCACATCACGGCACACGGTACACTTACGCAAAAGAGTGTGTCCCCCGCCCCGGCAGAACCGCTCACGCTTACCGTCACCACCGATGACTTCGAAGAATGGCGGCCTTTCTTCCAGTCGCTGATTCCCACGCCTACCGGCATACCTTTGGAACTGAAGTCGCCCGCGGAGTTTTCCGGGCAACTTAGCGGCAGCTCCGAGGAGCCGTCCCTGCGAGGGCACGTGAAGATGGGCCGGTTCCAGTATCACGGTTGGATGTGGGACCGCCTAGCGGCAGGGGTCAACCTCAATCCCAGTTTGGTCCAAATCTCAGACGGACGCCTTGACCTTGGGAAAAGCTCTTTTGAGCTGAACGGGTACGCCCAACTCGCGCAATGGCGATTTACGCCCGGTTCCGAGATGCGGTTCGCGGCCCAGGCGCAACGCACACCCGTCGAGGGTCTCGAGGCGGTCATCAACTCAGACCTTCCCGTCCGTGGCTTCGTAACCGGCCGCGTGGATATGGAAGGAACATCCGCGACGCTGGCTGGTTCCGGCACCGTGCGGATCGACGCCGGAGTCGTAGCGGATGAACCGTTTGACTCCGCTTCCGCCCGATTGCGGGTCACGCGGTCCATATGGAAACTGCAAGGCATCCAGTTGACGAAGAACCATGGACGGCTGAGCGGCGACGTCACTCTGGAGCCCGAGCGCCGCTTTGCCTCCGGGCAGTTACGGGGGACGGATTTTCGCCTGGCCGACTTCCACCGACTCGCGATGGCTACTTCCAGCGCCCTTCCCAAGGGAGGGCTAGACGGCAATCTGAACTTTGAGGCGCACGGCCAGGGAACCCCGGAAGATTTTCACGTCCGCGGTTCATGGCGTCTCGTGGGCTTGAGCGCGGCCGCCACTTCCTTGGGCGAGTTTCACGGCACACTTACCGGTGAAGGGAAGCAGTTGAAGATCGAGGGAGAAGATCAAAGCCCGGTGGGGAGCCTGCGTCTTAAGGCGACAGCGACCGCCCAGGGCGATTGGCCGATGGAAGCACAAGGCGAATACACCGGGCTGCGCGCGGACCCGTGGTTTCGCCTTTTCTTCAGGCGTGAATTCGGCGCGGCGGTTACATTGGGTGGCTCTTTCCAGGCCGCGGGGCCTTTGCGCACTCCGGAAAAAATCGACCTCCAATCCCACGCACAGGATGTAGCTGTGGACTTTCCCAGCGTCCAGTGGCGCAATGCGCAGCCCGTCGATGTGCGCTACTCGAACGGCCGGCTGGCGCTCAGCCGGTTCGTCATGCGCGGACCTTCCACGGAACTTGCCGTCCAGGGGGAAGTGCGTTTCGCAGACGGCGTCACGCTGGCGGTGAGCGCCGATGGCGCGGCGAACGCCACATTGCTGACGGTGTTCGATCCCAGCCTCCAGGCGGCGGGCCGCTCCACGCTGCAGTTGCGCCTGACCGGAACGCCAGACCGCCCAGTGATGAACGGGGCCATCGATATTCAAAACATGAGTTTGGGATACAAAGAGCTGCCTTTTCGCTTTAGCGACCTGCAAGGAAGCATCAAACTCGAAGGCGAGCGCGCCATCATCAATTCTCTACGTGGATCGAGTGGCGGAGGAACAGTTAACTTGAGCGGTTTCGTAACCCTGGTGGAGAGTCCTCGCTTCGAAGTGCGCGCAGATCTTACCCAAGTCCACATGCGCTATCCGCCCAACTTCACCTCCGTGTTCGACGGCCGCCTTCGCTTGGCCGGAGGCGTCGAGCAAGCGCAATTGTCCGGCGATATCGCCGTCCACCAGATGGTGTTTAACGAGAAGGTCAACTTCATATCGAAAATAATCGAATCTTCTAATCCGGTGCCGGAGCAGCCCGTTAGCGTCAACTCACCTCTCGCCTCCAAGATTCGGCTGAATGTTCGTGTTACCTCCGTTCCCCCGGTGCAGTTGCAGACACCCAATCTGCGAGTGATAGGAGACATCGATCTCCGTCTGCAAGGCACGTTGGCCGATCCGGTGCAAGTGGGGAGCATTCATTTCCTCAGCGGCGAGTCGGTCTTCCGAGGCAACCGGTACACCTTGGTGCGCGGCGACATCAACATGACAAGCCCGTTCCGCACGCAAGCTTATCTGGATATGGAGGCCCAGACCCGCGTGCAAAATTACGACGTCACACTCGATATCTCCGGCCCCTTCGAAAGGCTGAAGTTTTCGTATCGCTCCGACCCACCCTTGGCCAATACCGATATCCTTTCCCTCCTGGCGCTCGGCTATGTGAAACAGGAGGGGGCGTACTCGACGACGGCGGGGAATCCCGCCGCCAGCATCGGGGCTTCCGCTATTCTCTCGGAAGCTCTGTCCAGCCAGACGACAAGCCGTATCCAGCATCTGTTCGGGGTGAGCCGAATCAAGATCGATCCCAACGTGGGAATTCCGGGCTTCGGATCCGGCGCTCTAGTTACGGTGGAACAGCAAGTTACACATGATCTCACCCTCACCTATGTCACGGATACTTCCTATTCCCAGTACCGGATTATCCAGTTCGAGTGGAATATCAGCGACAAGGTTTCGGTGCTGGGCATTCGCGACCAAAACGGAGTCTTCGGAGTCGAATTCCGATTCCGCCATCGCTTCAAGTAGCCCGTTCGCCGCTGCGATGCTATACTGGTCGGGTTGCCGCGAGCCTGACGTGTGGTCTGGGTATCTTACTCCCAGATGTACGCGCGGTGCGAAGCCCGGGAGAGGTGTCCGAGTGGCTGAAGGAGCACGCTTGGAAAGCGTGTTCACGAGCAATCGTGACGTGGGTTCGAATCCCACCCTCTCCGCCAGATTTCATTGGAACCGCCATTTACATCGGGGAACGTCTTCTTCGATTATACGGAGCTTGAGCGATTCAGGATCGTGTTGCGCGACCGGGCTGACTCACATTTCACCTTTACAACTGTTCCTCGCTTTTTATTAGCCAAGGCAGGCATCGCAGACGCGGTTGTCAGAAACCCTCCTCGGTCTCTTGGAATCAATTTTGGCAGCACAGCGTCTCCGGTTTAGAATGATCCCATGTTCGCCCGTTTGAGGATCGCATGGCTCATCGGTGCAGTTTGTATACCCGGAATGGCCTTGGCTCGCGGGGCATTGCCGGTCCTCCCGGTCATTTCGGTCGACGATTTCCCCCGAGAAGTGCGGCAACAGGTCCAGCAAGCCTACCAGGTCGCCAGCGTCCATCCCGATGATCCTGAAGCGTCAGGCAAGCTCGCGATGCTTTTGGACCTTTACAACCGGCCCAACGACGCCGCCCGTTGCTACGAACGCGCACAGCAACTCGATCCGAGCGCCTTCAAGTGGTTTTATTACGAAGGCATTCTTCGTGTGCGCCAGAAGAGCCAGACCCAGGCGGTTGCCTTGTTTCGCGAGGCCTTGCGGATTGATCCCACATATTTGCCGGCGAGATTGAAGTTTGCCTCAAGCCTGCTGGAGAACGGCAACCTCGATGAAAGCTGGAAGGTCTACACCGCCATATTGAGAGATTACCCGGAGTCTGCCGAGGCCTACTACGGTTTGGGACGGATCTCCAACTTGCGTGGCGACGGGAAGGGGGCTATCGCATCGCTTCAGCGTGCGTTGGAATTGTTTCCGGCATACGGCGCCGCCCATTATGCTCTCGCGCAGGCAGAGCGGAAACTGGGTAACCGGCCAGGAGCCGAAGCGCAGTCGGAACTTTATGAAGCCAACCGCACCTTGGTACCTCCCATCGAAGATCCGCTGCGGGATGCCATGCGGGGCATCGATATGGCCGCCGCAGCGCATTTGGAGTGGGGTTTGGAACTGCAACAAGTCGGGCGATCGCGGGATGCCATTGCCGAGACCGAAAAGGCCGCCGCATTGGACCCGCAACTAGTTCAAGCACAACTGAACCTCATCATCCTCTATGGCCGAATTGGAGACTTTGGCAGAGCGGAAGAGCACTACCTAAAGGCAATAGGCCTTAATCCTGAGCAGTTTCCGGACGCCTACTACAATTATGGTCTCGTCTTGATGGAAGCTAACCGACTTCCGGAGTCCGCGCAGGCATTTCGACAGGCCATCAAAATCAAGCCATCTTATGCGGACGCGCACAACAATCTCGGGTATCTGCTGGAGCGTCAGGGCAAACTTGGCGAAGCAGAGGATGAATATCGGAAGGCACTTGAGACAAAAGCCGACTTTCGCCAAGCCCATTTCAACTTGGGGCGAATCCTGATAAACAAGAGGAATTTCCAGGAAGGGATCGAACAACTCCGCCAAACACTTACTCCCGTTGATAAGGATACGCCGTCGTATCTGTACGCCTTAGGGGCAGCTTACGGGAGGACGGGGAGCAAGCAGCAGTCGTTGGAATATCTGAACCAGGCTCGTGACCAAGCAACCGCTTTGGGCCAGAAGCAATTGCTGGTCGACATCGAGGCCGACATCCGCAAACTCTCAAATGAGACCCACCCATAGGTAAATCCCCAATTCCAAGGGCGGGACGATCCGCTTTTCTGCCCCGGCCATCTGACGATAACGAACCGTAGTACAAGGGGACTTCACATCTCAGCCGCAGCGAGGCGTCTTCACCTAAACTGAGCCAAAATTGTGAGATATACCCCATCAATTTGATAGAGTGCGACACTTTTGAGACTTGTTATTGCTAATTCTACAAGAATAAGGCGTGAATTATACCGAGTAGCTAATGACAATATACTGTAGACCCCAAAAATAGCTTGACAGTAATCCCTTAAAAGTTTAGTTTTACTCAGTTCCAGTGTCACTTCTTCTTGATTTATTGCTCGCACGAGCTTAACTGAAAGTCTTGCGTCGGGTAGGGTCAGGCTAAAAGGAGGCAACATATGGCTATGAAGGCAACGCGCCTTCTCCTGACGCTATTTGCGGGAGTGGGGCTCTTCTGTACCGTGTTCATTCAAGAGGCCAGGGCTCAAGTGCTCTATGGTTCGGTCATCGGAACGGTGAACGACCCGACCGGCGCTGTAGTCCCTGGTGCCAAAGTGTCAATAACGAACGACCAGACACAACTCAACCGCGTGGCGACGACCGATGCAGCCGGGCAATACCGCATTCTCGACCTGCCCGAAGGCAATTACACGTTGAGTGTAACCGCCACCGGTTTTGAGACAACCAAGAAAACCAGCGTCGTAGTAGCGATCGGTCAAGTCAACCAGCAAGATCTTCAACTGACGGTCGGCTCGACGACGCAGGAAGTTACCGTGCAAGGGTCTGCCGAGGTCTTGCAGACGCAGAAAGCGGATGTGCACACGGAAATCACCAGCTACGCCGTACAAAACCTTCCGCTGAGCACCTACCGCAATTTCCAAGCGGCGGAATTGTTGGCGCCGGGCGTGTTTTCAACCTCTGGTATCTCCAACAGCTACCCGAACTCCGTTGCCGATACACCGGAGCGGTCGTTCGAGATTTACTCCGACGGCCTACCGGCCCATGACAATACCACGCGCGTGGATGGGGCAACTAACATCTTCATCTGGCTGCCCGACCACATGCTGGTCGTCCCGCCGCAGGAATCGATCGAAGAAGTGAACGTCCAAACCTCGAACTATGACGTGGAAAAAGGCCTGACGTCCGGGGCCGCCATGGACGTGGTAACCAAGTCCGGCACCAATAAACTCCACGGCTCTGCTTATGCTTTCCATACCGACGATGCTCTCAACGCCACCAACTGGTATAACCATGCTACCAACACCGGTATCCTCAACAATGATGGGGTTACCCTCGGCGGACCGATTAAGAAAGACAAACTCTTCTTCTTCGTAAATTGGGATGGTACCTGGCAGCACGAGGCAGAAGGCTACACGGACACCATCCCGACCGATGACCTGAAGAATGGAAACTTCAACTCGTACTTGGGAGCAGTTGTTCCCGGCGTTACCGTCCAGACCACCGAAGGGGCAACCGTTCCATTACAGCAGGGAATGGTATTTGATCCCACCACCGGCAATCCGGACGGCACGGGACGTGAAGTGTTCTCCTCCGGTGGGACGCTCAACGTAATTCCCGCGAACCGCTTGAACAGCGGCGCCATGGCTTTCAACAAACTGATCCCGGAACCCAACATCAATACGGGTGTCATCACCACCGGCACGCCGTATAACATCATCGGCACCAAGGCCGCCCGGCCCGTAGCCCGCAACATCGCGACCGGCCGAGTCGACTGGAACCGCACCCAGAATCACACCCTCTGGGCAAAATGGTCCATTCAACAGAACAGATTCAATGAGCCTTTCGATCTCGGCTCCGCAGGCGGGAACGGTACTGGCTACGCCTTCCAATTCGCCCAGATCGGAACGGTTGGCCACACCTGGGCGCTTTCTCCCAACCTCGTACTCACCGGCCATGTCGGTTTTGACCGGATGAGGGAGTACTCCGAGCCACCCGGATACGGTCAGCCCCTCGGTGAATCGATACTCGGCATCGCGGGAACCAACACCCCTGCTGGGGATATCCGCTATACCGGTCTTCCCGGAGTCAGCGTCCAAGGATTCGCCGGTATGGGTAGCCTGAACTCCTGGGAGCCCGACAATCGCAATGACTGGACATTTACGACTTCTCACAACTTGTCCTATATCAGGGGTGCACACGAGTTCCGTATGGGCGTCGATATCTCCCATAACCACCTGAATGCATTCCAACCGGAAATCTTCTGCTGCCCGCGCGGCAACATCATCGAAGATTACGGAGGGACGGCACTCAACACGTCCAACTTAGGAACCGCCGCTAGCCCCGTGACCTTGACGCCGTTCGTACAGAACTCTTACGCGATGTGGGACCTGGGCTTGATCTCCGAAGCCGAGAACGATGCCCAGTTCATCAAGTCCACAGGCAAGGACAGCCAGATCGCTTTCTACTTTGGTGATCGCTATAAGATCACCTCGAAGTTGACCGCTGACTTGGGAGTGCGCTACGAGTATTTCCCCCTGATCACCCGCGACGGCGTGGATAAACTCGAGCAGTTCGACACGTCCAGCGGCCTGCTCCTCCTCGGCGGCATCGGCAGCAATCCCGAGCACCTGGGAATAACCACAAGCAAAACACTCTTCATGCCTCGCATCGGCTTGGCTTATCAGATCGATTCCAAGACCGTGGCTCGTGGGGGGTTCGGTATCTCCAACGACACGGTTCCGATGGAAAGACCCTTGCGAGGCTTTTACCCGCTCGCCATCGGAGCGGATCACTACGATACCTCCAGCCCGGCTGAGGCCTCGGCATGTAACGCTCAGGCATCGGGATCAACCTGCTATAACCCTGTCTCGACGTTCGCTCAGGGTATACCGGTGATCGCGGTGCCCAACATATCGAGTGGGAGCGTTCAGGTTCCCTCCGCCGACACCATCGGAACGCTGGGGCCGGGAGAATATCACCGTGGTTATGTCGAATCCTGGAATGTGTTTGTTGAACGTAAACTGCCCGGAGACTATTTGTTCAGCGTCGGTTATGTGGGCAACCACTTCGTACACGAATTCAACGGCCGGGACCTTGCCGCGGCGCCTCTCAACGGTGTCGAGCCATCGTACGGTGGGGTCCAGTACTCAGGTGGGCTCTACCAATTCCAAGGATACCTGGATTCGCATTACAACTCCCTCCAGGTCACGGTCAACCACCGAAGCTCCAAGGGACTTTTCGTTCAGGCCGCCTACACGTATTCTCGGGCCATGGGCTATGTGAGTGACGACACTTGGGAAAACGGCTTGGAGTTTAACTGCACACCTTCGGCGGCCATGCCGAGAGGGTGCCAGCCGCTTAACTACGGTCCATTGAACTTCGATTACACCCAAAACTTAAAGCTGGCTTTTGTTTATGATCTACCCTTTGGAGCAGGTAAGAAGTTCTCGAGCTCCAGGGGCGCCAATGCGGTCATCGGAGGCTGGAAGTTTAACGGCGTTTTCACGGCTTTCACGGGTGCGCCGTTGCAGCTCAGTCAAGATGTGAGCAATATCAACACTTTTGATACCAGCGCGGTTCCGAACCATGTCGCGGCAGTCCAGCACGTGGGCGGAACTAACAATTCCCTCGGCTTCCCCCAGTGGTTCAACGCTTCGGCCTTTGCCCCAAACGCCTCCTCGACCAGCATTGGCAACATGGGCCGGACGGAATCGTGGCTCAGGGGACCAGGCCTATGGCAGTTGGACTCCAGCTTGTCTCGAACCTTTAAGCTCACCGAGCGCTTCAACTTGGAGGTTCGTGCGGAAGCGGAGAACCTGTTCAATACGCCTCACTTCAGCGGCAGCGGCAGTAACAACGGCATCAACACCACGTGTACGACTACTGCTGTAAATGGCGCGGAAACCTGCGGTGCGAATATGGGTGAGATCACTTCTTCCTACGGTGAACGTGTCGTGCAACTCGGCGCGTTCCTGCGGTTCTAGCATCGTGGTCTGATCCCTTTCGGACCAGGTGAAAACCTGATCTGGAAGTAGTCAACTCCGAGCAATGGCTACCTTATGGCGGGCGCTGCGCAAGCAGCGCCCGCTTTTTTGTGGTTTCTAGATTATTTCCGTAACGGGCTCGCCGCCTCTCTGCGTTCCTTGCAGTGAGCGGCCCTCGCGGCTGCCCTGATGAGAATAGTCGCGCTGAAGGCACAGTTTCATCTTGTCGTCCGTCATGTAAAATGCTGGAGTAGAGGTAAGCGAATGAAGCTCCCGTTTGTCTTGGTCTTTGCCGGGCTAATTTCCCTGACTGCTAACATCGCAGCCGCACAATCACAGGCTTTGGCGGAAAAGGCTCAACACGCCAAAGAACTCATGGCTGCCGGACGGGCAGCAGAGGCCGTTCCGATCTACAGCGAATTGATTAAGTCCATACCCAACAATTCAGGCCTTATATTGAACCTTGGCTTGGCTCTCGACCTCTCGGGGAAGAAGCGCGAAGCCATCAAGCAGTACGAAGGCGTGCTCAAGCTCGATCCTAATTCCTTTCCGGCGCTATTGCTGATAGGAACGGCCTACATGGACCTGGGTGAGCCAGCCAAGGCTTTCGCGCCCCTACAAAAGGCCGCAAAGCTCCAACCTGGAAGCGCCCAAGCCCAGGCCGAGTTGGCAGAGTCGGAACTCGGGTTGAGCCGATTTGCGGATGCCACGCGGAGTTTCCACGAGCTCTGCGCCGCGGATCCTTCCAACGCCAAGGTGTGGTACGGATTAGGCTCCAGCTACGAAGGCTTGGCCCAGAATAACTTCGACGCGCTGGCAGAATTAGCTCCCGGATCGGCCTACTGGCTCGACCTCGTAGCCGAGTCGCGCCAGGAGACCATGCAGACTTACAGCGCCTTCTATTTCTACCGCCAAGCCCTCGGGAAAATGCCCTCTCTACGTGGAGTCCATGCGGCGGTGGCCGAGATCTACCAGCAAACGGGACATGCGGACTGGGCCGCTGCGGAGCAGGCCAAGGAGTCCCAGCTCCCTGCTCCCGACTGCGCCGTGCAGAAGCTGGAGTGCGATTTTCGGGCCGGCGAATTCGAGGCGATTGTCGCGGACGGCGCGAAGTCCGCGGAAGCCCTATATTGGAAAACGCGGGCCTGCAACCATCTGGCGCTCGATGCCTATTCGCACTTGGCCCAGTTACCGCCATCAGAGGAAAGCTATGAATTGCGCGCCAGGGTCGATTCAAAGCGCCGGCAGTATGCCGAGGCCGCCAAAAACCTGCGCGAGGCCCTGAAGCTTTCGCCCGGCAATCCTCAAATTGAACGTGAACTCGCCATCGCCCTGTACCGATCGGGAAGTCTCGAAGAAGCGGAGAAACTGTTTCAGAGTCTGCTACAAGTCGATCGCGATTCTGCCGCGCTCAACTACTTTCTCGGCGACACGCTCCTGAATTCCCAAAAGCCGCAGGAGGCGATTGTCTGCCTTCAGAAGACAATCGCGCACGAACCGAAGTTCTTGCCCGCGCAAAAATCCCTGGGTCTGGCTTATTTGCAGTTGGGACAGGCGGACAAGGCCATTCCTCACCTGCAAGCAGCCTTGCCCGCCGATGAGGACGGAAGCCTCCACTATCAATTGGGACGGGCTTACCAATCGCATGGCGACCGCGAACTGGCGCAACAGATGTTCCGGCAATACCAAGCGGCACAGCAGAAGACGCACGAGGAAAATCAAAGCGTGGAAAAACAAGTCAGCATCACGCCTCCCTGATGGCCTTCAGCGGGAATCATGCGACAATTTGGCGCACTCAATGTCGGACAGTTTGCACCCATTTTCAGCTTTTATATGGTTTATAGTAAGTGGATTTACTTTCAGTATGTTCTCAGCTTCGTTTTTGAAAAACCCGTTTCCCGGCCCTTTATTTTCAGTATGTTCTCAGCTTCGTAGAGTTTTTCAACAGTGCGACATCAAGTCGTAATGCCATTCGGGCAGTTTGTCCGCCCACCTTTTCGTTGACCGGCGGACTCGCCGACGCGCGCCGGGAGCCAACGACCGACCTGGGCTCGAACATCATGTTACCAGTGTAGCCTAAACTGTTGGACTTGTCAAGTAATCGACATAGGTAAGCGGTCGCCCGCTTTCCCTGTCACACCACCGTACATGCGGGTCCGCATACGGCGGTTCGGCGGGTTGAGCGATCAACGGACCGTCAATCTTGGAATGCCGAGCGAGTCGAAG
>JBKQVI010000527.1:0-27859 GCA_052139985.1 Terriglobia bacterium
ATTCCAAGAACTCTACGCGGAACTGATTACCGATGAAGAGCGCAATCGGCTCGTCCACCAGGACGTGATTCAAGCTCTTCGCGATGGACGTTCCCCGCTCGTCCTTACCGAGCGAAACGAACACTTGGATTCTTTGGCCAAGCAGTTGGGTCCCGAGGTGCGACATCTCGTGGTGCTTCGAGGTGGGATGCGCAAGAAGGAACTTGACGCACTTCCGGGCCGTTTGGCTGCGATTCCTGCGGGAGAGGCTCGTCTAATCTTGGCCACCGGCCGCGATGTGGGCGAAGGTTTTGATGATGCCCGGCTCGACACCTTATTTCTGACGCTGCCCGTCTCGTGGCATGGAACCATCGCGCAATACGTGGGCAGGTTGCATCGTCTCTATGACGGCAAGCGCGAAGTGCGCGTCTACGACTATGCCGATCTCAATGTGCCGATGCTGGCACGGATGTTTGATCGGCGCTGTCGCGGTTACGAAGCGATTGGTTACAAGATGCAGCTTCCAGGCAGCGCCGTGCCCGGCTGGCCTGCGGACGTGCCACTTCCCATCGACCCCGAGTGGAAAAGCCAATACGCTGCCAGCGTGCGCCGTTTGGTACGTGATGGTGTGGATTCTCCCCTGGCAAACCTGTTTGTTAACGTTGCCGTGACGCCATCTCCGAATGCGGAAGGAGCAAATCGAGCGCGAAGCGCCAGCGAGGCATTTCTATATCGCCGACTCGAAACTTTGGCAGCAACAACCGGGAAGTTTCGTTTGAATGTGGAGTTGCCGATTCCGTTCGATGGCTGGGGCCGCATGGAAATTGATCTGCTTTGCGCGCTTTCGCGAATCGCCATCGAAGTGGACGGCGGACAACATTTTGGCGATGCCGACGCCTACCGGCGAGACCGTCGCAAGGATGCATTGCTTCAGGAGAACGGTTATCTGGTCCTCCGGTTCCTTGCCGAGGACGTCGGCAAGTATCTCGATCAAGTCCTGGATGCGATCTTGCGGGCTTTATCACATCAAGATGCCAGAATCTCCTCAACGCTAGGATCATGAACAAGCTGGGAATTTCCCAGCCCTGCGAAGATCGTTTCCATCCACCCCGGAAGCACCCGAAATTAACCTAATCTAAACCCAGAAGTACTGCGAAGTTCCTGGCTTCAGAGTATAAATCCGAGCTGTGAACCTCGTCGAAGTTCTCCGCAAACCGGAAGGAAAAACTCTTGAGTATAAGTGAGACCTCTCCTCGCCTGACGGCTTATTGAAGACCCTGGTTGCGTTTGCCAATACGGCCGGGGGCATCCTAGCAATAGGTATCGAGGATAGGACCAGACGTGTGACCGGCGTTCCCGAGGTACTCGACGCTGAGGAGCGACTGGCTAGCATTATCGCGGATTCAATTCGGCCGCGCCTAGTTCCCGAAATCGAGATCGTGCCATAGCGAAAGACTCAGGTGTTGGTAGTGCAAGTTTACCCAAGTGCGACGCGCCCCCACTACCTTGAGCGTCTTGGGCCGGATGCGGGCGTCTTCGTTCGCTTGGGATCCACAAATCGGCGCGCCGACATGGCGCAAATTGCTGAAATGCGTCGATTTGGCCAATTCGAATCGTTTGACGAGCAGCCCATCCCGGATTCGAACTCGGAAGCGCTCGACTTCCGAGTTGCTTCCGAGCTGTTTGCACCTGTCCGGAAACTGGCGCCATCCGCTTTTCGGAATCTGCGAGTCACTACCGAACTCCACGGACGCGTTTGGCCCATTTGGTGGGGCGAGGCCTCGTTATCGATGTAGGTAGTGGACCGCAGGACCCCCGGCGGCAGTACTTCCGAGCCCAAAAATAAGGCGACGCCCTGAGAATGCGGGCTACCTGTTCTTAACCACCGGATACGCCGCCCTCACGAAACTCATTACAGATTCGATTGGCAACCCTGCTTATCTGCGTCCGTTAAGGTTTCGATGGTTGCCCATACCCGCCAGTTTCCTAAAAGGACTGAGTTCTTGCACCTATCCGAGCTCCTTTGACACCGTGCATAGGGAGGATTCAATATGCGTCAATGCTACCAACGTGGTTGTCTCCGGCGTACACGTCGTACGTCAGGTCCGGATTGCTGGGAGTTCCTCTGGCGCGAAAACGACGTAACCGGAATGCGTGTGCGCCGGACGGCCGTGATCGGTACGGTCGCCCAGTTTCCGAGGGTTGACTCAGCCCAGGCAGCCGTGAATGGCTTACGAGTGCAAATCAACCAAAGCCGCGGTCGCCGAGATGAACTGACGATTCACCTTGCAAATTTGGTGGATCACTACTTGCAGACTGAACTTTCGGACAATGCGGATTGGTACTCTCATGCTACGCGAATTGTTTACCAGCAATTTCTCAAAAGATGGATACGGCCGAACTGGGCTGGTGTCAATATCCGGGATGTCCGGACTGTGGCTCTTGAGCATTGGCTGAGACGCCTACAACGTGCCGATGGCAGTCCCCTGGCCAACTCCACTAAGGCGAAAATCCGTAATCTCATGAGCGTACTGTTCAACCATGCTATCTGTTACGAATGGCTTGAACAGGGAAAGAATCCTATTACCCTTGTCCGGCAGAGTGCAAAGCGCATGCAAAATCCCGAAGTCCTGGAGCCCGGCGAAATCCAGACCCTTTTGCTGGAATTGAATTCATGTTTCCGCGTGATGGTTAGGCGATCCCCACGACGCGCCGGCGCCTCAGTGCCGTGTATAGGAAGCGTGACCCGGGGCTGTAAGTGTTGGCAGGGCCGTCTTATTGGCGCGTGGCCGTCCAGGTCCCTCCCTGCTCTCCTGTGCCGCTCATCTTGTCCCCATCGACTGTGCCGGTGAAGGAGGCTTGTCGTTTTCGGGCCTTCACACTGAACGTAACCTGATTTCCCTGTGCGCTGCCTTTTAGCGGAACGGAGCCACGTTCGCCTTCAAAGGAGCCACTAAGTTTTGAGCCATCCTGTTTGATTTCAAGAGTGGCTTGCCTTTGATTTCCATTCGGGGCAGTCCACGACATCTGCCAACTGCCTGAAAGACTGGGAGCCGAGTTACGATCTTGCTCTGCCTCTTGTGCAAGGGTGCTTGGGACGATTGCGCTGGGTTCCGCGGCAATAGCTTTCGATGCGCCCCCGATGGCTCCGCCGGTTATGACCAGTGCGCACATGAGTAAGGAGACGGGCGAGATTGATTTCACAGATACCTCCACAAAGAAAAGATGGCTTACACCTGCTCAGACGTAACGGAAATCCGAATCGTTGCGGCCGATTTGTAGCTTTTTGTAAGGACCGGCACGTGAAACTGGTGCCTGTTCGTTATCAAGCTTGCCTCAACTGCGATCCGGTCGCTCGCGGTCTACCTGCCGATTCAACGCCTGCTCTGCCTTTCCGCGAAGCAGCCGGCGGGACCGGGTAACGCCGCAGATGGGGTTACCTCCCCGCCGGGGATGATTGCATGCCTGGCGTATCGCGAACGAGAACCCCGGTGCGAGGAAAGCTGAAAGCCCCACCGGCGTCATCGACCACGTTGATCTGACAGGTGTAGAGGCCTGGTTTCAGATCTGAAAGGGGGACATCAAATTCGAAGGCGATCGCGTCGCGGGTGGGCACATTGACATCAGCGGCCTGGACGGCCGGCGTCTCGAACGCGATGGTGTTGCCTTCCAGAAACTCAATGCTGGTGAAAACGCGCACGGGCGCGGCCGGCACTTGCGTCTTTGCAGAATTGCTGTTGCCCTTCTCAGCGCGTGAATGGGTTGGATCGTATACCTCATAAAGCAAATACAAGTGCTGGTCCCGGCGAAAGACGTGCGGCAGGTTGGGCACCAGTTGGAGGCCATCGCGGATGAGGGGGCTATCGCCTTTCTTAGCTGCAGGGATACGCTGACTGGCCAGCACCACGGAGCTCATCTTGAGCGGCGCCTTGCGAAGATCGAGCACGTTAAAGTCTGCCTCGAACGATCCCATGTGCCCGGTCTCATTCTCTCGCACCACGAACTTGACGTGATAAGCTCCGACGGGAAGGGTGAAGTTCGTCGAGTATTGAATGTTCCTCTGCCGAACCTGCTGAGATTCGTCGATGGCGAGCTCCACCGTTTCGCGCACATCGCCTACATCGTGGCCGGCGGTATCTTTGATTTGGCCGATGACGTCAAGCGTGGCCTTGTCCCGATCTCCTCCCTTGACGAACGGAATCTGCGAGCCGGGAACGAGAAGTGAAATGGGAACATAGTACCGTGCTGCGTCCACGCGGAAATCGAGAGCCTGAAGATAGACGGCAACGTCAGTGGCAGGCAAATCGCTGGAGAGTTGCTCGCGCAGCTCCCGCTCACGATCGTCCTTGGTGGAGTGTTGGAAGTCGGCAGGCGCATAGTAACCGGGGCGGTACTCAAGTTTCACGTCGTTGCGAGCGACTTTGATGGTCAAGCGGCGGAAACGTCCGTCACGGCGCATGTCGTTCGAATGGTAGCCGAGCACATAGTAAGCCGAGGTATCGTGCTGAATTCGCTCGAACGCCGGCGAAAAATCATTGGAATCGAAGAACGCCTTGCCTCCGGTGTCGTTCGAGAGGGTGGCCATCACTTCCTGCGTGTTGAAATTGGTATCGAAAATGTTCTGGAGCGCCGCGCCGTTGTAAGCGCTGGTCCCGCGCAAGCTGCCCGTCGTCGCATCGCCCAGGGGAGAAATGGCCTGAAGGCCTCGGCTGTCCACCGAGTAGATTGACAGGTTGGCCCGCACCGCGGTGTTGACGGCGGCGTGCAGCGACGCCTGATTCTCAATGCCGTTGCGCTGAATGCCGCCGGAAAAGTAGAGCAGCGATTTCTTTTCATTAATATAGGCAAGGGATTTCGAGACTTCTTCGATGGCAAAAAGTTCGCGGTCGGTGTTGATGTTGTTGTATTCGCTCTCGTCAGGGGTGAAGGAAGTGGTGTCTTCGGCTTGGTTGGTGGTGCTCGTGGCGCCCAACTGGTATCCGGGCTCTTCCGTGCCCGCATAGCCATTCACCGCCTTGACCAGCCGCTGCTTGTCGTCCGTGAAGTCTTGGTCGAGAGAGAGCGTGTTGGCAAGGGAAACCACCGCGACCAGATCCGCCGGCTGCATCTGGCGATGGAGGTAATTGCGGGCAGCCTCCTGCGCGCGCGCAAGATCATCCGGCTGCATGGAAGTGATATCGAAGAAAAAGACGATGAGGCGGCGGTTATGCAGCTCTTCCGCAACGGCCGCACTGTTTTTAGGAGCAAAAACGCGGCCGGGCGACTTGCCACTGATCGTACTCCCGTTAAGTTGAGGAGCTTGATCGACACTCTCAAAATCAAAGTCGGTAACCTGTTGCGGCTTGCCGTCCTCCTGGACGGTAAAGTCCTTGGCGGTAAGGCCGCGAACGATTTCACCGGTCTTCTTGTTGCGGACGACCACATTGGTGAGGACGAGTTCGCTCGTGACCTTCAAAGTAAAGGTGGACTGCTCTTCCGCCGGCAACCGGTCCGCCTGCTGCGCACTGAGCGGCAAAGGCGCAACGAAGGCGACGGCCGCGGCCAGGCTGGCAATACCTTGGCAAACTTTGTAGGTCATGGCGAATTCTCCCCTAGTACCGGAAGCGAGCGGTGAAAGCGAGTTGGCGCATGGGCGCGGCGCCGGTAACCTGGTCGTAGCTGGCTGAACCCAGCGTCGTGTCGACCGTTGTGTATTGAACCCGGTTGAAGACATTGTTGGCAGTGGCGCGTATCTCGAAGGAACGGGTGTCGGAGAAACGGAAGGTCTTGGAGAGCGACGCATTGGCCCCAATGGTGCCGGGGCCGGGAATCGAAAAACGGGCTGCCGAGCCATAGATGCCCGCCGGGTCTGCGAATGCATCCTTATTGAACCATTTGAGCAGCGAACCTCCGCCCGCGGTGAGCGAGACACCCGGGACGCGATCCGGACGCAGCGACCCTGTGCTGCCGCGGGCGACATCCGCGAAGGTGGCTTGGTAGTGCGGAGTGAGAGGCTCTCCGCTGGCAATGTTAAGGGTTCCGGAGATGGAAATGCCGCTGAGAGAATGACCGAGCCATCCGGTCGTGAGCCGATGTGTATCCGGACCGAAGGGAAGCTCGTAAAGAAAATTGCCCGTGAGCTGATGGCGTATGTCAAAGCTGGAATTGGATTTTTCGGCGAGCAAGTCTTGCCAGTTCTGAGCGGGGACGACGGCGGTGCCACCGTTGCCGCCAATCGAACTGGCATCGTCAATGGAATGCGAGTAGGTGTAGCGAGCCTGCAAACTGATGCCGTTGGTCAGGCGTTTGCGGG
Organism: Terriglobia bacterium; assembly: GCA_052139985.1. Lineage (GTDB taxonomy): Bacteria > Acidobacteriota > Terriglobia > UBA7540 > UBA7540 > Bog-366. The sequence continues at coordinate 6,272 of JBKQVI010000527.1, forward strand.
CGCTCGCGGTAAGCGCGTTGTAGCTGGAGAAGGCGCCGGAATCCTCATAGTCGTAGAAAACTCCACTCAGGGATGCGGTGGCGGTGCGGCCCGGAGCGTCAACGATGTCCAGCCGGGTCCCCTTCGAACCGTTGTATCCAATATTGAGAACAACATTCCACGGAACGGTGCGCTGGAGATTGAGATTCCAGGCCTGCACGTAGGGCAGCCGATAATTTTTGTTGATCGCATAATTCCCTTCGGTTTGCGGTAAAGGAAAGCCGTCGGCGAGCGTGATCCCGGGGCCAGTACCGGTGGCTTCGTTTGTCTGGACGTCAGCAAACGGCGGCTGGAAGGCTAAATTCTGCATAAACGTTACGTACTGGCCATTGGCAAAGTTGATGCCGTACCCTCCCCGGACTACCATCTGCTTCCGAAGGTTCCAGGCAAACCCGATGCGCGGCGAGAAGTCGTCTCTCTCCGGGTAGACAAGGGTTCGCGGGTATTTGCCGGTGTAGGGGCCGACGCCATTCGGCAGTACGGTGGCCACCGAGGCGAAGTTGTTGCCGGTATCGAGCGTTGCCAACCGATCGTCATTTTCTGAGAACGGCGAGAAGTATTCGTAGCGCAGGCCCACCACGAATGTCAGGTTCGGCAGCGCGCGCCAGTCGTCCTGGCCAAAACCGTCGTAGGCGTTTTCACGCAGGTACGCTTTCTGGTAGGGAGCCTGAAGCGAGGTCTGTTGCGGTAGCCCGAGCAACAGATCGGCGAGTGACGAGCCGGAGCCGGCGATACCGCCCGTGCCGGGTTGCTGGGTGAAGTGGCCGGTGAAGATGTAAGTCCCGGTCGAGTTCGTCTCACCCAGAAGGTTGAGTTCCACGCGGCGGAAATCCCCGCCAAAGTGGACGTTGTGCTTTCCATGCATCCAGGAACTGGAATCGGAAAAGGCGATGGTCTGGTTGACTTGGAAGTTCGGTTGCTGTTCACTGACGCTGCTGAACTGGTCCATCGTGACGCTGGGAAGACCATAAAGCAGAGGATTAGAGGGCCGTCCGGAAAGACCTATCTGGCTGGCCACGTTAGCGACGTTGGTGAAGTTGTTGCTGAGCTGGCTATTCGTCCGGTTCAAGTTCGCTGAAAAATTGTGGGTCGATTTCCCCAGGCCGAGGGTATAGCCGAGTTGGAGCGAGTACTGGTGAATCTGCTCCTTGCCGCCCAGGTCCGGGAAGAGATTAAGTTGATCTGCGGTAATGTTGGCATAATTGAAGTTGACGTTGATGCTTTGGCCCTTACTGCCGCGTCCCAGATACCGCTGGATGAGGCCAAGAAGCGGCGATCCGGAGTTGCCGCCAATGTCGCGCATAAAGCGAAATCCCAGCTTGGTCGAGTTGGTCTCGGCGGCGGCGAGCCGCTGATAATTCAAGAACTGGCCGGGAAGGTTGGGCAGCGGGATATAGTTGAGCAGCGCCGTTGCCTGCGGGGAGATCCGTGCTGGGAGAATGGTATTGTTCTGGAAAGGCTGCCCGGTATTGGGATCGTAGACGATGATAGGGCTTCCACTGGGCGTCGCCAGCGCGGAGAGATTTCCTCCGCGCTCGTCTAGGGTGGGAACCGTGCCGTACTGGTCGAACGGTTGCGAAGAGTGCTGGCCCGAAAGCGCAAAAAAGAGAAAATCCTTGGTGTCATTCTCGACGATCTTCGGGATATAGGGCGCGCCGAAGAAGGTGAGGCCGAACAGATTGGAGCCATAGCTGGGCTCGCTAATTTCCTGCCCGCGAATGGGGAAATCCTTGGCATTGAGTGCGCCATTGCCGCCACTCCAGAAAAAGGCGCCGTGCGGCTGGTTAGGCTTGAAGTTGCGGATGATTGCGGCCATGCGGCCCCCTCCCCCGCCGCCGCCCATGCCACCTCCGGCCATACCACTGCCCGCGACGGCCGGGGCGCCGGACATCGATGAATCCGCTTGAGCGTTTTGGATTTTCTGGCGCAGTTGATCGATGTCTACGCTGGCCAAGGGGTTTGTTGTTCCGCTCTGACCACTGATAGCGATTGACTCAGTGGAAAAATCGCTGTTTCCCGCCAGCGACGGAAGTTGTGCCTCAGGGTTTCCTCCGCCGGCTGCCGCCCCGATGAGGTCGACGGCCGAACCAAGCAACCTCAAATTCTGCGCGCCTACGCCGGAATACCGGCGGGCCGCGGTGTTCTGCGCGCTCTTTTCACCCTGCTCCTGTTCCCCGGCTCTCGAGGCAAGGGTGAGAGTGAAGTCCACCTGCTGATCGCGCGATGTGGCATTGAGAAGAACTTCTTTCGCGACTGTTGCGAAGGCGATGAACTCCGCGCGAACTATGTAACGGCCGCTCTGCGGAAGCGCCATACGGTAACCGCCGTTGACGTCAGTGGCGGCGCTATACTTCCTGCCCGTCGGTATGTTCGCGGCGGTAACGCGAACTCCGGGAAGAGGTACTGTCCCGGATTTGACGCTACCATGAATGGAGCCTTCCGCCTGCTGAGGCTGCGCCTCAGTTTGGGTGAATGGAGACCCCGGCGTTGCCTCACTCTTAGGGATTCCTTCCCCACGGTCCCCGGTGTGCGCCTGCTGAGCAGCCAGTGCCATCCGCTGGCGCATTTTCTGCTCGATTTCCGCGTATTGTTTCTTTTGGTCATCGTTAAGAATCGCGTTGATCATTTTGTCGCCATCCAAGAAAATGGCGTCCAACTTTCTCTTCTTCTCGGACGGACCCATCGACGCTTTGGACCTTAGCGCCTCGATCTTTTGCGCCAACTCCTCGATGATGGGTTTTATCTGAGCCTCTTGATCGTTCGACAAATTCAGCCTCATGGCGAGCAAATCAGCAATAACGGCAGGTGAAGGGCGGGTCTGCGAGTTGGCGGAGGATCCGGTGCCCTGGGCCCGCGCCGAGGAAGCCATTATTGCCAATACCGCCATGAGAGCCACGTTAAGCATAATGGCAACAAAGAGCTTCTTCATAATGGGGTCGCTGGGTAAGCGCTTCAAGGTTTGTAGGCCTCCTCGCTCTGTCCGCCATCCGTTGTATCCATTTCTCCCGCGCTTACTTGAGACGTTTGAGGGAAGGACAGGCACGGCGCAGAGCTATGTTACGCGGGCAAACCATTGCGCCCCGTCCAGAGATGTAGGAGTTTGCAACCGCGGAAGATACATTTCCCGACATTTTCGGACCTCATTCTGCCGGCTGTCGGTCCATGCTGGAATTGTCCGTAAGAACCGACGATCGCTGGAGGGGGCTCGGCTCCGTTATTCCCTGCAAGGGAAGGGACCGCGTCCGTAGGAGCTTCGCTAATGAAGTCGATAAGCCGTAGAGAATTTGTGGCCATGAGCGCTGCGGCCATTGGCCTGTCAGGCCGAATAGGGTCCGCTCCACCGCAGGTGCGGACCGGCGTAGATCTTCGGCCAAACATCATCATGATCCTGGCCGATGACCTCGGGTATGCGGATATTTCGGCGTACAAAATGAATCGCTTCCTAACGCCCAACATCGATCGGATCGGCGCCCAGGGCGTGCGGTTCACGGACGGCTATGCCACAGCGCCGGTGTGCGCTCCTTCGCGCGCGGGTCTCGTGACGGGTCGCTACCAGGAGCGCTTCGGGTTCGAATACAACAATGGCCCCGCCAAACGCGATCTGGAGCAGGGTTTTGGCCTCGCGGCCGGCGAAGTCACCATAGCGCAACTCTTGAAGGATGCCGGATATCACACGGGGCTGATTGGCAAATGGCACCTGGGTAGCCAGGCGCAGTTCTATCCGATGAGACGCGGCTTCGATGAGTTTGTCGGATTCCTGCCGGGTGAGACCAACTATATCGACCCCAGGCGCCCCGGCGTCCACGTGTCCTTTGGCCCGCTAGGCGACAATGCCATCAACAGCCTGGCTCCATCGAGCGCGATTGATGACGATCTTGGCGAGAAGATTACCCGGATCGCCAAAACCTTCGAGCGAGGGCCGTTGAATCAGATTATCGAAGGTGCGGACCATCGCGTCGTTCAGAATGAGGACGTGTACCTCACGGACTATTTCGGCGATCGTGCGACGGAATTCATTCAGCGCAATTCACAGTCCGGGAAACCCTACTTTCTCTATCTCGCCTTCAACGCGGTGCACTCCCCCCACATGGTGACGGCCCAATATTACGACCGCTTCCCGCAGATCAAGGATCACCAGGCGCGCGTCTACGCCGCCATGATCGCTGCGCTGGACGATCAAGTGGGAAGAGTTGTCGATGCCGTCGATGCGTCCAGGCAGGGCGATAACACATTGATCTATTTCGCTTCGGACAATGGCTGCGCCATGTATTTTCCCGAGCTGTGCAGTTGCACGCCACTGCGCGGCGGAAAGTTGTCGCACTATGAGGGTGGTGTGCGCGTGCCCCTCCTGATGCGCTGGCCGGGCCATATTAAGCCCGGCACGGTCTATCGTGACATGGTCTCACTCCTCGACGTGCTCCCCACCTCGGTCGCTGCCGCGGGTGGCACGCTGCCGACGGACCGCGTCTTCGACGGCGTGGACATCATGCCGTATTTGACGGGAGAGAAGACGGGTTCCCCGCACAGTATGCTGGCCTGGCGCCGCCTTCCCCTTTTCTCAATCCGCGAAGGCAATTGGAAGCTGTGGGAATCTGTGGACGACAACACGGGCAGATACGGTGAGTACAAGCTGCTTTTCAACCTGAAGGACGACCTCAACGAAACCACCAATCTCGCCGGAAAAGATCCACAGAAGGTCAAAGAGCTTGAGCAACTCCTCCATCAATGGGCGCAGGCGATGATCGCTCCAAAGTGGCCGTCCAAACCGCCGGCGACGTACGACTGCTGTGGTAGGCGCTTTACCCTCCCAATCTGAGGATTGTTGAGCGTTCGGCGTTTTCACTGTTGAGGAGAGCCTATGAAACAATTTACGTTCTTGCTACTTGGTGTACTTGCTGCTGCGCCGTTCACATGCGCCCAGCAGGCGCCATCTCCCAGTTCCGACCCCGGAGGCGATTTAGCAACCACGCCTACCAGCTCTTCATACACGCCGCCGACCCAAAGCGAACGATTCAAAACCTATCTGCTGCACACCTATGGCATCGGGTCGATATTAGAAGCTGGGGTGCGAGCGGGAATCAACCAGGCACGGGATAACCCCGGTCAATGGCCCGAGGGTGCTCAGGGATACGGTGAGCGCTTCGGTTCGGCCATGGGGGAAATCGCGGTACGTGGCACGACGGAGTACCTGGTCGGCGACGCTTTCAAAGAGGATTTGCGTTTCCGCCCATGCCGCGGGTGCAGCGTAGAATCCAAGTTCAGGGCGGCGCTGGAAGACACGTTTACGGCCAGGAAAGGCGACGACGGACACACGGCCTTTTCTGTCGCGCGCCTCGTGGGGCCGGTTTCAGGAAGTCTTGTGGCCCAGACGTGGATGCCCAGTGGGCACGTACGCGATGAGACCGCGAAGGGGATAGCACTAACCTTTGGCCTGGTGTTTGCGCGCAACCTCGTCCGGCAACTGATAAGCCACTGAGGTAAAGTATGGAGATTTCAAGGCGCTGCTTTCTGCTTTTGAGTGTCGGGTTGCCAGCTTGGGCCCAAGAATACACCCTCCTCTCGGACGTGAACGTGGTTTCCCTGCTGGCCACCGTCCACGACAAAGACGGGCGGGTCGTCAAGGACCTAAATAGGGACGACTTCGTTCTCGAGGAGGACAGAAGGCTCCAAACCATCCGCTATTTTTCGCGCGAGTCCGACCTTCCGCTCACTCTCGGGCTGCTGGTGGACACCAGCCGGAGCCAAACGGAAGTTCTGGAGCGGGAGCGTAGTGCCAGCTACACATTCCTTTCCCAGGTCCTGCGCGAGAACATGGACCAGGCCTTCGTGGTTTCTTTTGACGAGAAGGTGCGGGTCCTTCAGGGCATGACGTCTTCGCGGCAGGACCTGGAGGCCGCGCTTTCGCGGCTCAGGATTCCCCAGAAGATCGCAACGCTGCTCTATGAAGCCGTTCGCCGTTCCGCTGCCGACTTGATGAGAAATCAGAAGGGGCGCAAGGCCTTTATCCTTCTATCGGACGGCGTCTCGTTTCGCGACGAGACTTCCATCACCGAGGCCATCGAATTTGCGCAGATGGCCGACACGATCATCTATGCAATTCGTTATTCTGGCAACAACTCCCTTTACCGGCCCGGCAGGGTAATGTTGCAAGGGATGGTTTCGGAAAGGGGCAAACACGCACTGCAACGCATGGCGGACGAAACCGGCGGCGAGGAGTTCCATGTGACTAAGGACGAGCCGATTGAGAAGGTGTACTCGCAGATCGAAGAGTCGCTGCGCAACCAGTACAGCATTGGATACACGCCAGACCGGATGAACCAAAACGGGAAGTTTCACAAGATCAAGCTCACGGTTAGGAATCGGGCGCTCACGGTGCGGACCCGCGCCGGGTACTACTCGCGCTAAGGCGTTAACATGATAAGACATGTGAGCCGTCATCGTGTGGCGCGACGTGGGAAGTCGCGCGAGGGTGTTCGGACAGTCATGCGAGATGTGCAGCGTGTCTCCCGCTCAAGGGAAGGCTAACCGCGGAAAAACGACCATGCCCAGCGATTTCCCCAGGCGGTCAGAAGCACTAGCGAAAGGCCCGAATCTGTCTGATACTTGTCCTGTGAAGAGAATCCTGGTCATCGACGACGATCGTGAAATGGTCGATCTGCTTGCCCAGTCTCTTGCGCAGGAGGGCTTCCACCTCAACACGGCCCAATCCGGGGAGGAGGGAATCGAACTGGGTCGGAACCAAGGACTCGACATCATCCTGCTGGATGTAAATCTGCCCGACATCAATGGATTCGAAGTCCTCCGGCGCCTGCGCCGCGAATCCGATATTCCCGTGATCATGCTCACTGCCCGCGGCGAAGAAGTTGACCGCATTGTGGGCCTTGAAATCGGCGCCGATGACTACTTGCCCAAGCCCTTCAGCGTGCGTGAGCTGGTGGCGCGCATCAACGCCATCCTCCGCCGGGTAGCAAAGGGCAGCCCCACGCCGGCCGGTGAAGAGTCCGGGCGCGAGCTGCAGCACGGGTCGGTGCGGATGGATTTGCTCACCCGCACCGTTCGGCGCGATGGCCAAGTCATTTCTATGACGACCAGCGAGTTCGAACTGCTGCGCGCCCTCATGGAATCAGCCGGCGCACCCGTCCACCGCGAGGATCTTTCGAAACGCGTCTTCGACCGCGAATATTCGGTGTTTGACCGCTCCATTGACAATCTTGTCAGCGCCTTGCGGCGCAAGCTTGGGGCGACCGCCGACGGGCTGGAGCGAATCAAGAGCATTCGCAACGTCGGGTACGTCTACGTCGATCTTGGCCGTTCGCGCTCGTGAGGTTCGATGCGGAAATTCATCTTCCTCTGGTTTCTGGTCTCGGTGCTGCTGGTGAGCGTGATCTCTACGATTGGCGCCCTCTGGACCGGTCGCTCGATCCGGCTCGCCATGTGGAGCTTTTACGCATCCGATCTCGTTCACTACAGCGCCCAGACCCTCGTCCGTGCGCTCGATGATGGCGGGCTTCCCGCCCTCGACGCTATCGAGAGACACATCGATCCCGAAGGAAAGACGCGATATTTCGTGTTCGACTCCAAGCTGACCGAAATTTCGGGGGGCCCGGGGCCGGACGCCGTCCGCGCCCTCGCCTCGCGCCTTCGCTCCCAGGACGATGCGCAGTTCGAGTTTCTTCGCGGGGGGCTCGCTGGGGGAAGCATCATCCCCGCACCTGACGGTGGTGCTTATCGTGTCGTGATCTGGTTCCCCAGCCGCCGCGTCCCTTACGTTCCCATCAACACGTGGGGGTGGGTCGGCCGCCTTGCCGCTATTGTCGTCACCGCCGCCCTCCTCTGCTCTTGGCTCGCGTGGCGCCTCTCGACGCCTCTGGCGCGCCTGCGGCAGGCCGCCCGCAAGTTTGCCTCCGGCGACCTCAGGGCACGGGCAGGGGCCTCGACCGCTCCCTCCAGCCTTCCGGAGTATAGAGAACTGGCAGGCGATTTCGACGAAATGGCCTGCCGGATCGAAACGCTGGTTGATTCCCAGCGACAGTTATTGCGTGACGTGTCCCACGAACTTCGCACCCCACTTACTCGGCTCAACCTCGCCGTCAATAACGCACGCCACGTCGCCACGCCAGCCATGGAAGACTGGCTCGACCGAATCGACCAGGAATCGGAACGACTCAATGCCTTGATCGACCGAATCATCCGCTTGTCGCGCTTCGAGGCCCTGGCTGAACCGCCCCACCGCGACGTCATCGAATTCGGCGATTTCGTAGAAAGCATTGTGTCGGATGCGGACTTTGAGGCCACCGCGCGCAAGCGTCGTGTGGCGATTTTGAGGGCCGAGACGTGCCGCCTGGCTGGCGACCGGGAACTTCTCCGGGAGGCAATCGAAAACATCGTACGCAACGCCATCCGGTACACACCCGAAGGCACCGCGGTCACGGTGGATGCCGGGCGCGACGGGCCATCGGCATACCGGATTGCCGTCCGTGACGGTGGCCCAGGTGTCGCGGCCGAGCACATCGGGGCGATTTTTGAGCCCTTCTACCGCGCCCCCCAGCGCACGGACACGGATTCGCCCGGTTTCGGCATCGGGCTTGCAATCGCCAAACGCGCCATCGGTCTGCACCAGGGCACAATCACCGCACGCAACCTCGCCGAAGGCGGCTTCGAAATCGCGATTCGCCTACCGGTCCTGGCCACGGCGGCGTGAGAGCAGGAGCCACCACCGCCCCCTGTATCCCGATTGTGACACGTGGTGACGCGGGCGCAAGAGAACCTCGGGTAGCTTCATTGCCGGACACCTCCGACATGAGTGCCCGTGGGCCGAGCCCGTCGACTTGCTCGACTAAGGGGACGGATACGTGGCTCAATTTGCAGTTTTCAGGCCGGGACTCTATTGGGCTTTATCTTCCAAAGGACCTGACCGATGAAGAGACGCAACAGAAACACGACTAAAGCACTCACAGCCTTTCATGTCATGGCTAAGCCAGTGGGGCCGATTTGCAACCTGGACTGCCGTTATTGCTTTTATCTTGAAAAGGAAAACCTTTACGGTAAGAAACACGACTGGGCAATGCCCGACCCGGTCCTGGAATCGTACATTTCGCAATATATTGCTGCCCAGAATGCACCGTCGATCTCCTTCGCTTGGCAGGGAGGTGAGCCGACCTTGTTGGGAGTCGAATTCTTCCACAGGGTCGTCGCCATCCAAAAAAAGTACGCCCAGGGGAAGAAGATTGAAAACACGTTTCAAACCAACGGCATCCTGCTCGACGATCATTGGGGCGAGTTTCTAGCCGAAAACCGTTTCCTGGTCGGGATTTCGATTGACGGTCCTGCCGAGTTCCACGACTTCTATCGCGTGGATAAAGGTGGAGCGCCCACGTTCGACCGGGTTATACGCGGCCTGCGCATCCTGAAAGAACACCAGGTGGAGTTCAACGCCCTTACCGTGGTGAACCGCCAGAATTCAGAGCATCCCCTGCGGGTGTTCCGATTTCTCAAAGACGTCGGATGCCATTTCATGCAGTTCATCCCCGTGGTGGAGCGGGTTGCAAAGACGACCAACTCCAATGGGTTAGTTCTGATTTCTCCGCGCGATCCGCACGCCGCCGACGTGTCCGAATGGTCGGTGGAACCCCGCCAATTCGGAGTCTTCCTGTGCACGATTTTCGACGAATGGGTGCGGAAGGACGTAGGGAACTATTATGTCCAATTGTTTGACGTCACGCTTGAGACTTGGCTGGGCCTCGTGCCGAGCCTGTGCGTTTTCCGGCCTACCTGCGGAGACGCGATGGCTCTTGAACACAATGGGGACCTCTACTCCTGCGACCATTACGTGTACCCGGAAAACAAGCTGGGTAACATCATGGACCAGTCGCTCCAATCGCTGGTGACTTCCTCCCGGCAACGCGCCTTTGGCCTCAACAAGCGCGAATCGCTACCGCGCTATTGCCGAGAATGCGACGTGCGCTTTGCCTGCAACGGCGAGTGTCCCAAGCACCGCTTCATTTTCACCCCCGACGGTGAGTCCGGTTTAAACTACCTCTGCGCCGCTTACAAACTATTCTTCAGACACGTTGACCCCTATATGAAGTTTATGGCCAACGAACTTCGCCACCAACGCCCTCCTGCCAATGTCATGGCGTGGCTTCGTGAGCAGGCGCAGCCTGCCGCCCCGTCCACCCGCTTCTGACTTGGGCGCTTGGATGACAAGAAGCGAAAGAAGAAGAGAAGCCCCCCGGTGCAACCTCGGCTGCACATCTATTGCCGCTGTGTGTACTCTGCTGCGAATTCGCCGCACCGAGCACACGGAAAATGAAGACGGGAATAGCAACGAGAACCCCTTTGCGGGGTCAAACGCGGCGCATCCTGCATGGCTGTTGGGAAATCGTTAGGGCTACGTGGCCGACGCTCCGGCCCGAGAGTCATGGACGTGCCGATCGGTCTGGCGGGTTGGAGCAATGTCGGTACGGCGATTTACGGTAAGCCGCAACCATGGCATCCGGCAGCCTATGGGTATTTATAGTTGCCGTGTTTAGAAAAGGTTGGTTGCCGTGATAAGCGGTAGATCGAGATGTTGATTAAGACCGATCGCCGCCGCGCGGGTGAGGCGCCCGGCCGCGCGTTTTTCGAGATCGGTCTTCAAATAGGTCTACGCCTCGCGGAGTGACCCGCGAATCGTTTTAGTTCGGTACTCCCGCCTTCCGGCACACAGTCCACACACACGTGCGCTGGAGACCGGACTTTATTGGGGCTTTGAAAGGGTGTTACTGATGGGGATTAGATTGAAAGTCGAGCCCCTGTCCCCAAAGTCAATTTCCGAAGGTCAGGGAAGGAGTTTCCTTGATAGACCTAAGACACCAGCGGCCTGAAACCGGCGAAAACCCGCCCATGTACTGACACACCCGCGAATTTACGCTGCGTCCATGACCGGCAAACATCTGATAAGAGGACTCATTTCGTCAATGAGACCTCTACCCAGCCGGGGTAGAGGTCGAAGGTCTGTAAGCTATTGATTTGGTAGGCCCGTGGGGACTCGAACCCCAGACCTCTACCGTGTCAAGGTAGCGCTCTAACCGGGCTGAGCTACGGGCCTGCGTGGGACGACAGAAGACATTCCAAACTACCGCAGTTCCCAAAGCCTGTCAACGCGGGGTTACCTCTCTGCCAGGGTTCCGTCAAAGTCGTGTCAATATGGAGTGCGGGAGCTTGCTGCCCGCCCAGAGCGCGCCAGCGAGCAGGCGCGCCGAAAGTGGCAGCAAGCCCCCGCACTCCATATTCGCCCCGATCCCCATTATCCTGTTGTCTTAGAATTGTGGGACCTTGACGGAGCCCTGGCCTCTCTGCAGTGGTCCTATCCGATGTTGTAGCGCGAGTCTGCCTCGCCAAACGAAGGCGCAAAGTCGGCTCGGCATCAAAGCGACTCACCACCTCCCGGTCAGCTCAATTGCAATGGAAGGAAATAATGGGGTACGATGGCCAATCAGGTCAATGTTGGCGGATGATCTAGGAGCGGTTTGCGGGGCGGCTCCGGCGAGTGGTATTTGCATCCACCTTCATCTTGGCACGTAACAAGGAGAATGGGACGAGCATGGTCAAACCTCTTGAATACCTGACCTATCGTGGCGGGCCCGGGCAGTGGTCCTGGGTCCTGCACCGGTTGTCAGGCATCGGCGTGTTTCTATTCTTGTTAATCCACATCGTGGATATTTCCTTGATTGGTTGGGGCCCAAAAGTCTTTAACCGGCTTTTGTTTCTCTATCGCTACCCCGCGTTTCGCGTGGGCGAAGTGGCACTTGTGGCGGCAGTTCTGTACCATGCCATCAATGGAGTTCGTATCTGCATCATCGATTTTTGGCCGGAAACTATGGCTTTTCACCGCAAGCTCAGCTATGCGGTGGGGATTGCTTTTACCATCATTTTCATTCCCACAGCCATTTACATGTTGAGCTTCGTTCTAAAATAGGGGGTAGCGATGAGTGGAGCGGGAACACCGAGACCGGAGAGTGGGCTGGAGCTTTACGCCTGGATCTTCATGCGCGTTTCGGGCCTTGCCTTGCTTTTCCTGGCGCTGGGCCATCTCCTGATCATGCACATTATCCATAACGTCGATAACATCGACTTCCGATTTGTCGCGGCGCGCTACGCCACCCCCTTTTGGCGGACCTACGATTTGCTGATGTTGTGGTTCGCCATGATTCACGGTGTGAACGGCATTCGTACGGTGCTGGTGGATTACATCAGCCCGCGGGGTTGGCGGACGGTCTCGCTGGCTTCGCTCTTCGTCTTGGGGTTTGTTCTGCTGACGCTAGGGTCGTTAGCGATATTGACGTTTCAGCCGCCTGTCGCGCCGTGAGTGGGCGTTGGGAAATGGGTGTGGCAAGTTTTCAGGGATCCGTCATCATTTGTCAGTGGGTGCTGTTGGTTAGGATTGACTGACAACTGACAACCGACAACTTTCTTGAGGCTTAATTACATGGTCCAGCGGTATGACGCAGTGGTAGTGGGAGCGGGTGGCGCGGGCCTGATGGCGGCGCTGCAACTCGCCGGGCACGGGAACGTCGCGGTACTGAGCAAACTCTATCCTACGCGCTCGCACACGGGAGCGGCGCAGGGCGGCATTGGCGCGGCTCTTGGCAACCTGGAAGAAGACCATTGGGAATGGCATATGTTCGACACCATCAAGGGCAGCGATTACCTTGCCGACCAGGATGCGGTGGAGGTCCTCTGCCGGGAAGCCATCGAAACGGTTTACGATCTCGAGCATTGGGGCCTGCCCTTCAGCCGCACCCCCGATGGGAAAATCGCTCAGCGGCCGTTCGGCGGGCACACCAAGGAGTATGGCAAGGCGCCCGTTCGGCGCTCCTGCTACGCCGCAGACCGCACGGGGCACATGATCCTTCAGACCTGCTACCAGCAGTGCATCAAGCACGATGTGCACTTTTATAACGAGTATCATGTCCTCGACTTGCTGGTCGAGAATGGCCGCTGCGCCGGCGTCGTAGCGCTGTGTTTGGCCACGGGGGAGATTCACACTTTCCATGCCAAAGCAGTCCTGTTCGCAACGGGTGGCTGCGGCAAGATGTTTCGCGTCAGCTCCAATGCGCATTCGCTCACCGGCGACGGTATGGCGGTGGTCTATCGCCGCGGGATTCCGCTGGAGGATATGGAATTCTTCCAATTCCATCCCACCGGTATTTACAAAATGGGAATTTTGTTGAGCGAAGCAGCGCGCGGTGAAGGCGCGATTCTGCGCAACAATTCGGGCGAGCGTTTTATGGAGCGCTATGCGCCCACGCTGCTCGACCTCGCTCCCCGAGACATGGTTTCGCGCGCCATTTACCGGGAAATTCGCGAAGGGCGTGGCATCGATGGCAAGAATTACGTACACCTCGATATGACCCATCTGGGAAAAGAGGTCTTGGATAAAAAGCTCCCGGACATTACCGAATTTGTCAGAACCTATCTGGGCATCGAGCCGCTCACGCAGCAGGTGCCCATCCAACCCACTGCGCACTACGCGATGGGCGGGATTCCCACCGACATTGAGGGACGCGTCGTGATCGACGAAAAAAACACGCCGCTGCCGGGCCTTTACGCGGCGGGCGAAGTGGCCTGCGTCTCGGTGCACGGTGCCAACCGTCTGGGGACCAACTCACTGGTTGACATCCTGGTCTTCGGCCGCCGCGGCGGCCGCCACGCGCTAAAGTTCATTCAGGAAAACGATTGGGCGCCGTTGCCCGCCCATCCCGACGAGGCTTCCCGCGCCATGGTGAGCCAAGTGCTGAACTCCGCCGGCAAAGAACGCGCAGCCGACATCCGCGATGCGCTCCAAGATGAGATGATGGACAAGGCCTCGGTCTTCCGCGATGCTACGGGACTTACCGCCATGAGGGAGAAACTGCGCGAGTTGCGCGAGCGCTACCGACAAGTGAAGTCGGAGGATGCCGGTTTGTGCTACAACACGGAACTGCTGGAGGTGATCGAGCTCGGTTGTTTGCTCGATCTCGCTAATGTCCTGGTGGAGAGCGCGCTGGCACGCCAGGAGAGCCGCGGGGGCCACTGCCGCGAAGACTTTCCCAAACGGGATGACGCCAATTGGCTGAAACATACGCTGGCGTATCAATCGCCCAAGGGAGTTGAACTCAAGTTCAAGCCCGTCGTCATCACCAAGTTTCAGCCGATGGAGAGAAAGTATTGAAGAATCGGGCCATTCGATCATCGGGTCATCGAGCCATTGAAAAGCTGTCCGTCGCCAGCGATTTCGCGAAATGAAGAGAGACGGGCCGAATGCAACGGGCAAATGACAACTGACGACGGACAACGGACAGCTTTTCAATGGCTCGATGACCCGATGATCGAATGGCCCGATCCCTAGGAGTTGACAATGCAGGTCACCTTAAAAATCAAGCGCTTCAATCCTGAAAAGGACAAGAATGCATGGTGGGGTGAGTACAAGATTGAGGCCGATCCTACGGACCGTCTGCTTGACGCGTTGAACTATGTGAAGTGGTACAGGGACGGAACCCTCACCTATCGCCGGTCCTGCGCCCACGGGGTGTGCGGCTCGGACGCAATGCAAATCAATGGCTCCAACGCGCTGGCGTGTAAGCTGCTGCTTAAGAGCCTGGGGCAGACAATTACGGTTGAGCCGTTGCGAGGGTATCGCGTCATCAAGGACCTGCTCGTCGACATGGACACTTTCCTCGAAAAGTATCGTAGCGTGAAGCCGTACCTTATGACCAAGGGAGCTGAGCCGGAAAAGGAGCGCTTGCAGTCGCCCGAGGACCGCGAGAAATTCGACGACACGACCAAGTGCATTCTGTGCGGGGCCTGCACCTCGGGTTGCCCGTCATTTTGGGGAGATAGCGATTACATCGGACCCGCGGCCATCGTGAACGCTCACCGCTTCCTTTTCGACTCCCGCGATGCGGGCGGCGAGGCGAGGATGGAAGTTTTGAATACGCTCGAGGGCGTGTGGCGCTGCCGCACCATCTTTAACTGTGTGGAGGCCTGCCCGCGCGGCATCAACGTGACTCGCGCCATTGGCGAGGTGAAGAAAGCGCTGCTGTATCGCAAGGTTTGAGAAAACGTGTCGGGCACCAGCGGTGGCGATGCGAGATCGGCTTAGCGTAGCGGGGATCACGGATAAAGCGCGATTCCCTGCGATTCCCCGCTAACCTCAGCCAAACAATGGGTTAAGGTGACGGACAAACTGTCAACTCATGATCTGCGCCCTGTTCCCGATAACCTATCACCTGTGACCTACTTGAGGTGCTGGTCCAGAAAGCTCACCGTTCGTTGCCACGCGTCTTCGGCGGCGTCCTCGCGGTATCCCAACTTATTTTCGGAATTTTCAAACGCGTGGCCGGCGTGCGGATAGATTTTCACGTCGATGGATTTGTGCGCACCGTTCATGGCGTCTTCGAAAGCCTCTACATCGCTCGGTGGGATGCTGCGATCTTCCGCGCCGAAAATTCCCAGCACCGGAGCGTGAATCTTCTGAATCTCCGCCGGGTCGGTGGGCATCGATCCATAATTCAAAACGCAGGCGGCCAAAAAAGGGTCATTCACAGCCAGCAGCAGCGACCACTTTCCTCCCATCGACCAGCCGATGGAGCCCATCTTCTCCTTGTTCACGTCCGGACGCGCGGCCAGGAAGTGGATTGCCGCCTCCAGGTCCTGAAGGGCGCGCTCAGGCGGCGTGCCCACCATCAAATCGTAGGCGAATGAGGGTTCATGGGCCACCTGTCCGCGGTAGAGATCCACCGCCAGGGCCACGTACCCTTGCCCCGCCAGCTTGCGGGTCTGTGCCTTGACCCAATCCGTCAAACCCCAATCCTCATGAATCACCACGAGGCCCGGGTGTTGGCCCGGCGATTCCGGCGCGGCCAGATATCCTGCAATGGTTTCGGAGCCGCTCGGAAAGGTAACGTCCTGAGTTTTGAGCGGCGCCGCCAAAGCGGTTACGGCGAGCACAAAATAACTCCAGGCCGCCAATAGTGCGATACGCTTCATTCCCAGACCCCCGTGAGGATGTCATTCATCGGGCAGTACCCGACGGCGATATTATACTTTAGGGAACGCCTGTTGCCGCGTATTCGTTGCCAACCGCGATCGCGAAGCTCCCGCCCTTCGGAACTCGCGATAAGTAAACCGGGAGTAGCGTGGACCTGTTTTGTCGGTCCGCGGCTTTTTCCCTCGTTACCCTTCACCTCTGGCACGAGCAAGGCAAAAGGCAAAACGCAAAAGTCAAAAGGCAAAAGTGAAAGAACCAGCCGCCACCGGCATCCGTCCGCTGTAGTGCTGGAAGGCATCCTCATTTGCGGCGCGCCGCAATTTTCCAGCCGAGGCATGTTCTCTCTGTGTCCTCCGTGGCGTGAAAGGCTTTAACACGGAGGGCACTGAGACGCTCCGTGTACTCTGTGCGAAATATTGCGACGCACGGAGTGCACAGAGAAAGGCTATCGAACCACGGATGGCGGCGTTGTCGCACCGGCTTTGGCTTGTTCCTCCGTGATTGCGAACGCCCCGTTGGCGAGGGAAAAGCCGCGGACCTAAAAAGCAGGTCCGCGCTACACCCGCTTCCGGTCGGTGATGTTCCTGGTGTCTTAGTGTCTTGGTGGTTCAAGATGTTCTTCACCTCCGTGATTGCGAACGCCCCGTTGGCGAGGGAAGAGCCGCGGACCTACAAAACAGGTCCGCGCTACAAACTGGCTTCAAACCCGTGCAACGAATCCGCGCTAAATCCGTCACGGATCAAGATTTTTCTTGACAGGACGAGAGCCCATCCGCTATAAAAGAGCATATTTATACAGGTGCTGTATAAATATTCTTTCAAGGAGATGTGGGTAGACGGAAACATTGAACACGGCGGTTGAGATAAAAGCTTCGTTGGGGGCCGGGGCTGATTCGCCCAAGCATGCAGTGGTTCACGCCGCCGTGATCGGCGCCACCGGCTATGCGGGGTGCGAACTCTTGACCATCCTCGCCCGCCACCCCGCCGCTTCCGTGACTTGCCTGATGTCGTCCGGCAGGGACGGCAAGAAGGCCTTTGCGATAGAGCACTCGCATCCCAAGCTGCGCGGCCGCTTCTCCGTCCTTTGCGAACCCCTGAACGTAGAGCACGTCATCGACTCAGGGACGGACGTGGCTTTTCTTGCTACTCCCCACGAAACCTCGCATCAAATCGTACCCCGTCTCCTCGAGAGCGGCGTGCGTGTGGTGGACCTGAGCGGCGCTTTCCGGCTGAAGGAGACCGCAGCCTACACGCATTGGTACGGATTCGATCACACCGCCGCGGAAGCACTGGCCGAGGCGGTGTATGGAATTCCGGAACTTGATGCCCCGGCGATTGCCAAGGCGCGGCTGGTTTCAAATCCCGGTTGTTACCCCACCTCTGTGATCCTGGCCCTGGCGCCGCTTCTCAAAGCAGGTTGGGTGGATGTTCACGCGGGCATCATTGCCGATTCGAAGTCCGGCGTCACCGGAGCCGGCCGCAAGCCCAGCGACAAGCTGCATTTTCCCGAGGTCAACGAGAACCTGCGGGCGTACGGCATTTTCCATCACCGCCACCTGCCGGAAATGCTCCAGGAGCTTGCAGTCTCTCAGAAGGATTTTATTTTTACGCCCCATCTTTTGCCGATCACGCGGGGCATCCTGACAACGATTTACTTGCATCTATCGCGACTGCGCAACTTGAACGAAGTGGAAACGCTCTTCCAGGATTTCTACGCTGGCGCGCCCATGGTGCGGATTTATCCGGCGGGCACAATGCCGGAGATTCTGGGCGTGGCGAATACGCAGTTTGCCGATATCGGCTTCGCACTCGACGAGCCCACAGGGCGGCTCATTCTGGTTTCCACGATCGACAATTTGGGAAAGGGCGCGGCGGGCCAGGCGGTACAGAACATGAACGTGATGTTCGGCTTTCCGCAAGAAACAGGGCTGCTCTGAAAATCTCAAATCTGAAATCTCAGATTTGAAATTTGAAAGCTGGGATTTGAGATTTGAAACTCAAGCGGCCTGTTCCGATATTTGCGATTTGAATTCTGAGTTTTGAACTTCAAATCTGAGATTTCAAATTTGAGATTTGAGATTTACGCATGAAGCTGGTCATCAAAATCGGCGGGCAAGGCGCGGAGGATCCCAAAGGCCGCAAGGATTTGGCGCGGCAAATTGCGGCAATCCACCGGGCCGGCCATTCCGTGGTGGTGGTGCACGGCGGCGGCAAAATTCTGACGAGCACCCTCAAGCGCATGGGCATTGCCACGGAGTTTCACCAGGGCTTGCGCATAACCGATGCCGCCACGCGCGATGTAGCCATGATGGTGCTGGCGGGTCTGGTGAACAAGCAGTGGGTGGCCGAACTTGAAAACCTGCGCCAGCCCGCGCTGGGACTCTGCGGTGGTGACGGCAGCCTGGTGCGCGCGCGCAAACTGACTTTGGGTAAGAACGGCAGCGAGAGGGATTTGGGCTTCGTTGGCCGGCCGCACAAGGTCAAGACCACGGTGCTGGATCTCGCCCTGAGCGGCGGCATGATTCCGGTGGTGGCCAGCCTGGGCGTGAATGCGCGCGGCGAGTTTCTGAATATCAATGCCGACGACCTGGCGGCGGCGCTGGCAGTGGCTCTAGGCGCCGACCGCTTGCTCTACCTCACGGAATCCGGCGGGGTGTGGGACGCTGAAAAGAACCTGCTGCCGGTGGTGAAGCTCGGAGACATTCGACGCTTGATTAACGACGGGGTGGTTCGGGACGGAATGATTCCCAAGCTGCTCTCCTGCGCGCGAACGTTGCGCCAGAATGTGGGCGAGGTGGACATCCTTTCCACCACCGTCCCTAACGCCTTGCTGAGTGCGATCAAAAAAGGGAAATCTGCCGGAACTCGAATTGTGAAGGGCTCATGAATCGCGAACAGATTGCTGAAGTCGAAAAGCGTGTTTTGATTCCGACGTACGATCGGTTGCCGATCCTCGCGGTGCGGGGTGAGGGATGTTACATCTACGACGACGCGGGAAAGAAGTATCTGGATTTCCTCGGCGGCCTGGCGGTGAATTCGCTGGGATATGACCATCCGGAAATCATGGCCACGTTGCGCGATCCTGCGGAAAATCTTCTGCACGTGTCCAATCTTCTTTACCACCCGTACCAGGCGCCGCTGGCGGAAAAATTGACGCGCCTCTCCGGCATGGATCGCGCGTTTCTCGCCAACTCCGGGACCGAAGCCATCGAAGGGGCGATGAAGTTGGTACGCGCTTACGCGCGCAAACACGCGGCACCGGGCCCCTTCGAACGGTTTGAAATTCTGGCGATGGAAAACTCCTTTCACGGGCGCACGTTTGGCGCGCTCTCGGCCACTTGGCCGAAGAAGTATCGCGAGCCGTTTGAACCCCTACCCCCGGGAGTCCGGTTCGTCCACCTGAACGACGTAGCGCATCTGCGCGAAAGCTTTACTCCCCAGGTCGCGGCGGTGCTGGTGGAAGTAGTTCAGGGCGAAGGCGGCGTGGTGGAAATCCGCGAAGATTTCCTGAAAGCCGCCGCAGGACTCTGCCGCCAGCGCGGGGCGTTGTTGATTTGCGATGAAATCCAGTGCGGATTGGGCCGCACAGGACGGTTTTTTGCTTTCACCAAATTCGGCTTGCAGCCTGACGTCGTGGTGGTGGCCAAACCCCTGGCGGCGGGGCTTCCGCTGGCCGCGATTCTGGCACGCGAGCAGGTTGCGCAGGCTTTTTACCCCGGCATGCATGGAACCACGTTCGGGGGCGGACCGTTGCAATGCCGCCTAGCGCTCAAGGTGCTGGACATTCTAGAACGTCCCGGCTTTCTTGCGCACGTGACCGAAGTGGGAGCTTATTTCCGCCAGGAACTGGAAAAGCTTCGCGCCGACCTTCCCGTGATTCAGGAAGTTCGTGGCGACGGGCTGATGGTGGGCGTGGAATTGACGGCCCCGGGCAAGTCCGTTGTCCGGCAGGCGCTGGAAGCCGGCCTGCTTTTGAATTGCACGCAGGAGAAAGTGTTGCGTTTCCTGCCACCGTTGATTATCGAAAAGCGGCACGTGGACGAAGCAATCGGAATTTTAAGGCCGGCCCTGGCAGCACTTAAGCCTGTGGCCGCGACGAAGGGGGTACACGCATAATGGCGGTGATGACGATGACGACAACGATCAAGAAACCGGAAACCTTGAGTGTTCGGGATCTCCTGGCCGACTCGGAACTGACCCACGGTGACTTGAGGCTCCTCTTCGATCTTTCGGAGCGGATCAAGACAGCGCCCGGAGACTTCGCCTATGCGTTGCGCGGCAAGCAACTGGCGATGATCTTTGAGAAGCCCTCGCTGCGCACCCGCACCACCTTCGAAGTGGGTATGACCAGTATGGGTGGTTTTGCCGTGTACCTGGAACATACCAAGCCCCGCCTGGGCGAGCGCGAAGCCATCAAGGACATCGCCCGCAATCTCGATCGGTGGGTGCACGGCATCGCGGCCCGGACCTTCTCGCACGAATCCGTGCAAGAGTTGGCCGCCAACGCCACCATCCCCGTGATCAATGCGTTGACCGACCTCTACCATCCTTGCCAGGCGCTGGCGGATTACTTTACCCTGCACGAAAAGTTCGGGGACCTGCGCGGGTTGAAGTTTGCCTTCGTCGGCGACGGCAACAACGTTTGCCACTCGCTGATGATTTTGGGTGCAAAGCTCGGAGCATCGGTTCGCGTCGCGACTCCCCAGGGTTACGAGCCCAAGCCGGACGTGCTGGAAATGGCGAGCGCGCTGGCAGCCGAAACCGGCTCGACCGTTGAGACTTTCCACGATCCCATCCAAGCCGTGGCGGGGGCCCACGCGGTGTATACCGATGTTTGGACCAGCATGGGCCAGGAATACGCCGCGCACTTGCGGAACCAGGTGTTTGCGCCTTATCGTGTAACCAAGGACTTGATGGCGTTCGCCGACCCCGGCGCCCTGTTTATGCACTGCCTTCCGGCCCACCGCGGCCAGGAGGTTACGGACGAGGTTATCGACTCTCCCCAGTCCGTGGTGTACGATCAAGCGGAGAACCGGCTGCACGCGCAAAAAGCGCTGATGCTGTTGCTGATGCGGGAAGGCCGGTAAGTGCTAGGGGCTGGGTTCTGGGGGCTAGGAAGGGTAGCGCGGACCTGATTTTTAGGTCCGCGGCTTTTTTCTAACGGGTAGGCAACGAGCCGCGGACCTAAAAATCAGGTCCGCGCTACGCCCCTAATCCCTAACCCCCAATCCCTAACCCCTAGTCTTCAGATCGAGGAAAAGCAGTTGACGATTCGTAAAGCCAAGCTGACTGATGTGCCCGACATCCACCGGCTCATTAACCATTACGCCGAGGAGCGCATCATGCTGCCCCGCACGTTGACGGACATCTACGAAAACGTGTGGGAGTTCACCGTCGTGGCCGAGGAGCAAGGCATGCTGGTGGGCTGCGGCGCGCTGAAGCTTTACAACCAGGAAGTCGCGGAAATCCGCTCCCTGTGCGTGGATGAAACGCAGAAGTCCAAAGGACTGCTCGACTCCATACTGGCCGCCGATACC
>JBKQVI010000528.1:0-16248 GCA_052139985.1 Terriglobia bacterium
CTTTCGCTTTTTCGTTTCCGCTCTGGCGCTGGCGGGATTGGCCGCCGCGCAGGACGCGCAGCAGCGCGATTTGAAGCTCGAAAAAATCGAGCCCCCCAAGCCGCCCTCGAACGCCCCGGCGCACAGCTACGCGGTCATCATCGGGATTTCCGCTTATCCCAAGCTGGCCGCCAAATACCAGCTCCATTTCCCGGAGCGCGACGCGGAATCCATCTATACCGCGCTGATCAGCCCGGAAGGCGGTAATTTCAAGGCGGAAAACGTCCGCGTGCTGACCGGCGCGCAGGCCACCCTGGCGGCCATCCGGCAAGCGATCGACGTGTGGCTGCCCTCGGTGGCGCAGATGCTCGTGGGGTACTCGACTCCCATGAAGAGGTCATCGGAAAAGAGCGGCTGGCCGAACCCGCCTAAGCGAAAGTTGTCCGCCGGCCATTCGCCCTTCGCTGGGGCGAGCGAGTCGATGAAGAAAGTTCCCGTACCTGCCGTCTTCAATTCTAGCCACTGGCGCGTGTAAAAGTCATCGGGCTTAAGTTCATAGATGAGCGTGGCCTCGAGGCCGGTCTTTTCCTGCGGACTGTTCGGGAGCACCAAATGATAAACGGCGCGCTTGCCGCCACCGGGAGTGTCTTGCACCTCGTGAGTCTTCACGTTCAGGTCGCGCGAGGTGAGCACCAGCGGATTCTCGCCGCCAAGCGTGTAGCCGATGCGTTCGTAGATCAGCTTGAGTTCGAACTCGTCTCCCCGCACCTCGTGCGTGTGGCCGGAGAGCTTGTTCACCAGTCGCATCGTGTGGACGCTGCCGCTGCTGATCTCCATCGTGCGCTCGAGGTAATCGTTCGCGAGGGTCAGGGTAGCGCCTTGTTCTCGTATCGTGACCGGGCCGGCGGCGCGGACGCTCAAGGTTGCCGATGCCAGGGCACCGAGTAGAAGCAGGGATGTAGGGAGAAGTCTCATGCGGCCGCCTCAAGGAGGGTTGGGAAGATCATGGCGCGGAGCATCATACATTGTTTTCCAGATGTTCCTAAGTGGGTTCCTACGGGTCGAAGATGCTCTCAATTGCGGGTAGGCGAGTTTGCGCTAGGCTGCCAATCGTCAGAAACCGAAGCATCGATCATCAATTATTGAATTGTTACGTGAGCTTTTTTGCGACTGCGTGGGCGTCCCGCACGAGCTGAAGGCGAGGCGCCCACGCCGCACGTTTCGTGTCCTGGTTTGGCTTGCCCCGGGTTCGACGCTCACGCCTTCTTTTCCAGGTGGCCGCCGAATTCGTAGCGCATGGCGGAGAGCAGCTTGGCGGCGAAGTCGTCTTCGCCTCGCGAAGCGAATCGCTGGTAGAGTGCGGCGCTGAGCACCGGAGCCGGGGCGCCCTCTTCGATGGCGGCGGTAATGGTCCAGCGGCCTTCACCCGAATCGGAAACGCGGCCGGAAAACTTTTTCAGGTCGGGTTGCTCGAGCAGCGCGATGGCGTTCAGGTCGAGCAGCCACGAGGCTACAACACTGCCGCGCCGCCACACCTCGGCAATGTCCGCCAGGTTAAGGTCGTATTGATAGCGCTCGGGATCGCGCAGCGGCGCGGTTTCCGCGTCATCCTCCTGTTTCTTCTTGCCCACGCTCGCGTGCTGCAAGATGTTCAAGCCCTCGGCGAAGGCGGCCATCATGCCGTACTCGATCCCGTTGTGGACCATTTTGACGAAGTGCCCGGAGCCGGAGGGCCCGCAGTGCAAGTAGCCCTCCTCCGCGGTACCGTCAACCTTCTCGCGTCCGGGAGTGCGCGGGATGGTGCCGCGGCCGGGAGCGAGCGTTTTGAAAATGGGATCGAGACGGCGCACAGCCTCCGCGTCGCCGCCGATCATCATGCAGTAACCGCGGTTAAGTCCCCAGACGCCGCCGCTGGTGCCCACGTCCAGGTAGTGCAGGCCTTTGGACGCCAGTTCCTTGGCGCGGCGCATGTCGTCCACGTAGTACGAATTTCCTCCGTCGATAACGATGTCGTCCTTTTGCAGGCGCCCGGCAAGCTCCTTCAGAGTGGTGTCAACGACCGCGGCGGGAACCATCAACCAGGCGGGCCGAGGCGGTTTCAGTTTGGCGGCGAAATCATCAAGTGAGGTTGCCCCAATCGCCCCTTCGCTCGCCATCTTCTGCACGGACTCCGGATTCATGTCAAAGACCACGCAGGTGTGCCCGCCGCGCAAAAGACGCCGCACGATGTTCGCGCCCATGCGCCCCAGTCCAATCATGCCTAATTCCATTGTCAGACCTCCTTCGTCGCAGGTTTCGGAATTTCAATTGTCAGGAGTTCGCCGCTCAGGCTTACCCGGCCCCTATAACAGTATAGACTCGCGAACGTGGCACTTCGTTGCACCATATTGCGACTGCCAAAAGGTAGGCCCCTAATGACGCGGCCGAACACACCCGTGGCTTGCCGAAGAGAGGAGACGTCCGCGTGGCGGCCCAATACGGACATTAGCTGGCGACTTGTGTAGGATGCACAGGAGTTGGGCGACTTCGCTCTACCCTACGCCGTCGATCCCGGATTTCCCTCCCTGGCAGATGGTTTCGTGGGTCCAGGGAGGCGCCTGGCACTTCGGCGCCGTTTGTCGGCAAGTTGCAGACCGGCGACCCGACTCCCAAAATACACTCCGCTAGAGTTTGTCGTAGGCTCAATTTCGATCCAAATCGATGCTGACTGACCATTCAGATTAACCGTGCAGAAGGGCCTACACTTTGGTGTGCTCCTGACGTTCGACGAGTCAAGTGAAAGCTTCGACCGCCGCGAGGTCCCCGAGTTCGGAACAAATGCCGATGCAGTAACCTTGAACCGTACCACTGCTGCCCAGACTAGCGCTTGCCCGGCGTCCAAGCTGGGGATATAGTTTCAATCGTTTACTTGAACAGCTTGTGAACCGAATCGCGGCTGGCGCGTCTAATCTCAAGTGCTACCCGGAGGCTGGCATGAAGAAACTATTTCTCGGTCTCGCGGTATTTGTGCTTTCGTCGGGATGCGCATTAATGGCTCAAGATTTGGCCGGCAGTTGGCAGGGGACGCTGCATGCCGGGCAGGATTTGCGGACGGTCTTCAAGATTTCGAAGCCTGAAGGCGGCACGCAAAAGGCTGTCCTCTATAGCATCGACCAGGGCGGGGGAGGCATTAGTGGCACCGTAACGCGGCAAGGTTCAACCATCAAAATGGACTTCCCAGGCATTGGGGGGACCTACGAGGGCAAACTCGACTCTGCTGGAACTGTCATCGTGGGCTCGTGGACCCAGGGAGGCAAGCCGTTACCCCTCGATCTGAAGCTTGTCACTGGTGACGCCGTATGGCCGATTCCCGCGCCGCCACCTCCCATGAAGCCGATGGCGCCCGATGCCAACCCCGTATTTGAAGTGGCTACCATCAAACCCAGCAGTCCTGACGAGAAGGGCAAGTTTTTCACGGTTCGCGGCCGCCGATTTCTGACAGGAAACACCACGCTCTCCGACCTTCTCACGTTTTCCTATGGAATTCACGTCCGGCAGATCGTCAACGGGCCGGACTGGCTCAACTCCGAGAAGTTTGACATCAACGCCGAACCGGGCGGCGAAGGCCAGCCCAACGACAAGCAGTGGAAATCGATGATCCAGAAGCTGCTGGCCGACCGGTTCAAGCTTACCTATCACCACGAAAAGCGGGATCTCTCCGTCTACGCTCTCGTCGTGGCGAAAGGCGGTCCGAAACTTACCCCTAGCACGGGCGACCCGAATGGCCTTCCGGGCATGTTTTTCCGTGGATTTGGAGATTTACCTGCCCGCAACGCGAATATGGGGGATTTTGCCGGTCTTCTTCAATCTGCCGTGCTTGACCGTCCGGTGGTGGATCAAACCGGGCTCACTGGCCGATTTGATTTCGCGTTGAAGTGGACGCCCGACGAAACTCAGTTCGCAAGTTTCGGCCCTCGCCCGCCAACGCCGCCAGGTGAAGCCGACGCCCCCGATTTGTTTACCGCAATGCAGCAACAGTTGGGACTGAAACTTGACGCCGTGAAAGCTCCAACTGAAGTAATGGTCATCGACCACGTGGAAAAGCCGTCCCCCAACTGAGAAACCGGTAGCAACAGACTCGCGGACTACCGGGCTGCCAATTTCGGCAAATGAGCGTCATATTATTGATCCTGCCAACTCCGAGAAGGGGATGAACTTCATCATGGCGCCGCAATTAAATCCAACCGCCGTATTCCGCCCAGGAACGCTGATGACGGCGATCAAGCTCGTCTTGGCTGCTGGCACATTCGGCATTTGCCTGATGCACACTTTGCGCATCCACGCACAATCGGCGCAAACTCCCGACGCGCCCCCACCTTCTTTCGAAGTCGCCTCCATTAAACCGAACCACTCGGGTGATATGCGCATCATGATGCGTTTTCAACCTGGCACCTTCAGGGCTTCCGGCGCAACCGTGCAGCACCTCATCATGACCGCTTACGACGTGAAAGATTTTCAGGTCACCCACGGACCCGCTTGGACCACGACCGAGAAATATGACATCGAGGCCAAAGAACCTGACGCCGTTGTTGAACAGATGCAAAAAGGCCCCTCCGACCAGACGCGAAAGACGTTGAGTTTGATGCTGCAATCCCTTCTGGCGGAGCGGTTCCAACTGAAGTTGAGCCACACCACGAAAGAGGTTCCGGCTTACGCGCTCGTGGTGGCGAAGAATGGGCCAAAGCTGCAGGAATCGAAGCCGGGCGACACCTACCAGACCGGCATCAAAGACCCCAACGGAAAACCTATTGGGCAGCCGGGCATGATTCGCATGGGCCCCGGAGATTTTATAGGGCAGGGTCTTACCATCGCCGCCATGATCGGCCCACTCTCGCAACGGCTGGGCCGCCCCGTTTTCGACCACACCGGACTCACGGGCACCTACGATTTCACGCTAAAGTGGACGCCTGACCCAAGCGCCCCTGCGATGATTCCCGGCGGTGGTCCCCTCCCGCCCCCGAATCCTGGCGTCGCACCCCCGCCGGTTGATCCCAACGGCCCGACAATCTTTACCGCCATTCAGGAACAGCTCGGATTGAAACTGGAATCAACAAAAGGACCCGAGGATGTCCTCATCGTTGATCATGTCGAACGGCCAACGGAGGACTAGCGGTGGGCAAACCCAGAATGGCGCATCTGACGGAATGCTGCAAGGTTGCGCGTGTGGACGTGGAGGCGGCGAATGGCATTTAAGCCCAGTTTTGGCAGAAAGTTATTGTTGGCTGGTGTTGGCATCGCGGTCGTTGCCGGGCCTGTGGTGTGTGGTCTCGTGAACACCCCGCAAATCCGTGCGCAATCGGCGCAGGCGACTGCTGCACCGTTGCCTTCTTTTGAGGTTGCGTCAATCAAGAAGAGCCGCTCCGATGAATTACCCTGGGGGCCGTCCTTTCAGCCAGGCAGGTTCACCGGTCGCGCGCAGACGATCAACCTTGTCATCGCGCTTGCATATAACGTATATCCGCTTCAGATTTTTGGGGCGCCAAGTTGGGTCAACTCGGAAAGATACGATGTCCAGGCCAAGGAGTCGGACGCGACTGCCGAAGAGTTAGGCAAACTCCCTCCCGCAAAGGCCATGGACAGGCAGGCGTTGTTGCTCCAATCGCTGCTCGCCGACCGGTTCGGCCTTAAGGTGAGCCACCAGACCAAAGAACTCCCTGTTTACGCGCTCGTGGTTGCCAAGGGTGGCCCAAAATTCCAGGAGGCAAAAACGGACGACAAGGGTCCTGACGTCCAACTGGACGCGGGCCAGCTAACCATCCGAGCTTACCCAATGGCAATCGTGGTGACGGTAATGTCGAACGTAATGCACCGCACGGTCATTGACCAAACTGGGCTCAAGGGGAATTATGACTTTACGGTCCAGTGGAGAAAAGACGAAACCATGTCGGGCATGCCCCGTGGGCTACGTGGAGGCGATCCGGGGCCTGATGTCGCGCCTCCCGACTCTTCTGGGCCTTCATTTTTTACCGCGCTCCAGGAGCAGGTTGGGCTCAAGCTGGTATCGACAAAAGGCCCCGTGGAAGTCATTGTCATCGAACATATCGAGAGGCCATCGGAGAATTAGGCTCGGGCAACTCGGCCCCCGATGTTGCATCCGACCGAATCGGGAAGGCATTTTTCTAGTGGCGCAAAGGAGGGGCGGTGCGTGAAACGCCTCTGCCTTTTCATGGCTCGCCAAGCCCACTGCTAAAAGATCGGATTGGTATGAAGGGAATGTGCGCGTGCCTCTCTGTGCCCCAAAACAAGCTCAACCACAGGCCGCGGGGTTCGGGCCGTCGCTTCCAATCCGGTTGGGCAACTTAATTCGAATTGACCGATTACGGCACGCCGCCTTTTTGCGTCCAACCAAGGTGCCCACTTTTCTTAAACTCCCCTGCCCCGCCAAGGTGCGAAGGGGCCTGTCTCGCTTGGCGCGCCGTGCTTGCGACACACGCCCCGCGGTCGGCGTCGTGAAGGCGCTCCTAGTTCTTCTTCTCTGCATGCTAACTGGACCCTGGGCCTTGCGCGGAGCTGCGGGCTTCGAGTACCACGGCCAGGTGATGTCCAAGGGTTTGCCCGTGCCGGGGGCTACCGTCGGCGCAACGCAAGGCGACCAGCACCTTGAAACCATCACGGACATGCAGGGGCTCTACTCCTTTCCGGAAATATCCGGCGGCAAGTGGACCGTTAAAGTTGAAATGACCGGTTTCGCTTCGCTCCAGCAGGACGTGGTGATTGGATCCGACACGCCGGCAGGAAAATGGGAACTAAAGCTTCTTCCGCTTGACGAGATCAAAGCAAGCAAAGTCTTTCCCAATACGGCCACATCGCCGTCCGTCCTGACACCGGAAGTGGCGCGAAAGAAGGAGGGCCATCCCGATCCAAGCTCGCAGCCACCTGCCGCGAGCGCCGAATCGGCTGACCAAGAGGCAAACCAGCGCGCGGCTGATGGACTCCTGGTGAACGGCAGCCAACTGAATGGTGCTTCCACGCCCTTCGCGCAATCCTTCGCCTTCGGCAATCGGCGCAACAGCATACGTGGACTCTACAACGGCGGCATCGGGGTCATCTTTGATAATTCCGCTCTCGACGCGCGGCCATTCTCAATCAGCGGACAGAGCACACCCAAACCCTCGTACAACCGTATTACGGGTCTCGCGACGCTGGGCGGCCCCATTCGAATTCCACACTTGCTCTACCACGGCCCCAATTTCTTCGTCGCTTATCAATGGACGCGTGACGTGAACGACAGTTCGCAGTCCGCCCTGGTGCCGGACGCCGAAGAGCGCGACGGGAACCTTTCCCAAATCCTGAATGCGAGCGGACAGCCGGTGGAATTCATCAATCCCGCTACAGGCCAGCCGGTCAATATGCTTTCGCCGCAGCAAATCAGCCCGCAGGCGCAGGCGCTGCTGAATTACTATCCGCAGCCAAACTTCAGCGGCGACCCCCGCTTCAACTACCAGGTTCCGATTAACGTGAGCACGCATCAGGACGCTCTGCAGACCCGCCTGAATCAGACCATCAATCCCAAGAATCAGGTTTTTGGCAGCTTCGCGTTCCAAAGCGTGCGAAGCGCCACACCCAATCTTTTTGGCTTTCTCGATACCACCACATCGCTGGGACAGAACGCCAGCCTCAACTGGTCGCATCGCCTGCAGCCGCGCCTCTTTATGAATCTTGGCTATCGTTTAAGCCGGTACGCGACGGCGACAAAGCCCTTTTGGGAAAATCGCGCCAACATCTCGGCCGAAGCCGGAATTGCAGGGAACAATCAGGATCCTGCCAACTGGGGACCACCGACACTCGCCTTCGCCAGCGGCCTGGCCGGGCTCAGCGACGCGCAGAGCTTGCACAACCGCGCTCAGACGGACGCCGGATCCGTGGCCATGCTCTGGACCCGCTTCCGCCACAATATCTCATTTGGAGGCGACTTCCGGCGCCAACAGTTCAACGATCTCTATCAGCAGGACCCGCGCGGCACCTTTACCTTTACCGGAGCGGCTACTGCGGGAACGGCGAACGGGGCGGCTATCAGCGGATACGATTTTGCCGACTTCCTGCTGGGATTTCCTGACACTAGCGCCGTCGCCTTTGGCAATGCCGACAAGTATTTTCGCGAGTCCGTCTACGACGCCTATCTGACCGACGATTGGCGCGTAAATCCCCAACTCACCATCAACGCCGGAATGCGGTGGGACTATGGCGCGCCCATGACGGAGTTGTATGGCCGCCTGGTGAATCTGGACCTCACGCCGGACTTCACGGCGAGTGCGCCCGTGCTGGCCGATCATCCCGTAGGGCCCGTCACCGGTGAAACTTATCCTTCCTCATTAATTCGCCCAGACCGCCGAGGGTTTGAGCCGCGCGTGGCATTTGCCTGGCGTCCGTTCGGCGGTTCATCGATGGTGCTGCGCGGGGGTTATGGAATTTACGACGACACTTCCGTTTACCAATCCATCGTTCAGCAGATGGCTCAGCAAGCGCCACTTTCGAAAAGCCTGAGCGTGCAGAACAGCGCGGCGTGCCCGCTGACACTTGCCAATGGGTTCATCGCCTGCCCCTTGATTACGCAAAATACTTATGCCATTGATCCCAACTTCCGCGTGGGTTATGCCCAAACGTGGCAGCTCTCAATCCAGCGCGATTTGCCCGGCTCGATGCAGCTTGTTGCAACCTACCTGGGCATCAAAGGGACGCGCGGCCTGCAGGAATTCCTCCCGAACACCTACCCGCTGGGAGCCGCGAATCCCTGCCCCACCTGCCCCGTGGGATTTGTTTACCTGGCATCGAACGGCAACTCAACGCGACAGTCGGGCCAGGTGCGATTGCGACGGAGGTTGCACAACGGGCTAACGGCGACGGTTCTCTACATGTATTCCAAGTCGATTGATGATGATTCGGCGCTGGGCGGGCAGGGCGCGTTGTTGCCCAGTCAGGCGTTTAGCAGTTCGTCAGGCGGAAATGGCAACGGGGGAGAAGGACAAAGCGGAAATGGTGGATCATCGGCGTCGTCAGTCCTCGGCGCGCCGGCTTCCTCAAGCCCCAGCATTGCGCAGAACTGGTTGAATCTCCACGCCGAGCGCGGCCTTTCCCCATTCGATCAGCGCCACCTATTGAACCTTCAGGCGCAGTACACCAGCGGCATGGGCCTCGGGGGAAGAACGCTGATGAGCGGCAAAAGAGGCACATTCCTGAAAGAGTGGACCTTCCTGACACAAATCAGTGTTGGCAGCGGATTACCGGAATCGCCCGTCTATCTTGCGACGGTGCCCGGCACGGGGATTACGGGCAGCATTCGACCGGAGGAAACTGGGGCCTCCATCAAGAATGCACCTCTGGGACTCTTTCTGAATCCCGCGGCCTTTGCTGCCCCGCCCCCGGGCCAGTGGGGAAACGCCGGAAGGAATTCGATCATCGGCCCTTCGGCGTTCAGCTTGAATGCCGCCATAGGACGCACGTTCCGCCTGGATCGGTTTAATCTCGACATGCGGGTTGATTCCACAAACTTTCTCAATCATGTCACCTATACGACTTGGGACACCACCATCAACAGCGCGCAGTTCGGATTGCCCATTGCGGCGAATTCCATGCGCAGCATGCAAGCTTCGCTGCGGTTGAGGTTTTAGGAAATGATGCGGGAGAGCGGCAAATCAATCCAGTGGCGGCCGGCAAGGGGCTCCGAAAATTACGTTCTGGTTGTATTGCGCATGTTGCTCGCACTCGTGCTGGTTGTTTCCACGCTGGGCGCGCAGCAGGTGGGCCAGAACGCTCCGCTGGAAGTCGATCAGGGCGCCACCATTCGCGTCAGCACTCAACTGGTGGTTGAAACGGTTGTAGTAAAGGATAAGCAAGGGAATTCCGTCAACAGCCTCACCGCCAACGGTTTTGTGGTGAGGGAAGACGGCGTGCCGCAAACTATCAGCTTCTGCGAACGTCAAGAGCTTCCCACTTCACCCGAGCCTGCGCCGAAGCAGGAACACGAGAACCTGAAGGTCTACTATCATCTGAACAACACCCACATCGCTGCGGAAAAACCCGGAAGCCTTCTGTATCAGGACCGCCGCCTTCTAACTCTGTACTTTGACATGACGGCGATGCCGCCGGCGGACCAGATGCGGGCGCTCGCTGCAGCGCAGAAATTCATTCGCACGCAGATGACTTCTGCCGACCGCGTCGCCATTATGCGTTATGCCGGAGGCTCTGTTGACGTGTTGCAGGATTTTACCGACGACCACGATCGCCTGTTGAGCATCCTGGAGACGATGATCGTAGGTGAGGGCCAGAGCTACGCGGAGATGAGCCAGGATTCCAGCACCGCCGACATCGGTGCGGCCTTTGGACAGGACGACAGCGAGTTCAACATCTTTAACACCGATCGTCAACTGGCAGCGCTGCACACCGCCGCGCAAATGCTGGGCCACCTGAGTGAGAAGAAATCGCTGATCTATTTTGCCAGCGGCTTGCGGTTGAATGGAGTGGATAACCAGGCGCAGCTTCACGCCACGATTGACGCCGCCATTCGCGCCGGGGTCTCGTTCTGGCCCATTGATGCGCGCGGTTTGGTGGCCCAAGCTCCCCTCGGCGACGCCACGCAGGGCTCGCCCGGCAACGTGGGCATGTACAACGGTAACGCGGCGATGGCTGTATCCACGAACTTCGAGCAATCGCAGGACACACTTTATGCGCTGGCCGGCGATACGGGCGGCAAGGCTTTGCTGGATTACAACGATTTAACCAGGGGCATCGTGCGGGCACAGGAAGCCATCACGAGCTACTACATCCTCGGCTATTACACCACCAACTCCACTCAAGACGGCAAATTCCGCCGCATCAGGATTACGCTTGCGGGAGGTCTTGCCGCTGACATCGATTACCGCCAGGGATACTTTGCCGGAAAGACGTTCAACAGATTCACCGCTGCCGATAAGGAGCGCCAGCTTGAAGACGCCCTGATGCTCGAGGACCCCATCACCGATCTCACGATCGCCATGGAGATTGATTTCTTTCAATTGAACCGGGCGGAATACTTTGTTCCCTTAATCGTGAAGATCCCTGGGCGCGAGTTGGCGCTGGCCAAGCGTGGGGGCGCAGAGCGCACGCTGATCGACTTCATCGGCGAGATTAAAGACAACTACGGTATGACGGTTACAAATGTTCGTGACAAGGTAAATATCAAGCTGAGCGACGCCACGGCCCAGGAGCTGGCCAAGCGACCCATTGAATACGACACGGGCTTCACGGTGCTTCCCGGCAAGTACGTCATCAAATTCCTCGCTCGCGACGATGAGACGGGGCGCATTGGGACTTACCAAACCTCATTCCTGGTTCCTAACTTGAATAAAGAGGAGAAACGCGTCGCCATCAGCTCCGTGGTGCTCAGCAGCCAGAAAGTGGAACTGAAGGACGCGATTTATAATGCCGTCAAAGGCAAGGATCGGGAAGAGACTGGGAATCCACTGGTGCAGAACGGCCAGAAGCTGATTCCCAGCGTCACTCGCGTCTTCAGCAAGAGCCGCGATATGTACGTTTATCTGCAAGCTTACGAACAGGGCGCGGCGAGCTTCCAGCCGCTGGTGGCGTTTGTGAGCTTCTATCAGGGCCAGAAAAAGGCATTTGAGACTGTGCCCGTCGAAGCGACAAGCGGGATGAGTAATAGCCTGAACACCATGCCGCTCAGCATCGGAATCGGCCTCAGCCCACTGCAACCGGGTCAATATGAGTGCCAGGTCACGGTGCTTGACCCAACATCGCAGAAGAGCGCTTATTGGAGAGCTGCCGTTAAGATCACTCCCTAGCACTCGCCAAATCTCACCCTCCGAATCTCGGGGTGGCGCAGACATCGTTTGCCTTTAACTGCTCTATAAATTCACGGGTGGCGCATACATTGCCGTGTATGTATGCGACCGGAGGGGTCTGCGACGCGGAGCACCGGGCGTTCAGCGCAGCCGATCCATCGCCAGGATGGAACTATCCTGAAGGTAATAGTATCTCCAACTCGACCACGGCCAGTCGCCGGGGTGGGCCACCAGACCGCGTGTCACGGGATTATTAGAGATGTTGGCGCAGGTTTCGGAGCATGAAGTTGGCCGTGCGCTCGGAAAGCTTCTGCATGATTTGCGAGGGGTTGGCCGCCGGGCTCGGCCCGATGAGCAAGTGACCGTGCTCGGGCATCAGCACCTAGCCGAAGATTTGGAAACCCAATTCCGTCCGCAGATCGTCCAGGGTCTGGACGAACTTGCGCTTGCAGCGGTCAGAGTCAAAAATGCGCGCCCGCCGGTAAATGTTCTCGGTCAGGTCGTGATAATGATTCTCTCCGTAGAAATGCCTCAGGCGTGGCATCGGCGCAGTTTACCGCCAAGGGGAAGCGTCGCATACATAAAATTCAATGTATGCGCCACCCCATCATTGTTTGGTTTCCCCGCAATTCGCGATCACCTTGACGGTCGCCAAACCGTAGAAGTGCCTCGCGCATTCAAACTTCTCAGATACGCGTGGTAGAAGGGCATGGCGCAGGAGAGTATACTCCCGACGGCGTGGGGCCGGAAGAGAACGTCCCTTCGGGATCGCAGACATCAAACGACGGGCGTCTGATGCTCCAGCCGGCGTGCAGAAGATCCTGGACTTTGTGTGGGCTCTATCGTGGATTCGGCAAAACCAACATCTGCAAGGTAGGAGGAATTGGCGGTTGACGAAGTTGCACATAGTCTGGCACAATGAACATGTCAACTGGAGGTACAGATGCGCACCTATTCTGCCGAGCCGAACACGCTCGAAGAAATACAAACCACGATTGAACACTGGTTCGACGCTAGCTACACGGACCAAGCGAAACCTCCGTGCACTGTGACTCGCAAGTCCGACGAGTCTCGGCTTAATGTGTTTATTGCACACTCCGCTCATTGCGATTTGAAAGTCGAAATGCTCGAACGGTGCTTGTTCTTTCAAGTCAAGCATACAAGGCTCAACCTCAACCTCGAAAAATTCTCGGTTTATAGTGCTTACGAACGCGAGAAGTTGTGCCTGAGGATCGAACCCGATCCAGAACTGGAACATCGGGTATTGGTTTCGAGCTTGAAGCAGTTTAGCAAGACCAAAC
Source organism: Terriglobia bacterium (assembly GCA_052139985.1). Taxonomy (GTDB): domain Bacteria; phylum Acidobacteriota; class Terriglobia; order UBA7540; family UBA7540; genus Bog-366. The sequence continues at coordinate 13,097 of JBKQVI010000528.1, forward strand.
ATCCAGCTTTTTGTGCTCGAATGCTCAGGGCAGTCAAAGGCCTCGAAACTGATCTGACGGCGACTTTGATCGACGAGGCGACAGCCGCTCCAACGGATCAACTTGTGATGTTTGAGGCCCTCAGTTCAGCCCCTTGGGCGTCCGAGTTAGCAGCTCAAGATCCGATTGTCGCCTCGAAGCTTCGCGGATTTGAGCTTCGGCAAGAGATGCTCAAGAAGTCCGGCGGGGTTTTCAGTTCTAGAAGGGTTGCCGAACTGTTGAATGTCTCTCGTCAAGCCGTTGACAAAAGGCGAGCCGCAAATCAGCTTCTTGCATTGACACAGGGGCGACGAGGGTATAGTTATCCGACTTTCCAGTTTGAAGATGGAAAGACACTCAACGGCCTAGAAGAGGTCTTGAGAAATCTGCGTGCTCTCGATCCCTGGATGCAGATCAGATTCTTTACAAGTCCCCATGAAAGGCTTGGTAATGAGACTCCAATGGAAGCGCTTCGCAGCGGAAAAGTTAACGACGTGGTGAGGGCCGCGAGCGGATACGGTGAACAGGGAGCAATATGATCGACCCTCCGGGTGACCATCCGCTCCCCCACGCAGGATTGGCCGCTCAAGTCCCATTAATTTTCACGGTGCCCGCAGGAGGGATCTTGTACCGACACCATCAGAAGATTCACGATCCCCTGCATTTTGGTAAGAGGGGAGACTATCGGTTCGACGACCCAGAATGTCCAAAGCCGGGGTGTTTCGGCGTGCTCTACTCCGGCGCTGATCCCGAGTGTTGTCTCTTGGAATCTTGCGGATCGACGACCGGAGTGCCTGCCGTTTCTGGAGCGTATCTGGACGCACGGGCAATCGCAAGAATGGAGCTGACGGAATCTCTACGCTTTATTGATCTTGTAACCGATGGTGGGCTCGCCAGCATCGGAGCGGACGGACGCCTCGCGACAGGGTCCTATACAGTAGCACAGCGATGGTCCGCCGCACTGAAGAAACATCCCTGTAAACCGGACGGAATCCGCTATCGTTCGCGGCACGCCCCGGAGCGCGTCGCGTACGCCATTTATGAGCGAACGCCTACGACCTTTAATATCACGTCGATGGGTTCATTCACGGACCCCGCGAATGAAGCGCTCTTCAAATGCATCTTGAAAACGTACAACTTCGCCCTAATCTGAAACCGTGGAGGCACATTCATTCATGATTTCTACCCCGAGCTTCCCGGGATTTGTGGGGCCGGTCGTTCCGGCTCCAAGTCATGATTTGGTTCACTCGCTCCATTCTCGACAAATCGCGCAAAACAGAATCATAAGTCGGCCAGATGCACGCTTCTCTCTCTTGGAGAGCTGAGATGTTCGATAGGTAATCAGAAGCGGCTTGTGGAACGTGATGCGGGGCAAGGTTTCAACTCCGCATTGCTCCTCGATCACGGGGTACTCGGAAGTTGGACGGAGGCGGTCAAGTTGAGGGTAAACGCTCATACCGGACGTGTGGTCTGGGCTGTCGCCTCGGAAGATCCGGACCGGAGAATCCCGGTCAGAAATGCAAAAAGTTCCAGACCCATGGCTTTTCACCCGCGCGCCATTGAGTTCGCTCTTCTTATGATTTGATCCTGCTGGTACAATCGCCGGGTGTCCGTTCGTGCCCGCGCGAGGGGATGAGTGCCGGCGGGCGAAGCGCAATCATGACGAGGAGCGTACTGTGAGTGATCAGGGGGAAGATTTTGCTGCGATGTTCGAGGCTTCGGTCCAGGCCAAGCGCCTCGATCAAGGCGAACTGGTTGAGGGCAAAATTGTCGCCATCGGCCCGGAGGTGGCGTTAGTCGACGTGGGTCGCAAGGGTGAGGCGGTCATGGATATCGCCGAACTGAAGAACGCCGACGGTGAGATCGAGGTCAAGCTGGGCGACCTGGTTCAAGCGATGGTGGTATCGACGCAAGGTGGGCTGACGCTCTCCCGCAGGCTCGGGAGATCGGCCGCGAGCGATCAGCAGTTCGAGGTCGCCTTTCAAGGCGGCCTGCCGGTGGAAGGGAAAGTCGAACGGCCGATCAAGGGCGGCTACGAGGTGCGCATCGGGCGGCGTCGCGCGTTCTGCCCGGTTTCCCAGATGGACCTCCGCGGCGCGGACGCGTCGGCGCACGAAGGGCATGTCTACCCATTCCGCATCATCGAGTACAAGGAAGGCGGCGAAAACATCGTCGTCTCCCGGCGCGCGCTCCTCGAGGAAGAGCAGCGGGCGAACGCCGCCAAGGTCCGCGACAAGATCGTCCCCGGTGCCGTCATCACCGGCCGTGTTGCCTCCGTCCGCGAGTTCGGCGCGTTCGTCGATCTCGGCGCAGGCGTCCAAGGGCTGCTCCACGTGTCCGAGATGGCGTGGTCCCGCGTGTCGAACCCGGCGGAGATGGTCAAGCCGGGCGACGAGATCACGGTCAAGGTGCTGCGCGTGGACGAGGAGAAACAGAAGATATCGCTCGGGTTGAAGCAGCTCTCGGCCGATCCCTGGTCGAGAGTGGCTGAGACGTACAAAGTGGGCCAACGGCTGCCTGGCCGCATCACGCGCGTCGCGCAGTTCGGCGCGTTTGTGGAGCTCGAGCCGGGCGTCGAGGCGCTGGCCCACGCTTCCACGTTCGTGCCGACCGGACGATCGGGAGGCTGGGCGGGTCAGGTCGCTGCCGGGACGACGGGCACCTTCGAGATTCTCTCCGTCGACCCCGAGCAGAAACGGATCGGCGTGGCGCTGATTGAGGAAGCCTGGGCGCAGGCCGAGGGGGCTGCGGGAGCCCGGCCTGGCATCGTTCCGGGCGCGCGCCTGACGGGAAAGGTGGAGCGATACGAGAAATTCGGCGTGTTCGTCTTCCTGGCCCCCGGGCGTACCGGTGTCATCCCAATGAGCGAAACCGGCATCGCGAAGGAAGGCGATCTCCAACGAGCCTTTCCGGTCGGCGCGGACGTCGAGGTCATCGTGCAGGAAATCGATCCGTCAGGCCGGCGCATCCGCCTGAGCGCGAAGGCCGTGGCGGAAGCACGCGAGGCCGAGGAAGTGCGTGAGTGGACGGAGCACAATGCCGCTCCCGCCGAAGGCCTCGGGACACTCGCCGATAAGCTGCGCTCGGCGTTCAAGTCGCTCGATAAGTGACCCTCTCACTTTCCCGCCTCTTGG
>JBKQVI010000529.1:0-3303 GCA_052139985.1 Terriglobia bacterium
TGGAGATGCCCTTCCAGCTATTTGAAAATAGATCGGCGGATTTGAGCGGCATTGGGGTTACATATAGGTTGGACCCACTGGAGCCGTAGGTCCCGAAGCAGTACCAGCCACGCGGACCTAGAACTCCCTCGCCGTCCGATGCCTTGTAATAGGCGACCCTTTGAGCCAACTGCGGGGAGATTGCGATCGTCTTGGGCTTCCCGATCGGTGCGTCCTGTGGACCTACCTGGCCATCCGATTTGCAGCCCACAAATGAGACTTCGGCGGAGGCAATCGCATATGCCGGAGTCGTGAATCCCATGCCTGCCATCAATGCCGCGCTCAGAATCGCAATTCGATAGATCATGCCACTCCTTCGTGCTGGCTGACCGACCAGCCCCTCCGACCGCGTATTTGTGTTTCGTCCGGTCGTTTACTGTCCCTCTGGAAGGGACCTTGGATGTACTACGATGGCTCCCGGTAAACGATCAGCGAGCCTACCAACATTCCAGCCGTAGCCGTGGTCTGGATCAGGATTGACGTAGAACCAAACCGGAGTAGTCTGTTCCATCCCATGCGAACCACGAATTGTGAACACCGCGTTGGCTTCCTGAAACCCGTCCGTAATCAAACCCTCGCAGGCATAGGTTGTCGAGAAGTACCCACCTGGGAGAAGAACAGGAGGCCCCACGAGGTCGCTCGTTCTAACGGAGCGTCTTGGGGATGTCGCCGTGATGATCAGTTGGTCGACAAAGAAAATCGTGTTTCCTAAATTGAAACACCTGAGCACGACTTCTGGCGATGCTTCACGCTTGGCGAGTTCCACCACCACCTTTGGCTTTGAATCCTCTTCTCGAAGTCGATCTTCTCGCTCCCATCGTGCTTCCTGTTCCCTAGCTCGTGACTCGTCCTCTCGCTCCCATCGTTCTCTTTGTTCCTTCCCTTTGGCGCGACTGTCAAAATACAGAAAGAGCGTGATAAGGAAGAGCAAAACGGTCGCTGCAACGAGTCCCCATGTGGCGAGGGTCAGGTACCCTTCTTGGGTCAACCAATCAGGCAGAGCCACTAACGAGAGCAGGGGCATTACGTTGTTCAACTCCAGCGAAGTTCTCACGGGTTTAATTTCGATTCAATGATACGTGACGTGCCGTGGTGTCGTGCCCGCAGAGGCCGGACTTTAGGTGAATTGGGCAGCGAGAGTCGTTCTTGCCTCTTCAAGGCGGGAATCTAGCAATTGGCCTTTGCCGCTCCTACCAAGTAAGAGCAAGCCAAATATGCAAAGACCACCGAATTGAATTGCGGCCCGTCTTCCTAGCAGGCGCAAGTCGTCGGACAGCGTGCCACCAGAGGCGCTGGCACTGAGCTGTGTGAAAACCTCACACACAGCTCGCCATCGATTGTGCGCCGCTGTGAGATCGTCATCCGTTGCCTCTGGGATGACTTTGAGCATCGCGCTGAAAGAAAAATTTCGGCGAATGAAGTCGAGCCATTCCTCCAATTCAGATTCACTGACGGATTCAGAACACTCGCATTCTGGACGATTGTGATACATCAATGCCCGCGCAGCATCAGCCAGCTGCTTATCGATGGCAATTTCAGTATCGGGATGGGGATTGAAGAAAGCATTCAATACTTCAACTAGAAGCGGCTCCAGGCGAGTCCATGGGAGGTGCGCATTTCTGGCCCAAGGCTGATCTGAAAGTCCCTTGGCGAGACGAGGGCATAACCCACCGATTGCATCCTCACACTCCTCCTTCGAAAGGGCGGTTCCGAGCCATTCCTTGCGAGTACGGACGAGTGATTCGAGCCATAACGTTCTGACGGTTCCGAGGTTCACTTCAAAGCCTGCAAACCACAACCCCAACGGTACCCACCTTGTTCGCCCATTTCTGTCAAGGAGGTCAGAAACGGCTATCGCTTGAGAGAGGATTATCTCGTTCCCCTCCCAGTAGCGCAGAACGCCCAAGCCGCGGCCTCGGCTACGTGAATTGAGCGGCGGCAACAGTCCCTTGGCCCGCCAGTCTCTCACCTGCCGCTCGGTTACGTGATAGCCACGTTCTTGGAGTTCAGAGACCAATTGTGTCTGCGACACCATTCCCTCTCGATTTTACAAGTGACATTCTCGTACAACCGCCCCATTTTGCGGCGTTGCTACATTGATGCCGAGACCACCCTGGTCTTCTGGAGGCGCATTGCAATGGAGTATCGGAAAACAGCACTGCTCATGCCCGAATTGGTGCCCGGACCGCTTTGGGGACGGAGCGCTCACAAAATGCTGGGTAGTAAGGCAGTTTGGAAAAAGCAGATTCGCGGCGACGCGCTGGCGGAAGCTGACAATCGCTGTTCGATTTGCAAATCAGGTCAGGGGCGCATGACCTGCCACGAAAAATGGGGTTACGACGATAAGCAGTGTGTCGCAACCCTCCTGGGATTTGAGATTCATTGCTCAAATTGCGATCTCGTGGCGCACGCCGGTCGCGCGTTCAAACTCGGTTACGGCGAAGTCGTGATTTCGCATCTCTGCGCAATGAATCATTGGGACATTAAACATGCGGTGACCGTTCTCAAACACGCGATGGATGTCTGGATGAAGCGAAGCGAGGAAGAGTGGAGAATTAAGGTGGCATCGTCATTGGTGGAGCGGTACCCGGAGCTTACGGCGTTGCCAAGATTTGTTCCGTTGCCAACCGCATATTGATGTCTGACGGCGGGATTTAAGAACGGCGCTGCCTTCGGCATCGGCAGGAGGGGTGACACGTCACCCCGGCTCGGGTGCTGCAAAGTTCCTGAAGGTTGCTGCGGCGGGAACCTGTTGATAATGCAACGGTTGACGGCAAAATGAGCTGTTCACGGTTACTGCGGGAGTAACCTGCTGCTGGCGGTCGGGGAACCTATTGAAAGCACAAGGCGAGAGCGGGAACTGGCATCCCGGCGCGCTCACGCGCGTGTAGCCTCCGCTACGCCGTCCGTAAAGGCTCTCCGCTTCGCTCCGACCGCTGCGCGGCGTGCTGCGCACGGCCTTGACTGACGGCTACGTTGCGGCTGGTTTGCAGCTATGAGAAGAATATCTTCTTCTCATGTTCCACATGACGAGGGCCAAGGTCCGATCTTTGGTGGCGTTTCCGGTGGGGCCATCGGCTATCGCGATGCGGCAGCGAAGCGCCCAGAGCTAAGGCCATAGACGACGAGCGATGAGGCAAAATCTTTGAAAACGAGTTACCCTGATAGCAAACTGGCGTTGCTGAAGGGGTAACTTGATGACTCCCCTCCCCTTAGCAAGAAAACGGCTCTGTTCGGCCAGTTGCCCGGCACGTTGCGGCACGC
>JBKQVI010000530.1:0-3866 GCA_052139985.1 Terriglobia bacterium
TTCTCCCCACGCGCGCGGGGATGGTCCGATGTAAGAGAACCCGCGCTCGTCTCGCAGTGAGTTCTCCCCACGTGCGTGGGGATGGTCCGCAACGATAGCAATCTTGCACGCTGGCGCTCACGTTCTCCCCACGCGCGTGGGGATGGTCCGCACAGATTGCTTGCCGTAGTCGCATAGGGAACGTAATCCCCACGCGCTTGGGGATGGTCCGCCGCTGGACCTGATGAAGGAATTGCGCAAGTGGTTCTCCCCACGCGCGTGGGGATGGTCCGAATCAGCGCTGCCAAAAGCCACGCCATCACCAGTTCTCCCCACGCGCTTGGGGAGCAGAAGGCCGGTCGTAACGCCGCCATTTTGGCGGCTCAATGCCGGCTGGAAGCCCGGCGCTACATCTCAGGTCCGGAAGCTCTCGGCGCGGACGGTAATACGCAGCAACGCAGTTAATATTCGTCAAGAATCGAGACGAGCAACGGCAGAAAATGCGCCAGCCTGTGGCTTTGAGCAAAAATCCCCAGTGGCACCTTTGTACCCCTTGGGGACATCTAACGACCGTTTGCGACCCTTTGGAAAGCACCAGGTTGCTTGCTCAAGGGCTTGGTGGCACCGACAATTTTTCTCGCGAGGCAGTTGCGGGCGGCGGACGGAATGCCTTCGGGCGTGGGCCTGATGCCCGGCGGAAAAACCGGAAAACGTGACTGTCCGCGGTTTCCCTGACGACTGAAAACTAATGACGAATGCCCCGCCCGATTACGGGGTTCTGAGCGAGCCGATGAGGTCCGCGAGGTGCAGGCGCTTGCGGTGACAGTAAACGCGGATACCGTTCACAATCCGCAAGGAGGTTCCGGGGTCATAGAAGTTTGCGGTGCCCACCTGCACGGCGCGCGCCCCGGCGATGATGAATTCGAGCGCGTCTTCGGCGCTGGCAATGCCGCCGATGCCGATGATGGGAATCTTCACGGCGCGCGCCGCCTGGTAGACCATGCGCAGAGCGACGGGTTTGATGCCTGGCCCGGAAAGCCCCGCCGTGACGTTGGAGATGCGCGGCGTGCGCGTTTCGATATCGATCGCCATTCCCACAAAGGTGTTCACCAGGGAGAGCGCGTCCGCTCCCGCGCCTTCCGCCACCCGCGCGAACAACGCAATGTCGGTGACGTTGGGAGAGAGCTTGACGAAGAGCGGAAAGCGCGCCGCCTTTTTCGACGCGGCGACGACCTCTTCGGTCAGGCGCGGGTCGCTGCCATACACAATGCCGCCACAGCGCGTGTTCGGGCACGAAATATTCAATTCATAGGCCGCAATACCTTCGCCGGCGTTCAGAATTTCAATGCAACGCACGTAATCTTCCGTAGAATAAGCAAAGACGTTCACCACCGTGCGCGCTTTGATCGTCCGCAAGAAGGGCAATTTCTCGCCCAGAAACCGCTTCGCGCCCACGTTCTGAAGACCAATGGCGTTTAGCATTCCCGAGTCGGTTTCGTAAATGCGGGGCGGGGGATTGCCCTCCATGGGTTCGGGCGAAATGCCCTTCACGCAAATCGCGCCAAGCTGGTCGAGGTCGATCAGGTGGGCAAATTCCTTCCCGTAACCAAAAGTGCCGCTGGCCGTCCACACGGGGTTCTGGAAGCGCACCCCGGCGATCTCAATTTCCAACTGAGGGGTGAATTCCGGGGTGGGAGTTGTGGCGGCCGCCGTTTCGGGCAAAATGGCCGAGTTTCCGGGGCTATGGTCGCCGCTGCCGGGGTCCGACGCTGGTTTCGCTCTCTGTTCGCTAACCTTCAAGGTTTCCCTGCCTCTGCTCACTCGCGGGCAATTGTGGGGATCTGTGGTTTATCCACGATGCGCAACAACCTCACGCAAAAACGCTAGGGCACATCGGCACAAAAAAGCCGAGGCCCGGGCATAGATGTCCCTCAAAGCCCTAGTCCCTAATCCCGAGTTGCTTATCCGTCTCCCAGACAATCTTGTCCGCCCAAAACACCGGCCCCTCGGTGCAGACGCGCTGGTACGCATCGTGGCCCGTCCCCTGAACACGGATCGAGCAGCCCAAGCATACGCCCAACCCGCAGCCCATGCGATTCTCCATGGAAACCAGGCAGGGGTGGCGGAAGCGTTTGGCCAGTTCCACCGTGGCGCGCAGCATCGCCCATGGACCGCAGACCATGAGGAGAAATTTCTTGCCGGTGTGCTTGGTCAGATATTCTTCGAGCGGCCGGGTCACAAAGCCTCGATATCCCGCTGAGCCATTTTCCGTCGCCAGCAGCATGGCACGCACGAGCGGCTTGAATTCCTTCACTCCCACTAGGTCCTCTTTCGTTCGCGCTCCGAAAAAGAGCCGTTGTCGAAATCCCGCCTCGGCCAAGTGCTTCGCTGGTAGCAGCAGCGCGGCGATGCCAATGCCTCCGGCGACATGCAGGACTTCGTTGCATTCGTGCGCACGCGGAAGATATTCCTCCTCAAAAAAGCCGTGGCCGAGGGGCGCGAGCAGCCCCACTTTGTCGCCGGGCTTGAGTTCCGACATCAAGCGCGTGCCTCGCCCCACGACTTTGTAGAGAAGTTGAAGGACGCACGGCGCCACTGCTTCTCGATGGGGGCTGGGTTGGCCGCCGTTTGGCACCTGGACGTTAAAGATGCTCATGGGGCGGCGCAACAACACATCCGAGCGTCCGAGGATGCGCACCATCGCAAACTGGCCCGGTCGCACACACGGCGCTTGCCGCGAAGCATCCACGCTCAAAAGGAAATGGCCACCGGTGAGGGCACGGTTCTCGATGACAGCCACGGTTTCGTCATACATCGGCACTATGCTAACACAGGTGCCGGGAGTCAGGTGTCAGGTGTCGGGAGTTCAGCACTCCGTGCGGGATGCTGAGCGGCGAGAATAAGACCGGAACCCAGCGCTGGTACCTTACACCCGGCGTCTCCTGCTCTCACAAATGTTTCTCAATCCATCGACGGATGTGCGGAAGCGACTGGCGAGGAAACTTATGGGTGGAATTGTAAAAGCGGAAATCGACTGTGGCGGCACGCTGCCCCAATTGCCTGCGGAACTCGAGGTTTTTCTCACGTGAGTACCAAACATCCTGCCGGGCGGCGATGTGCAGCACGTGGGTGGCCGCGGGCTGGTAGTGGGGATTTGCATTCCAATCGCCGGGAACTCCACCGCACACGGCGACGGCGCCGCGAATCGCGTGCGGGTGTGTAAACACATAGCGGTAGTTGGCGGCGCAGGCCTGCGAAAAAGCCAGCAAAAACACACGTTGAGGATCGGCGTTATATTTGCGTACTGCGAGCCGGATGGTCGTCTCTAAATCACGGTGGTGCAGATCGATCGAATCCTCCATCTTGTACGTCGTGCCCCAGCCAAAGACCACACGAAGCTCTTTGGGATTCCTGACGAGTCGGCGAAAGAACTGGAATGGGCCTTGGAGCGAGATCACGACCATGTTGTCATCCGCGACTTGCTTCGCCACTCGCATCATGGAATTCTTATCCCCTTCGTAGCCATGCAGGGCAACCAACAACGGCCAACGTTTGCGGCGAGCGTGGTCTTGCGGCAGTTCAACATCGTAGTAACGTCGAATGGCGCTGCGAAAGAATTTTTCCATAGTTCCCCTCTGGGTTTTGGCCACGACCCCTTCCCGCCGCGCGATGAAAGCAGATTCGGCGAGCGAGAAATTCCGGCAATATCCCAACTTCTCTAATCTCAATCCTAATGAGTACTCGCGCGGGAGGCAACTACCGTCCGTAATCCGTCCGTAGGGATTTGGCAGCGGTGGGTGCGGAGGCCGGATTGCGGGGTGGGAGTGAGGAAGAGACTGGTGGGGGGATTTCACCCCAAGGGTGGTAGATTACGGAGATGATGAAAA
>JBKQVI010000531.1:0-16592 GCA_052139985.1 Terriglobia bacterium
GAGAAGAAGCCATTCGACATTAAGTTTAGGGTCGGCCTGCGAGGTCTAGGCACCAACTACGGCATCTCAGAAGAACAGCTCCGGGTGGTATCGCTCAATGGGCCTTCAGACGGTCTCGAGATCGACCGAGACGAACAAAGGACTGAATTCCGGCAACGCATCGATTCCGGCCCGTTTTTCGAAGAGCAAAAATCTGTTCAAGTTCAAGAGCTTGCCATCTTCCAAGTCAGGGATCCCAACAAATACGAGGAGTCTTGGGTAGTCTTGCAACAACTCCAGGCGATGGCCCTTTACCGGGATATCGACGTGGGGCCGGAATCTCCGGCTCGTCAACCCGCATTAATAAGAACGGGCATACGACTCCTACCAAATGGCAGCAATCTATCCTCGGTTCTCTACTCAATCCAACAGGATTGGCCGCACGATTGGGACGAAATCTTGGATATCCTCAAGACGGCCTCCCCGGATTTCATTAGACTGACTGTGCCGGCCGATGGTGGGGACGGGAAAGTTCTCCTTCGCTGGTTCGAACGGCCCTATGAGACGGCGGGAGTCTCTGCCAACCTTCTCTCGGACGGCACGTTGAAGCTCTTGTGTCTCATTGCCATCCTCAAGAACCCAGATCCCCCGTCCCTTATTTGCATCGATGAGCCGGAGCTTGGTCTGCACCCAGATTGGATCAAGCTGGTAGCTGAATTACTTCAGGATGCCGCTTCGCGCACGCAAGTCATTGTCGCCACGCATTCTCCCCAGATCGTGGCGAAGCTTGAGCCTGAACAGCTAATTGTGACCGAAAAGGCGGATGGCGAAACTCATCTCAAGCGGTTAGAAAGCAGCGACCTAGAAAAGTGGCTCAAGGACTTCAACCTATCTGATTTGTGGCTTGCCGGTCACTTTGGCGGGCGCCCCTAACATCGCCGGGAAAATTCGTGAGCAGAATCGTTGTGTTGTGTGAAGGCGACACCGAGGAACTGGCCGTTCGCCATTTCATTGTCCCTCAGTGGAACTCGGAAGGTCTCCGATCCGTGGGCCTGAAATGCATCAATCTCAATGGCAAGATCGAGAAATTAGGCAAGTTCGCCAGTGGTCACCTTGACGATCAAGAGGTGTTAGCCGTGTTCACTTTGGTTGATCTCCAAGGAATGACCAAAGTGTCGCATCAACTTCAAGACAGTTTGGAAACGAAGATTCAACGTGTCCGGAATTGGCTGAATGCGCAAGTCCATCGCGCCCGAGCGAACCGGTTTTACCCGCATCTTTGTGTCCACCAGACGGAGGCGTGGATTCTCGCCGAAGGGTGCGCCCTCGCAGTACGACTAGGCGACACTGGCGTCAGACCAGATCTCCGCGCTGAATTGAAGAACTTTCAAAATCCTCCTTCCGAACGCCTCAACGAACTCTTCCTGCGAATCAAGAGGCGGCGCTATAACAAAATCGCCGACGGAACGCCTCTGTTCAAACTTATGCAGTTCGCGCCTGTGTACAACTCCTGTCGATATTTCCAGGAGCTCTACAACGATTTGAGAGCTGCGGCTGCTCGGCAGTGAAAATTGCCCAAGACATCTTGAAGGGTTTGTGATGGCTGCGAAATCGGCAATCCAGCCGCATCGATCACCTTCGCAAGACGGGTGCGCAGCTCAAATTCCTTTCGCTTGAACCGCTGCTGGGGCCGCTTCCCGGCTTGAAGCTCGACGGTATCCAAGGGGGTGTTCGTGGGCGGAGAGTTCGGGCTCGGCGCCCGGCCCATGGACCCCGCCTGGGTATCGGAGATATGCGACCAGTGCGTCCATGTGGGCGTTCCCTTCTTCTTCAAGCACCGGGGTGGGACACGGAAGAAGAAAGCCGGCCGCGAACTCGGAGGCCGAACCTGGGACGAAATGCTTCCCTTGGCCTCGGCTGCCGCCCTGCAAACGCACTCACCCGTAGGCCGCCAATCCTAATTCTAGGCGGCTTTCCCAGCGGCGTGGGTTCTGGCCGCGGCGCTCACTACACGGCGCGATGGAAAAGCCGCAAGGCTGTAGGGCGAGCCTTGCGCTACAACTCCCCCCTGCCAGCTCCGCCTGCCGCCCGATTACTGATTGCCAATTTGCCTTCGAGGCGGAAGGCGCGTAATTGAGCAAGAACCATCCCCAGCCGTTGAGGCGGGCAGCGCCTTCCCCCACATGCTGAAACCAATCCGATCTTAGATCGCAATTCACAAGTCGCAAATCACCCAATGGCTCAGTCACCCGATCGCCAGATGACCCGGTCTCGACTTCGCCGGCACAGAGGTTCAAATTCGGTATTCTCGCAACAGAAGACTTCATCTCGCGTCCGAGATTGGGTTACTCTATTAGTGCATCTCTTGGACGAGGGGGATTGTTATGCCAAGCGAATTGAAGGATAAGGTCGCCGTGGTCACGGGCGGTTCACGCGGGATCGGTTTCAGCGTCGCGCAGGCATTATTGGCGGAAGGCGCGAAGGTCTTTATCTGCGGGCGCAATCCGGATGCTTTGCCGGCGGCCCTGGAAAAGCTTCGTGGCATAGCCCCCGCCAATGTGGATGGCTCCGTGGCGGACGTCCGCAAATACGAAGACTGCCGCAAGCTGATTCGCGCCGCATCGGAACGTTTCGGCGGCCTCGACATTCTGGTGAACAACGCCGGCGTGGGCGTCTTCAAACCTGTGGACCAGCTTAGCGTGGAAGAGTGGGACGCGACCATTCAGACGAACTTGTGCGGCGTTTTCTATTGCTGCCACGAGGCCATTCCGCTGATGCGCAAACGCGGCGGCGGGTATATCTTTAACATCTCGAGTCTCGCGGGCGTCAATCCCATGGCTACAGGCTCCGCCTACAACGCGTCCAAATTCGGACTGAACGGCTTCAGCGAGGCCATGATGCAGGACGTCCGCTACGACGGCATTCGCGTCAGCTACCTGATGCCCGGCAGCGTCGATACGGATTTCGCCGCCGCGCCGGGCTCAAAGTCCCGCGAGAACTGGAAGCTGACCGGCGAAGATGTTGCCAAAGCGGTGATTGACCTTTACAAATTCCCCCGCACGGCTTTGGCCAGCCGCATTGAGATGCGGCCTTCACAGCCGCCACGCAAGAAATCGTGAACTGCCCTGCAAATCCGTCCAACCAATTTGATCGCCGGGGGATATCGTTACTCCGGCGATAAAGCGAGAAAAGGTACCCAGTTCAAGACGTTGGCCATTGAGCGTAAAGGGGGTGGCCCTATCGGGGAGGCTGCGAATCTCCGCGCCCCGTGCGCTGGCCCACTAGATAATTTCATGATTCAGGCCTTAGGAACCGATACAAGAGGTGAAGGTTCTGTAGATCGCTCGTACATTCGTTGCGGGTGCAGAGGATCGGCTATGGAAACTCCACACGAGGACTTTTTCCCCTGGAGTGAGAAGTATCAAGTGGGAATCGACTTTGCGGACGTGCAACACCGACAGCTTGTTGACATTGTCAATCGGCTTCATCAAGCCTTGGTGGATGGCAAGGGAAGGGTGGCAATCGGCAAGAATTTAGATGAGCTCATCCGTTATACTCGCGCTCACTTTGATGTGGAGGAAAAGGTTCTAGAAAGCTGCGGATACCCGGACTTACCTGCGCACCATACAGAACACGAGCTTCTGGCCTATTCCGTGTTCGAGTTATATCAAAAGCTCATGAGCAACGAGACGGGCATGACTGGCCATGCAGTGGCGTTCCTCAAGGACTGGCTGGCCGAGGAAATCTTGGATGCCGACATGAAATTTGCTCCCTTCCTCAAGGGTAAGGGCGTTCCTTAAGGATTAAACCCGCAAAAGGAGTTTAGCGGAGATTCGACCGAGCCAAATCGTATTTCGGACTGCCGAGGCACGCACGAGGGAAAGCTCGGAGGGTTAGACGGCGGGCGGCCACTCGCTGCGGTGAATGCACGCCGCAAACGAAGACGGAGTAGCGTTCGCGAAGAGATCTAGGAGGTCGATGAAACTCGCCGGAGCCGCGGGCGCGGCCCCGGCGATGCCTTGCGGAAGTTATTTCTTGGCAGGAGCCTTCTTGGCCTTCTTAGCAACGGGCTTCTGTTCTCCCAGCAGCACGTTCAGGTCGTCAGAGTTGTAGGGGAACAAGCGCTGCGAAGTCTGGCCCGTGGTGCTGAGGCGAATGTCTACGCGGCGGTTGTTCGCCAAGCGGAATGCCATAAGGTTTTTCTCTACGCGCTTACGTTCTTCCGGAGTGATATTAGGGTTCTGATCGGTCAGGTCTTTCACCTCTTTGTTGGTGAGGTTCTTTTCCTTTCCGAAGGCTTCAGTCTGAATCTTGTCAGCGGGGATTCCATGCTCGGCCAGATAGTTCTTCACCAAGTCTGCACGGCGTTGTGACAGCGCCTTATTGAACGCTGCCGAGCCGCGCATGTCAGCGTGTGCTCCCAGGATCAGGTTAGCCTCCGGCCGAACCGTGAGGTAGTCCTTGAAATCCTTGGCCATTCCCTCGAGTCGCCTTTCCTGGCTCGGAACCAAACCACCTTGAGGATCCTTTGCGGTGGGCAAGTTGGTGGGAAAGTAAATGCTGTTGAAGCTGAGTCGGGTTTCGAGTGTAGCCTCATTTACGGTGGATTCCGCCTCAATCGCACCAAGAATGTGCAAGGACGCGGTGCGCGTCTCGGACCCGCCGCAGGCGTTGGCGGCATGGAGCGTATACGTGACGGTCTCGTCAACCGGTCCCGGGGAATTCTTGGTAGGCGTCACCTGAAGCTCACGGTTGCCGCTCGTCGCCACCGAACCGAGGGGATCGACGGAGACGGTATCGGCATTGGGGGCCGCCCAAGTCACTGCGGCAGTTATCGGCTGGTCAACTTTTTCGCCGATCTTGTGGTAGCGAACCTCGGCCGGCGACACGCTGAGCGAAGGGGAAATCGCCGAGTTGACGCTTACCGCGGCGTCGCCATTGTAAACTCCACCCGGCCCGGCTGCGGTGAATTTATAATCCGTGTTCTGTTTGGGCTGGACCGTCTGGTCGCCGGAGGCGCTTACGGGCGAGCCATTGAGTTCCGTTTTCCCGGCGCCGGTGGAGGACCAAGTCAGATGCGCAGAGTCGCCGCAATTGATCTGCGACGTGGAGGCATTAAACTGACCGGTAACTTTTTCAACGGCCACCTCAGCGCTTGCTGTGCCAGTCTTGAACCGTGCCGGCGACTGTATCTGCTGTCCGCGCGCCCAAGGCACAGTCTTGCGCACACCCTTGTAAGCATCAACCACGACGCGCTGGTTGGCGGGCACGTCCACGGTCGTGGACCAGGGATCCGAGCAGTTGCACTCCAAAGTCATCTCGTACTTGCCCGGCGGTACAATCAGCTCTTGTTTCCACACCCACTCATTGTTGAATTCGTCGCCGTGCCCAACAAAGAATACGGCCGGATCTTTGCCGTTCAGCAGAACCGCGGAACGGTCCGCTCCCTCCAGCGTGATGCATCCCCACGGCCCCGACACTCCGCCGGGGATCGCCTGCATCGTAACTTCGAGAACCGTGGTCTTATGCGCTGTGATCGTTACGCTACGGGATTCCGGTTTATAGCCGTAGTTATACAAATCGACCTTATGATCTCCCGGTGTGAGACAAACGTGGTGACCTTTCGCGTCCACGACAGGTTGACCGTCGACATAAATGTATGCCTGCGGCGGATTAGATCGAACAATAAGCTTTCCACTCTGCGCCATTGCCGGCTGTACGAATATCAGCAGCAGGATGACCGAAGAGAGGAGGAAGCCGAACTGGCGAACACGCATGTAAGTTCCCTCCCATTAGATTTAGTGCGCCTTCCCCGACTAAAATTGCCTTTTATCGTTTGCCGGATTGTATCACATTGTAAAGAAATTCTAGGAAGAAATAACTCATCCGTTACAGTATCCCGTCTTTGGTTATTGACGCGTAAGGCGTCAGGCGCAACGGATCATCTGCAACTCCTAAAGCTGGTCTGGAATTTTCCACGGCAGGGAATCGGATTGTGCGGCGGGGCGCAAGCTCTTCACGGGGACGCACCGGGCGCCAACAGTGTACGGTCCGCTGCCTCGGGCGATCACCATTCGAATTCCAAACGTGTTCGGCGAACAGCAAACTCCGCATAAGGCGCTATTTGCAATTTCCGCAGGTGATGTGCTTGGTCGGTATAGGCCAGCAGAAACGTCAGGGTGTTCTCTCCGCCGGAAGAGAGGTACGGTTCGGGAAGATAGAAATCCTTCTGCGGCCCGATGGTGACGTAGCGCCCCACGAACTTTCCATTGAGAAAAATGAGCGCGTCGCAGTCGGCGTCGAAGGTGAGCTTCCAGGGTATTCTCCAAACCTCGTCGAGCGCGGGCATTGGCAATTTCGCGCGGCACCAGGTGAAGGAAGGGACAGGGGACTGGCTTTCCGCGCCGCCGAGAAACGATGCAGGGGTCCACACCCCGGCTTCGGGATTGATTTCCCGCCCTCGCATCAACGTGGGATAGCGCTGAATTTGCCAACTCTCCAAACCTTTGGCCGAAGGGAAGTCAGCGCCGATGCCGACCGATTCGAGCCCTTTCAATTCGCCCAGGTTCTCACCAAAGTTCGGGGCGCCGAAAAGCGCGTAGGAAATCTCCACCAGGTTGGCGCCGGGTTGGGCATATTTTGCGAGAGGAAAATCAATCAACTTCTCCTGATTGGAGGCTTCCGCCACAAACTTACCGTTGACGAAGATTCTCTTCGCGTCGTCGGCCCGCGTCGAGACAAACATCTTAGCCTCGCCATTAAAATTGAACGACGCGCGGTACTTGACGTAGCCGTAAGGCACCGGCCCCAGATCCTCAAGCGCATGGAGAGGCCCCGTCAGCCATTCGCCCGTTGCAGGGTCAAACTTCTCGACGAAGGCGTCCCCTTCGGTCAGGTTGATCGGCTGGAAGGGCAAGGCCGGTGTGGTCACGTGAAGGCGTGCAAGGTGCCAGGTCCGATCGTATTGGAAATCCGTCACGGCGCCATCGAGCCGGCACTTCATCGGAATCGGGGGGAGCATCACGGCAACGTCGTGCTGGCCAGGGAGAAAATCCAGTTCCACCCAGGCACGGTTCTTCAGCGTGCCTGATCCCGCCAAAGCGTAGGCGTCAGTCAGGATGGGAGCCACCACCGTTTTGGTTTCCTCGGAGCCTGGGACGATCTTGGGTGGAAACTCCCAGAAGAACGTGCGAAGAGCTCTGTCACGCGGTACGACGAAGATCTGAAGGTGCTCATTGTGCATTAACATTTTTTCGATGGTTCCAACTCGCACTCCCAAAACGGAAGTTTCAAATTCCGAGTCCCAAAATCGATAGGCCGTGTCGCCGTCCGTTTTCGGTTCGTCTGCTGTGGCTAGTCCGATTTCCAAGGTCCGCCCTGGGACGTCATACAGGATTATGAAGTCCCGGTCCAGATTGACGCCGGTGGCCAACAATTCTCCCGTCGAGTAGCACAACCTCCCTCTGCTAATAGGAATCTGTACCGGCAGCATCTTCATTTCGCGGGGGGCGAGTTCCAATTCGCCCACGCGGGGAGCAACGATCTGGCGCTTGCTCGGGCTATGGGAATCCGTAAAAGTCATCTTGTAGCGCTTGGGAGCGTTCGAGTTTTCGCGCACAAACAACACCGCGCTCGGTCCATTCGTGCGCTCACTCACACTGACATCGGTGTTTGTGCATTCCACCCCAGGCAAAGCCACGGCGCGGGTTAGAACGCTGCCGAAGACGCGCAAAGATTGGCCTATGCCGCGGACAGCGTAGTACTTGTCCCATAGGCCGCCGGGTTCTCGGATCGGTGCGGCATAGTCATACGTAGTGGTCAGCTTCTTCGCGGCCCAATCGAAATTGGTGCCGCCAGATCCCATGTAATAATTGAACGACGTTACGCCCAATTCTAAAGCTGTCTTGGTGATCATATCAATCTGGGCGGCGTCCACGCCGTCCTGATTCACCGACTGGGCGCCGCCGAATTCGCTGAACCATCCGCCTTGTAGTTCCGTGATCGCCATAGGTGAGGCAGGCTCTTCGCGGCGCAATTTCTCGAGAGCTGGCGTGAGCTCCGCGACAATCTTCCAGCGAGGGTAGAAGTTGCACGTGTCCATAATCCGCGCCATGTCAGGGTCGCTATTTTCGCGCGCTTGCTTGGTCCAACAGGTGATGATGGGAACGTTGATGCCGGCGCTCCATGCCATCTGTGCGAGGGCGCGAACGTACTCGCGCTTATCGGCATCGGGCATGGGCGGGCTGTAGTCGTACTCATTCTCCACCTGCACCATGATGATGGGGCCGCCCACGGTCACCTGGTTTTGCTGGATGATCGGCAGAACTTCCGAGTACCAGTGCTGCGAGGTTCTGAGGCTATCCGGATTCGTGGTGCGAAGCGGGAACCGCTTGGCCGCCACCCAGGAGGGGAATCCTCCGCGTTCCCACTCCGCGCAAATATAGGGGCCGGGACGTGCGATCATCATGAAACCCATCTCGTGGACGAGTTTGATGAATTCCTCGAACTCCGCAAGGTTCACTTTGCCTTCCTGTGGCTCGTGATAGTTCCAGAAGACGTAGGTTTCAATGGTGTTGAATCCCGCCAACTTGAATTTTTGCAAGCGGTCGCGCCATAGCGGCTTGGGGCAGCGGGGATAATGAAAGGCGCCGCTCATCACCAGCGTGTCCTTGTTATTAATGGTGAAACACTTCGCGTCGTACCGAATGATTTGCGGATTCTCGAATTGCATTTGTCCGCCGGGCGCCATGGCCGCCACCGCCTCAACATCGCCCCGTCCCCAGGGATCAAGCCTCGCGGCCAGAGGAGCGGTGACGGCAGTGAATAGGAAACTGCGGCGCGTTGCTTTCATCGGGTGAATTCCTTCCTGTGTTGGATATGAGGACTCATCTTGCCACACCGGGCGCGAATTCGTGCCACACGAATTCCCCTGAAGAACTTGAAGTATAGGAGCGCGGAAACGCTTCTGCAAGTCTGCTACCGATTTCAGCCGTCTCTCGTTGCGCAAACTGGATCAGTTCCTTGCCGGGATGGGCTGAGGACAGGAAGTTGGACACGGGGCCGTTGAGGGCCACTGCGGGCTGTAGTCGGCATTGAAAGGGAGATTCCCATGTGATCGACTCGTTGGCTTGGTCTTTCTCTAACCGCGGTTTTACTTCTTCTATGCGGGTGTGGCGGCGGCAGCAGTCCCACTCCCAGTCCCGTGGTTCAGCCGCCCTCTGCGCTCAGCTACAGCAGCGGCACGGCGGTCTACACCAAGGGGACGGCGATTACGGCGAACAGTCCCTCCAGCACCGGCGGTGCGGCGACCTCTTACAGTGTGAGCCCGGCCCTTCCGGCGGGCCTAAGCCTGAGCACCAACACGGGCGTCATTAGCGGAACCCCTACGGCCGTGACCGCCACGGCCAGCTACACGGTAACGGCTTCCAACTCGGCCGGCAATACCACGGCCACCCTGACCATCACGGTGAATGACGCAGCCCCGGCCGGCCTGGCATACACTTCCAGCACAGCAGTCTATACCGTGGGGACAACGATCATGCCGGACAGCCCCTCCAGCACCGGCGGAGCGGTGGTCTCGTTCGGTGTGAGCCCGGCCCTTCCCGCCGGCCTAAGCCTGGACGACGATACGGGCGTCATCGGCGGAACGCCCACCGCCGTTGCCGCCACGGCCAACTACACGGTAACGGCTTCCAACACCACCGGCAGCACCACGGCGACCCTGACCATCACGGTGAATGCCGCGGCTGCCGGCGTTCAGTTCATCCCCAATATGAACCAGTGGATTACGCCGCTGGCGCCCCTGGGTTCCCAGTTCCAACCACTCGTAACCCCGTGGTCGGTCAACGGCAATCCCTGGCTGGCTGGGCAAGCGGTTTCGAGCGTGGTGAGCGGGAACACCCTTTTGGTTTTGACCTCCGGGTACAACCGCATTTTTTACGCCGACTCCGTCGCCGCTCTCGCCTTCGTGCCCGAGGCGCCCGTCGTGCAGTTCGCAGCCGGCGAGTCCCCAGCCTCCGGCGGGTACCCAGCAAACTCGCCGTCGAGTGAGTACGTGTTCATCTATGACATTTCGACGGGCGTGCCGGTTTATAAGCAGAATGTGATGATTCCCAATTCCTACAACGGGATTTCCTTCGATCCTTCCGGCGGGGCGTTCTACGTGTCCAGCGGCATGGGAGATTTCCCCTTCGACAGCCGCGGCTACCCCGACCCCAATAACGCCCAATACGACAACGTCCACGTCTTTACTCCGAGCGGAAGCACTTGGGCCCCGGCGCCACCGGCCCTTCTCCCCGGACCCGAGCTACTCTTGCGCCATAGCGGGGGAGGCGTTGGCCTTCCCGTGCCAAATCAAGGGCCAGTCCCGATCAACAGCGCGGTTTACGTACAGCCGTGCGCCGCCGGCGTAGCTGTTTCCCCGGATGGGAAATCGATGGTGGTGGCGAATTACTACAACGACTCCATCACGGTGTTCACCGGAGGGTTGGCCAATTGGACGCCGCTGAGCACTGTTACGGCGGAGGAACCCGGGGGAGTGCAAAACACGGGTGAACTCGACCTGCGCCCCGGCAGGTCCGCGAGCTCTCCGCTGCCGGGCACACCGGGGGGCGAATATCCGTTTTGGGTGGCTATCGCGCAGCCGACGCCGCTTTTCCCTCGGGATGGCATCGTGATCGTGGAGCGAGAATACTCCTTCATCCTCCTCCACACTTCCGCCGATAAACGAAGCGGGGGAGTGTCGGGGGCACTGCGAGGGGGCCAAGGACGGGACACGGGACACGGGGCTCGGGATCTCGACTCGCCACTTTCCCCTCGTCACTCGCCACTCGCCACTAGCAACTGTCTCTTGGCGTCCGGCGGCTGGTTCGCGTGACCGCGATGTAGGGCCGAACAGCGTTCGGCCAGGGCCCAGCGCTGCTGGGCCCTACGTCGGGCGACTGGTTCGCGCGAGTGCGCGGGAAGAGCCGCACCAGAACGTACAACCCGCGCACCTGTGCGCTGCCCGCTCAGCCCCAAAGGGGCGCAATAACGAAGCCCAGGCCAACGGCCTGGGTTTAAATCACATCGCGATTTTCCCCCAGACCTGAAAGGGCGGGATACCGCTGGACGCGCACGGAATTGCCCACGACCAGCGGTATGTGTGCAATTGATAGGATTGCTCCGCCCCTTCAGGGCTAGGGGTTGATGGGGGCTCCCTTGACCCTGGCCTTCAGTCCGCCGTCGTGATCGGCGGACCTTCGGCCTGGGCTTCGTTATTTCGCCCCGTTGGGGCTCACCTGCCCAATGATCGTCATGCGGCAGCCGGATCCGAAGCGATGAGACCTGTCCCGTCTGGCCGAGAGCCCCGCGGCCGATGAAGCGATTCTCACCGGGCAGGGTCTGGAGGGCTGGGCGGCGAACCTCGATACAGAGGATCGCGAGTCAGTTACGTGCATTCCCCAGCCCGTAGCGCAGACCGCCGGGTTTGCGGTCTGCGGCTCTTCGCTCTCCAGAAAACAATCCCGGACTTAATCGAAGAGCAAACGGCTGAACTCGAACTGGCCACCGACGAGGCTCTGGGTAGGGTCGAGCCGCCGCCCAAGTAGCAGCACCTAAACCCGTGGGAGGAGAAAGGGTACCTGCGACCGTTTCCCACCCACCGTTTCCCCTATAGCCCCTGCGTGCGGAAAAGCCCCAGAGCTTGAAAAGCGGTTCTGCGCCAGCCCGCGCAATTGTGGTATAAGAATACGATGAGAGGGTAAGAACATGGCAGTACTCAATTGGTCCCAATGTCCCGCCGTCGAAAGCGTGCCGGACAGACGCAGCGGCGCATGGGTGTTTCGCGGTACCCGGATGCCGGTGGCGACGGTTTTTGAAAATCTTGAGGCCGGTTCGAACATCGAGGAAATCATCGAGCAGTTTCATGTAACCCGCGAGCAGATTCAAGCGGTGCTCGAATTTGCCGCCCGCAGCCTCGATGCGCCGCCCGTCAATGCGGGTGTGACGACTTTGAGCGATGCGCATTCTCTTTGACCACGGCACCCCCAGCGGCATTCGTGAGGCGCTTTCCGCCCACGATGTTACCGAGGCGATAGAGCGCGGCTGGGACAGGATTTCCAACGGCGAACTGCTCAACCAGGCTGAGGCCGCAGGCTTCGACGTCTTGCTCACCACCGATAAGAGAATCCGCTATCAGCAGAATTTAACGGGCCGAAAAATCGCCGTAGTTGTACTGGGGAACTCGACATGGCGGGTGGTGCGGCTCCATCTTGACCGGATTGCCCAAATGGTGGCCGAGGCTGAACCGGGCAGCTATGCGGAAGTGGAAATGCCTTTCAAGTAAGCCCGAAATGCCGCAGAGCATGAAATGCGGCTCCAGCCCGCCCGCCAAAAAGGAAACGGCTGAACTCGAACTGGCCACCGACGAGGCTCTCGGTAGGGTGGAGCCGCCACCCAAGTAGCACCACCTAAACCCTGGGGGCAGAAAGGGTACCTGACACCGTTTCCGCGCTCCCGCAAGATGAGGGGCTCTACTAAGGCTATCCCGACTGGACTGCTTGGAACAAAACCTCCTACGCCGTCGGCTCGGCAGGGTTGATCAACGTGATGCCGGGCAATTGAAGCAGGTTTGGGCGAATGAAATCCGGCTGCGTTTCTGATTCGACGCGTGCAGCCGGGCGCAGGCTCGCCGAAGCTTACCAAACCGCGCTCGCCAACTTTGGAAGCCAAGCGCGGCAGCCCTCAACATGTGATATTTAATCATACCTCCAGGCGTGCCTTGCAGAATCCGAAGCCACAGCTTCTCATGCTTGCCAAGGCCCCATCTACCACATGCGCAGCTCTCAGGAACCCCACTTTGACTTCTTATGACAAGTATGTTATAAAGAGAGTGTTATGACGGCACAGGAACTCAAATCGGCTCGGCTTGCCAAGGGATGGACAGAGGCACAGGCTGCCCGCCTACTGAAGGTATCGCAGGGGTATTTGAACTACCTGGAACATGGAAAGAGGAAACTGACCCCCGGGCTGCTTCAGAAGGCCGCGGCGGTCTATGGGCTCTCTCCGGAAACTGTTCCTCTCCCTGTTACATTTACCCCTCGGCCTGCCCCCAACGAGGAGTTGTTCGAGTCCCTGGCCCAGCTTGGGTACCCTGGTTTCGCCTATTTCCGCAGTCAGGAGCCGCCCAAGAACCCGCGTGAAGTTCTGCTGACGGCACTGAGCCAGGAGAGGTTGGATGCGGGTGTGGCAGAGGCTCTGCCCTGGGTTGTTCTGAGGTACGGCCAGGATGATCCGTGGCTGGTTGAGAACGCGCGACGATTCAATCTGCAGAACCGGCTGGGATTTGTTGTCAGCCTGGCTCGCAGAATAGCCAACCGCCAGTCCCTGAAATCACGGTCGGAAGCGCTGCTTAGGCTCGAGAAGCAGTTGGAAGAAAGCCGGCTGGTCAAAGAGGATGCCTTCTATCGGCCGCCCCGAACAGAAAGTGAAAAGAAGTGGCTCCGGCAGAACCGCAGCAAAGACGCGGCGCATTGGAAGCTGCTGACGGATATGAAGCCGGCACACCTGCAGTACACGTTCCTATGACGGACCTGCCCCATCCCTGGAATGAGTTTCTGGCCGAACTCGATGCACAATTAAACGAGCCGGTTGACCTGCATTGTATCGGCGGGTTCGTGTGTACCTATTTTTATGGCTTGGCACGGAGAACCGGAGATCTCGACTACTTCACAACCGTACCCAACACGCCCAACATTGCCGAGATCGCCGGCGGCGGGTCCCCCTTGGCCAAGAAGTGGGGAATTTCCCTGCACTGCGTCCCGTTCATAAATCTGCCCGACAACTATGACGCCCGGCTGGTCGATATGATGCCGGGGAAATACAAGAACCTCCGGATGCTGGTTCTCGATCCCTACGATCTCATCTTGTCCAAACTGGAGCGGAACTCCACCAAGGACAGGGATGATGCCGACTATCTGTTCCGGTCGAGAAAGCTCGACTCTACCACCTTGCGCGCTCGTTACAACGAGGAGTTGCGCCCGTACCTGGCCAGAGAAAAGTGGCACGACAAGACGCTCGATCTCTGGATCGAGATTTTCGAAGGCAGTCCCACTTGATACCTGCGATCATCCGTTTCGGTCAGTTCGGTCCAGAGTGCTGTTCCACCGTAGGGGGCGGTGTGGGGCAGCAGGGTAGCGCAAAGGTGCGCGTACTCTGCGCCCCTTTGCGGTCGTTCCCCGATTCAATGCGGGTTCATGTAGGCGTGCTCTGGTGGTGATTGGCATTTCCGTTTGAAGAGCCGCGGAGGAGCGCGGAGGAGCGCGCACCTCCTCGCTACCTGCTTCTCCAGGTGTATAATCTCTCGCCCCGGCCATAGATTTATCTGATCTGAGGAGGCGCACATGCAGTTCAATTCACAGGGATAGGACACCCGAAATTGTGCAAAGAGTACGGAGTCGGGACGAGGGGCGGTAATGGGACAGATTCTCCAGATAATCCGAAGGGACACTCAGCGTCACCTCCCAGAGATAGTGTTTGTCTTAGCGGTGCTCGTTGCCTTCACGTGGGCTGAACCCAGGATTTGGTTCCCGCGAGATTACTTTGGGGCAGACAGACTCGCGGAGGCCATGTCCAGTTGGCTACAAACTATCCTCGTCCTGGGGTGGGTGATCTTAATCGCTCGCGTGATGCACAGTGAATCGCTGGTGAAAGATCGCCAATGTGGGATCGCCCAACCTTATGAATGGAAGAAGCTGCTTGCAGCAAAACTGCTGTTTATTTGCGCTTTCATCAACGGCACACTGCTGATCGCGGATGTGTTCTTGTTGAGGAGCGCAGGCTTCCACGACGCCACGTCCTGGATGCCAAGGCTGTTTTGGATGCAAGTTGCGTTGGCGGGGTTCCTGCTTTTGCCGATTGTGGCACTGGCCTCCGTAACTGCAAACGTGGGACAGATGACATTGGCGGTGATCGGTGGGGGGTTGTTCTTATTGGGCACGGCGATCCTGGTAGTACAGTACCGACCAGACGAGAGTATCTGCCATTCGACTGACTGGGCTCTCGGGATAACAGTGATAGTCGCCTGCCTAATCACGGTGCTCCGGCAATATTCGGGGCGTGGGGCAGGCAGGTCTCGGGCGCCCTTGATCGTTGCGGCGATGCTGCTTTTTGGTCTCGGAGTTGGCAGTCCCTATCGGACTATTGTTTCGCATGAGTACCCACTCCCGCATCGTGGAGAGCGACCACCGTTGCAATTAGCGTTGGAAGCTTCAAAGCTCCCATTTGCTGAAACTGATTTGGGTGAGAGGGACGATGTTGAGATTGAAATACCGATGGGCGTCTCAGCCATGGCACGGAGCTCGTTCGTCAGAGTCGAAGGCAAAATGATCACAATCGACACTGCTGACGGACCGACTTGGGATTCGGGATGGCGAACCGACTCCCAAGTCCTGTTCGCCAATCAGGAGCATCTCAACGAAAGTTTCGAGGTGAAGCGAAAATTGTACGAGAAGATAAAGGGAACCAATGTCAGAGTTCACATCTCCCTGGCACTGACTCTCTGGCACGAAAAGAACCCGACACGAGTTTTCGCCACGGGCGACGACTTTGAGGTGCCGGGGGTCGGACAGTGCTCGGTCGAGCGGGGCTCCCCAACTTCAATTCATTGCCGTTTCGCGGTACGCAGCCCGCGCCTTGTTGTCGTGGAGACCGATCCATCAGAATCAACGTGCCCAGGTCTATCGGGTTTACCCTTTCCCGCCACGACGATCGCGCGAGGATGGGGTGGTAGGAGCGCCGACACAGACCCGCCTCTGTTAGTATCTCCGGTGGGGACATTCAATCTTAGGCTATGGGCCTGGTTTGGAGTAACTGACACACGATATAGCCCTCGCGTTTGCGCTGGGACTCCGTTGAGTTTCAACGTTCCTGATTTCGTGCGGCCAACCCGTGTGGAATTGAATCTCGGGGGACTCCGGCTCGCCGATTACCGCATCGACAGTTCCTATCGATTCCGTTCAGGTACCCCCTAGAATTTGGCGGAGCCCCAATTCAACAACCACCAAAACCCGACCCCGGACATTTCATCGGCCATCATTCTCTAGCGAGGGAAAGGTGTCAGAGCGGGTGAAAGGTGTCAGGAACCTTTTTCCATGGGGACATGATGGCTTGCAGAGGTGCGGGCAAGGCCCTGACACGCATTTCCCTGACTAGGTAAGCGGCAAGTAAATCACTCGCCCTTGCCATTCTCCAGGAAGGCTGAGTCCCGCGAGCAAGAGGATATCTTCAATGGCGACGCCAAGCGGAACTTTGCGGCTGACCTCAAAAATGCCGGGCATCGGAAGTCCCGCGTCAACTCGCTGATAGGCAAAATGAGTCAGCGTTGACACATCGTGCGTCAAAGCTACTCGTCCTTCTCTGGCTGCCCAATCCAGGACTGCCGGATCCTTAGCGCCGGAGAGGCCCGCATCCTAAACGCGGACGACGTTCAGGTTCGGATTCCGCCGCTAAAGGCCGCGCACGATGTCGTTATTGAAATTCTCGTCGGCGACGAACTTCAGCATGGATTTGAAAACTACTTGGCGCGGCGGGCTAGGAGGCGGGCTCGCATGCCGGCGGAGTCGAAACGCGAGTCA
>JBKQVI010000532.1:0-8656 GCA_052139985.1 Terriglobia bacterium
TGCCGATTCGCCGGAGCATCGAAAGTGAGTGCCCTTCGTAGTCAGCATCCTCAAGGCGGCAAATGACGGAAGCGGTAGTTCCCACCTTGGCGGCGAGTTGGCGTTGGCTAAGACCCGACCGGCTGCGGAGCTTGTAGATCCGGCTTGCGACATCCGCCGCGGAGAGACCGTCCTCGAACGCCGCACTTAACTCCTGGTCCGCACCGATATACCGGTCATACGCAAACTGTAAAGCTGGTGAGTTGAATTGCCGCTTCTTGCTCATCAATTACCTCCCTGGCTTAAAGGTGTGAGCAGCCGGGTTCAGCTCGAAGGTGGACTTGGCTCGGAGGTGTAGCGGCGAGTTTACCTCGCCACTAGCGGCGTAATGCCGCCTGGAAAACGGCGGGGTAATCCCCCGCCACGAAACCGCAGGGGCACGTAGCGCTAGCCTGCTTTCCAAGGTCAGCGGCTCTTAAGCTTCCGGCTGGATTTCGCCGACAGCGTCGGCGGAATCTTCCACGAGAGGTAGAACGGACGCATCTTTCCGAGATTCGGTTCGGAAAAGCCCCGCCCGAACCGACCCGCCAACTCAGCGGCGAGCCTCGCCAGCACGGCTTCTACGTAATCAGCGCGCCGTTTGCCTTGTTGCTCGTGTTCGACGATTCGGGGACCAAGCTCCCAGTAAGTGGCGGTCACGATGGCGTTGACCGATCGCGTTGCGCTCCTGACTGCCTCCTCCAGCAGATGCACGGCTCCCTGAAGCGAGCCGTCATACGACTTGGCCATCACAGGATTGCGTTCTGTTATCAACGGCACTCGCGATACCGCCGGCGCTTAGAACGTACGCAGCTTGCCACCCGCCCCGGGCTTTATTTGATCGAACGCTCGGCGACCAGGTTCAGCAGGTTTTCCTTGAGCCGCGGGACGCGGCGCAGAATAGGAACGAACAAAGGTATAGGGACGGCGAGGAGAAGCAGGTTGTTGGTTGCCTTGACGTTGGCAGATCGAATTCGCCCCTCATTTACGATGGCCATCTCGCCAAACACGGTGGGAGCCTGGAGCACGGCCTGGAATTGGGGCGGCTCGACTTCACCGCGGTAAATTCCCACGGAGCCCTCCTGCATCAGGTAGATATTGTCTCCCACCTCATCTTGACGAATGACGATGCTGCCTGCCGGGACCGTCATCGCCTCACAAATCTTCGCGACTTCTGCAAGAGTGTCGTCGTCCAGGCCCACAAAGAGTTCGATCGCCCGCAAGTCGTCAATCCCCACGTTTCCCTTATGGCCCATCCCCGACCACGCCGTCAGAAACTCGGCGGCTTGTGCACTGTCGCGCGGAGGAGCAAAGAAATATCCCTGAGCATACTGGCATTTTAGCGCCTTAAGGTAGTCGAGCTGTTGTGACGTCTCCACTCCTTCCGCGATGACCCGCAGCCCCAGATTATGCGCGAGCACGACAACCGACCGCACAATTGCCGAGTTTCTCGCGTCAACGTCCAGCCGGGAGACAAAGGCACGGTCAATCTTAAGGGCGTAGACCGGAAGATTGGCCAAGTAGCTTAATGAGGAGTATCCGGTGCCGAAATCATCGATATACACCTTCACCCCGAATTTGCTGAGGCCTAAGATAACCTTGGACACGGATATGGGGTCTTCCATAATTTCGCCTTCCGTGATCTCCAGTCGCAAATGCCCCGGCGACAGACCATTTTCCGCGAGCAAGGCGCTGATTTCCGGTAACAAATCGGGCTTCGCCAAATACTTGGCAGGTAGGTTCACGCTAATGCTGAAAGGAAAATCCCCGGGGAACTGCGCTCTCCAAATGCGAGCTTGCGAGCAGGCCTCCTTCAGCACCGCTTGAGTCAGCGGAATAATCAGTTGAGACTGTTCGGCAACGGGAAGGAACTCGGCGGGAGAAAGCAGGCCGAGTTCAGGGTGCTGCCATCGCACCAACGCCTCGAATCCAACGAGCAGTCCGGTGTACAAGGACATGATGGGCTGGTAATGAAGACGCAGCTCTTTTCGCTCGATGGCCCGCCGCAGATCGTTTTCCAGCTTCAGCAGCCTCACGGCCTGCTCGTGCATGGACGTGTCAAACACCTGGTGCCGGCCCTCTCCCAGCGCTTTGGCACGATACATGGCAGTGTCGGCATCGCGCAGAAGGTCTTCCGGGCGCTCGTAACCGGTGGAACTGAGGGCAATGCCAACGCTGGCACTCGTGAACACCTCATGCCCGCTTAAATTCAACGGCGACAGGAATTGATTTAGCACCCGTTCGACCAACCGATTCACATCGCTGAAGTGCTTGATGTCGTCCATCAGAATTGCGAACTCGTCTCCTCCCAGACGCGACACCGTGTCCGTAGCACGCAGACAGGACTGAAGCCTTCGTCCCACCTGCACCAACAGTTGGTCGCCGACCACGTGACCCATGCCATCATTGATCATCTTGAAGCGGTCGAGGTCCATGTAAAGGACAGCAAACAGATAGTCCGGGTGGCGTTTCGCGCGCGATACGCACAACCCCAGCCGGTCCAGAAGCAACAATCGGTTGGGCAGATCGGTCAAAGGATCGTGGAAAGCGATGTGAACGAGGTTCTCTTCCCATTGCTTGCGCTTCTGCTCGCGTAGCTTAGACTGATTCTGGTGAAGGTACACCAGGGTTAGGACCAGCATAAGAGAGAAGCCATAAAACGCCCGATCCGGAGCCTGCAGAACCCCGCTTCGTTCCCAGAATGCGGCGGGGAACATGAAACTGAGGAGTCCCACTCCCAATATAAGAATCACCAGAAAGGCGAGAAGCCAGAGGTGCCAGTCACGGCGCTCGATTGACAACCAGGAGGTTTCGGAAGATAGTTCCTTTGATCGCAGAAATTGGTTAGGCTCCATGGTCACGACCAGTTCCCATCAAATGTGCGTGGAGGAATTGCTAACGGGCATTTCCACCTCGGGGTAATTCCCCTCCTGATTCAGGAGGGCCGGCGTGACGAGCGCCGAGGCAGTTATCTCCCCAAGCCGAAAACATCAAGGCCCAATCAGTCTCGACCCTTTCCCTTTCTCAACTGAGGAAGGGAACGTTCTCATGACAGGGACGAAATTGAACGCGCCGCTCAAGATCGCTTTCGGGGTCTACTCGTCTTCCGGTGGAATCCCGCCCAACGGGAGAGTACCATAAAAGTCGGATGATCGCACTGTGCGTTTCACGGACCAGTTTAGTCACGCACCTCACTGCAAGCTTCTACCTCTCATAGACTTCCGGCGTTGGGTGCGCGACACAGAAGTTGGCGTTAAGTGCCGATAGCTGCCTGACGATCCTCCCAGTAATCCGCTTCCACGAACAGTGCTAAGTTCGAAGATCGCAAATCACCAACCGCTAAACCACCCGATCTCCCGATCCCCATCGCTCGTGGCACCTGGGTTGCTTATGATTCTGGGTGCAGGCGGAGGACGAACTGACGCGGCCTGACGGCTACAACCGCCGCGAGTAGCGTTACGACGATATGTAGTGTAATCTCGGTTCGGGTAGAATGGACATTCCGACCGCTGTGGGATGTCGCGCATTGAGCCAGTAAGTTGGAAGGGCACGAAATGAGGAATATTATGTCGGTGATGTTGAACGAAATTCTGGAGCAGCCGCAGGCTTTGCGGGCGACCTTTCGAGCGGAGCGTGCGCATGCGCTGGAGTTCATGAAATTCGCCCGTCAGCAGCACTTTCGCCTGGTGGTGCTGGTGGCGCGGGGAACTTCCGATAATGCGGCGCGATTTGCTCGGTACTTGACCGAGATCACGACCGGCATTCCCGCTTCGATGGCGGCGCCTTCGGTGCATACCCTCTACCGGACCAAGCTGGACTATCGCCAAGCGCTGGTGATAGGCATTTCGCAATCCGGCGAGGGTACGGACATCAACATGGTGCTGGAGTCCGCCAAGCGCCAGGGCGGTTACACCATCGGCGTCACCAACGAGAAAAAGTCGGCTATGGCCGGGCTGGTGGACGATGTCTTTCTGGTGCACGCGGGAAGGCAGCGCTCCGTCGCCGCCACCAAGACTTACACGGGTCAGCTCATGATTTTCAACCTGCTCGCCGCGGCTCTGGGCTCCGGCATCAGCATGGACAGCGTCAGCGAGATCCCCGACCGCGTCAAAGATACCCTGAAGCTTATCCCCGAGTTGCGCGAATTGGTGCAGCGTTACCGCTATATGGATCACTGCGTGGTCGTGGGGCGAGGCATCAACTACGGTAACGCCTTTGAGTTCTCCCTAAAGCTGATGGAGACCTGCTACGTGATTGCAGAACGCTTTTCGGCAGCGGACTTTGTGCACGGGCCCATCGCCCTCATCGAGCACGATTTTCCCGCGTTTGTGTTCATGCCGCCAGGCAAGACGTTCAGCAACATGCGCGAACTGACCGCACGCCTGCGCAAACTGCACGCGGAAGTAGTGGCGATCACGGGGCCGAAAGCGGAGATTCCGTCGGCAACGCGGATCATCCGGGTTCCGGGCGAAATATCCGAAATCTATTCGCCCATTCCTTACATCATTCCCGGGCAAATTTTCGCAGCCTTGCTCGCAGGGATCAAGGGACTTGATCCCGATAAGCCTCGCTCGCTGCATATTGTCACTCAGACGGTTTAGCCCGCCAGCGTCTCTCAAGTCTAGCCTTCTTTTTGCCGAAGGATAATGGGAAGATCACCGCGCGTGCGGGGCGGCCAAGTTGTCGCTGGCACGCAATTCGACCCAGATGCCTCGATTATACGTGTCGGAATTCGACCAGAGAAGGAGCAGGATGGCCACCACGCTATCAAGCGGCAAACAGCCGGTCATCTTCCCGACAACTCCCGCGCCTCCCGCAGAATCGCACGAAGCTACCTCTGCACGCCCTTACAGTGTAGCCGGACCCGGCGATGCACTGGAAGCCGGAACCCACCAACTTTCTTTACTAGTAGAGCTCAACGCCGCCTTGGCAGGCGCCCTTGATCTGGGATCGGCGCTCGGAAGGATACTTTCGCGTTTGGCCGACCGCGAGAGGCTGAGCCACGTGCGAATCTATCGATTGGACGAGTCAGCCGGGGAACTTCAGCGGGTGGCGTGCGGTGGCAGAAATGGAGGGTCTCGGCGGGTCGTTTCCCTTGAGGAGCCAACCCTTTTGGCTTGGGCAATCCGGCAAAGGCAGGCGGTTTACGTTCCGCGGGCTGACAAGGACCCACGCTGCCAGACGTTCGGCGTTGGGGCGCAATGCGTCTACGCCGTACCGCTGCAAACCGGCACTCGGTTGCTGGGAATTCTAGACGCGGGGGCCGATCAACCCGATGGCATCCGCTCCGTAACCCGTAAGCTGATCGACCAGATTGCAACGCAGGCCGCGCTGGCGCTTGAACGCAGCGAACTTTACAAGCAACTACGCGACTCAATCGACGAGCGCAAGAAGGCGGAGGGGGAACGCATCCAGTTGCAGGAGCAGCTCTTCCAGGCACAAAAAATGGAGGCCCTGGGAACCTTGGCGGGCGGCATTGCCCACGATTTCAACAACCTGCTGAGCGTCATGCTGGGTTTCGCGTCACTGGCTCGCCAGCGGCTGAGCGCTGACGATCCCTTGCAGGATTCCATGGGCATGATCGAGCAGTCGGCCCAGCGCGCCGCGGAGCTGACGCGCCAACTCTTGTGCTTTGCCCGTCCCGAGCGGCACCTCGTAAAGCCCGTATGTGTCAACGATGTCACGGACCGGGTGAGGCGCATGGTGGAGCGGACTTTCGACCGAAACATCGCCGTCGCCGTCCACAATGGAAGCGAGCCTCTTTGGGTAAATGCGGAGCCGGGCTACCTTGAACAGGCGCTGCTCAACTTGTGCATCAACGCCCGCGACGCGATGCCACAAGGAGGAACACTGACTCTGGAAACCAGCGGGAGAATCGTGGACACGACTCTGCAAGACGCTGCTGCGGGTTGTGCTCCAGGACAATATGTCAGTATCTCTGTGCAGGACTCAGGGGCGGGAATTGCGCCCGAAACTCTGCCCAGGGTCTTCGAGCCGTTTTTCACCACCAAGGAGCTAGGCCACGGCACGGGGCTGGGTCTCGCCATGGTTTATGGGTTCGTTAAGAGCCACGACGGATTCGTAAAGGTTGACAGCGAACTCGGCCACGGGGCGCGATTCACCCTCTCCCTCCCGCTGATTCCCGCCCCGGTCCCGCAAACCGGCGCCGGTGGGGTGGGACGAATCCAACCCGGTTGTGGAACGGTGTTGGTGGCCGACGATGAGCCGCTGGTCCGCGCCTTCGCGACGGAGGGCTTGAAGGGGCTCGGCTACCGGGTATTGGTGGCGGAGAATGGCAAGCAGGCTCTCGATATTTACGAGCAGCAGCGCCAGGAGATTGACTGCGTTTTGCTCGACTTGATCATGCCGGAGCTGAGCGGCCTGGAGGCGTACCGCCGCATGCGAACTGTCGACCCGCAGGTGCGAGTGGTCTTCGCGTCCGGTTACAGCACTGGCGAGATTCTGCGCGACGCTCCTGACGCCCGGTCGGCGGCGTTCATCGGAAAGCCTTATACTCTGGAAGGGCTTTCCCTTGCCCTGCGCAAGGCGGGGATGGGCCAGCCACGTTCTGGGTAAGGTGCAGGCGTGGGAGACCCATGGGCGGCAGTTCACAACAGGCCGGAATGTGAAAGGACCTCCATGAGGATCTTGGTAGCGGAAGACCAATCGGTGTCACGGCACATTCTAGCGGCAAATTTGCGGAAGTGGGGTTATGACGTTACCGCCGTTGAAGACGGTACGCGAGCGTGGGAAGCCTTGCAGGCGAACCCCGCGCCGCAGTTGGCGATTCTGGATTGGCTTATGCCGGGCTTGGACGGAATCGAGATCTGCCGCCGGATCCGCAACAGCCCGCGAACAAGTCCAATTTATCTGGTCCTTCTAACCGCGAGGCGAGGACAAGAAGACAAGATTCACGGTCTCCAGGCCGGAGCCGACGACTACATCACCAAGCCCTTTAACCGCGAGGAACTTCGCGCCCGCGTGCAAGTGGGAATCCGCGTCCTGGAACTCCAGGGAGCCTTGGCGGAGCGCGTCCGGGAATTAGAAGAGGCCCTTTCGCGCGTCAAGACGCTTCAAGGACTTCTGCCCATTTGTTCTTACTGTAAGAAGATCCGCAACGATCGCAATTACTGGCAGCAGGTCGAAGGATACATCAGCGACCATTCCGAAGCCCAGTTCAGCCACGGGATTTGTCCGGAATGCTACGGGCGATTCGTCCAGCCTGAACTCGATCGTCTGAGCAGTCGCGCCGGGGATATACTGTGAATCTCATGATGGTGCCGGCGACGACGATTCCGGGACTTCTCGGAATCCTTGCCGGCTTCATCTTGTACCGGAAGGTGGCGCCGTGAAGGTTCTCATTGCAGAAGACGATCCCATTTCTCGCCGGATACTGCAGACGTACCTGGTGAAGTGGGGCTATGAGGTCATCGTGGCCACGGAAGGAGAGGAGGCTTGGGGGATCCTGCAAGGAAACGATGAACTTAGCCTGGCGGTCCTCGATTGGATGATGCCGGGCAGGAGCGGCGTAGACCTCTGCCGGAGCGTGCGGCAGCGGAAGGGCCTGCGCTACATCTATATCCTCTTGCTGACGGCGAAGGGCCAGAAGGAAGACATCGTGGAGGGCTTGGATGCGGGCGCCGACGATTACCTTACGAAGCCTTTCGATCCCTATGAGTTGCGAGCCCGCCTGCGGGCAGGCCGGCGGATCGTGGAGCTTCAGGAACAGCTCATCCAGGCGCGTGAGGCCCTGCGCGACCAGGCTAGCCGCGACGCCCTCACCGACCTTTGGAACCACAAGACCATTCGTGCCATTTTGCGGAAGGAAGTGGCGCGTGCTTCCCGTACACGCAATCCCTTCGCCGTGGCGATGTTTGACGTGGATCGATTCAAATCGATCAACGACACCTACGGCCACCAAGCCGGCAACGCCGTCCTGCGGGAAGCCTCCCGCCGCCTCCGGAGCGCCATGAGAACCTATGATTCCCTGGGGCGTTACGGTGGGGATGAGTTTCTCGCGGTGTTTCCGGGGTGCAGCCCGTCGGACGCACCCGTCTTCGCCGAAAGCGTTCGCGCCCGCATCGACCGCCAACCGGTCGAGACCGCAGAGGGCATGATTCCCATAACCGTCAGTCTGGGTATGGTGGCGCTCCAAGACCTCCGCGATCTGAAGTCTGAGACCCTTATTCGCATTGCCGATGCCGCTCTCTATCGCGCCAAGATCGAGGGACGGAACCGCGTAGCGCTGGCTACGGCTCAGGAGATTGAGAAAGAGGTATCAAAGCATCTTCAGGAACGCGAGCAGCCGGACCCGGACGAGTCGCTCACCGATCTGCCCACATTCTATCCGCCGATCTGACCCATCGTGGTACGCCCTGGGGCCAAGCGCGGTTCGAAGCGCGGACCGCCGCCTTTGCGGCCCGCGTCTTTTCTTCCTTGCTCCGCTACCTCGAGACGGCGGTCAAATATTTTGGGCAGCAGGAAACTGAGACTGTCAGGGAAGAAGCGGAGAGACGCGGACCGGAAAGCGCCGGGATAAACCGGCAGGAAGCAGGGGATGAAAAATCCTTACGAGGAAGGAGTAGCGATCCACTCGGCCCCGAGTTTTGCGCGGTGTGTCGCGAGGTATGCCGTGAAG
>JBKQVI010000533.1:0-10617 GCA_052139985.1 Terriglobia bacterium
TGGATCTCCTTAATCTTGGGAGTCCAGTCAGCCACGGCATAACTTTCGGAGGAAGTGTCGCAGAGAGAGTCATCACTGATACCCGGTTTGGAATCCTTGCCCACCTCGAACGAGCGCGAAAGCGGGAAGAGTGTGGCGCGGCCGTTCAGGGGCTGAACGATAGGGTTGGATCCGTACTTAACCACCAACGGCATGTACGGTTCGGTGCCAAAAATCTGGGCCACTGGGTTTTCGTCGATCACCAGGTCGTTGCGAGCCTTCACACCCCAATCACCCAGCAGTTTGGTCAGATTGGGAAGGTCAACGCCGGCATCCAGCATGGCGAGCACGCGTCCGCCATCCTGGAGATATTTGTTGATGACGTCAATTTCCGGGGGCAGATAATCATTTTGCGGACCGGCGATGATCGCCATCGTGCAGTCTTTGGGGATTTCCATCTTCTGCAAGAATGGAAGCATTTCCGTCTGGTAATTCTCGTCGCTGAGCTGCGTCTTAAAGTGGTTGTAACCGTCACGTTCCGTGCCGTCCAGGTTGCGCTCACCGTGCGTTTGGATAAAGCAAGCCATGCGCTGGCCTTTCAGAACGCGCACTAAGGCATTGGTGATTCCCTCTTCAGTGTCGCCCTGCGCTTCCATATGACGATCCCCGGCCGTCACCACAATCGTTCCAAAGCTCCGCACACCATATTCCTTGGCTAGCGCGGGTTGGCGGTTCGGGTCAACGTATTTCACTTTTAGGCGGTTCGCGGCCGATGCGTACATCCCGAGCACGTCGCGGCGCTCGCCGAAGTTACGCTCCTGGTCGAAGGCGTAAATGGTCACGTCCCGGCTAAGATCCTTCAATATTTTGCGCGTCTGGTCCGATAGGCTGTACTTCTTATTGGGGGTCATATCCCATCGGTGGTCGTGGTTACTGACAAACCAGTTCACCAACACGATGAGCGCGATCACGATGAGGGTGTAGAGAGCGAAATTTGCCCCCGTCACAACTTGTTGTCCGCTGCGGCCGCTAAGGCGATCTTTCCAGGCCATGGCTACGGCCTCCCTTTCAGGGCTTCCACAGAGCGCGCGGTCAGAAAGATACCCAGAATCACGACCGACAGGTAATACACCACATCGCTCAATTGGATAACGCCCTTCGAGAAATTATCAAAATGGGTGGTCAGCGCGAGATAGGACATCACCTGCCCGACCGTGCTTTGGGAATAGGCGCTCACCCAGTCCAGCAGGTAAAGCAGCAGGAAACCCGCCAAGCCCACCGCTCCTGCAATGATCTGGTTCTTGGTGAGCGTGGAAAACCACATGCCCAAAGCCATCAGCGCGCCGCCAAAGAGCAACATTCCCAGCGCATTGGCAATCAGCGGTTTGGCATTGGGGTTCCCATAAATGAAGAGAATCGTGAAGTACAGAAACGTTAGAGCTTCCAGGATCACGAACAGAATCATCGAGCCCAGATACTTCCCCAGGATGATTTGCATGTCAGTGAGCGGAGAAGTGAGCAAAAGCTCGATCGTCCCGGAGCGCTTTTCTTCCGCGTAAAGCCGCATGGTGATGAGAGGAATCAGAAAGAGCAGCACCACCGCCAGCACCCCACCCAGAATGGGCCGGATGACGTATTCATTCAGGCTCATGGGCGGCATGCCCATGCCACCCTGCGCCTCCATGCGTAGGGATGCGATGGCATAGTAGGCCGTGGAGCTATAAAAAACAAAACCGCCTATCGCGGTGTATACGGTCATGACCAGGTAGGCGATGGGCGAATGGAAGTAAGCTCGCAATTCCTTCCCTGCAATCGCCATGACGTTGCGCATGGTGCGTTTCCTTTCTGCTTCGGGACACGGGATACGGGACATGGGGCACGGGACTTGGAATTGCCCCCGGCTTAGTTCTTCCCGAGACCCGTATCTCGTGCCCCGTGTCCCGGCTTTTCAGTTCGCCGCTGCCTCTGCTTTCGCTGCGGCCTCTTCACTAATATCTTTGGTGGTGAGTTTCAGGAAGATCTCCTCCAGGCTCAAGCCGCTGGTTTTCAGCTCATAGAGCTTCCAACCGGATTCCACCGTCGCCCGCGCCAGTTCCGCCCGCACATCCTTTTCTTTTTCGGAGTGGACTTCCAAGGTTACCCGGCCATCATGCGATTCCCGCGGTTCGACCAGGTTCACGCCGCTAATACGTTGAAACTTTTCGGTAATGGCATCGGCCGGACCTTCCACGGTAACGAGGACGGTTTCGAATCCCTGCAACCGGTGCATGAGTTCGTCGGGCGTCCCCACGGCCACAATCTGCCCGGCGTTGATCACCACCACACGCTGACACGTCTTTGAAACTTCCGGCAGAATGTGCGTGCTCAGGATCACTGTGTGCTGGCCTGCCAGTCCGGTAATAAGCTCGCGAGTTTCGATGATCTGTTTCGGGTCCAGGCCCGCCGTCGGTTCGTCGAGAACCAGCACGTCGGGATTGTGGATCAGCGCCTGCGCCAAGCCCACCCGTTGACGATAGCCTTTGGAGAGTTTGCCGATCTGGCGGTTGCGCACGTTGCCCACTGCACATTTCTCAATAATCCCGTCCAAGCGACTTTTCATATCGCTACGCGCCACACCTTTGATCCGAGCAACAAAAGCCAGGTACTCCGCCACCGTCATGTCCGGATACACGGGCGGCGTTTCCGGGAGATAGCCGGTGCGCCGCTTCGCCTCCAGCGGTTGCTCCACCACATCGTAGCCGGCCACGAGAACTTTTCCCTCCGTGGGAGGAAGGAATCCCGTGATCACGCGCATGGTAGTGGTCTTCCCCGCGCCATTAGGGCCGAGAAATCCCAGCACTTCCCCCTTCTGGACGTTGAAACTTACGCCGGATACGGCCAACGTGGGACCGTAACGTTTGCTGAGGTTTTCAACTTCGATCATGGAAAGTCACCCTTCCTGCTTCCGAGGTTATGCAACTATTTCCGATCTCTCCAACCCATCCTGTCGAAGTGGGTCGTGCGGATACTTGAAAGACCAAATTGGATTCCCGGCTTGCGGACGCCAAACCCTCTTCCAATTCCCACGCGCGCTCAATCTGTTAGATTTATCAGAAAAGGCGTAGGGTTGCCAAGTAGTTTGATGATTGGGTGCCGGCATCACTGCTTATTTGACCACCGAAAGCCGGCAGTGGACATTCCGCGCCGG
Organism: Terriglobia bacterium; assembly: GCA_052139985.1. GTDB lineage: Bacteria > Acidobacteriota > Terriglobia > UBA7540 > UBA7540 > Bog-366. The sequence continues at coordinate 3,167 of JBKQVI010000533.1, forward strand.
GAAAATCCAGGCGAAGTGCTTTTCATAGAAATCAATTGAAATTCCGGCAATGATTCGTCCCAGGTTATCCAATAAGAAATTATGGCCGAAGGTTAGCCCCCGATCGAGAATCCGGAATCCCCCGGCGCCGTAGGTGAAGTTCTCAAAACTCCCCTGCGCAAAGTAATCGAAGCTGTGAAATCCCAGGTGCACAAGGTGGGTGGGGTCCGTGTAGGAGTCCATGCAACTGTAATGCGGAGTGACGAGGACCACCTCCGCACCAGGTTTGGCGATGCGGTGCACCTCCGCCATGGCGCGGAGCACGTCCGGCTGGTGCTCGATGAAATGGGATAGATAAATCCGATCGGCGCAGGAATCGCGGAGCGGCCAGGGAAAATGCGCGAGTTCGCAAAGGATGTCGGCATCCGAGCCCGGCTGCCGGTCCAGTCCAATGGCGCCCGCTACCTGTTTCTTCTTGCCGCAGCCAATGTCGAGAATGAGCATCAACAATTCCTTCGGGGCACGGGATACGGGATTCGGGGTTAGGGATTCGGGACACGGCACTAAAGATTCGGACCGAATCACGAGATTGGTAGACCTGTCATCCGATTTCCTGCTTGCGGGACGGCAACCCGGAACCGTGTCCTCGTTCGCTCCCGCCGGGTCCCTTCCCGAACCCCTAATCCCTAACCCCGAATCCCGTGCCCCTTCTCCCGTGCCCCGCGTTCGCTACTCTACCACCAGCGCCGCATGGGGAGGCAGTTGGAGTGTCCCGCCGTCGGGCGCAAGTTTGGCGCCGTCGAGGGCAAAAAGTTGCGTCAGCTTGTGCGCCATGCCCGCCAGTCCGGTCAATCGGCAGGCGACGGGCAGCTCGGTGTAGTTCACTACGGCCACGCGTCCGCCGAGTGGGAACACGGCAACCCGCGGGGGCGCGTCAAGGGAGGTCGCGGTGAACTCTGAAACTCTTCGCCGCAAATCGCCCAGCGCCGCCCGGAGTTCCGGCGTAGGCTGCTCGACGCGATTTTTCCCATCTACATATGTGAGGTGTGGCAACGCGTCGGAGAACACGACGAGCTTTCCGCCTCCCGCGTCCATCGTTTTCAAATACTGACCCTTTTCGAGATCGAGCGGCGCCGGCGTGGGCAGTCGCGGGTCACCGTTGAGCCGGTGCGCAGCGCCTTCGCTGAGGAATGCCGTGCCACCGGCGGCAAGCAGACGGACGAGTTTGGGCACGAGTTCCGCATCTCCGAGCGCCTGGGTCGTGAGGATCACGGCGCGAGCGCCTTCGGGAAATTGCGCGGTCGGCGCCTCGGGGATTCCCAGCATTCCGATCTCATCGAAAATGTTCGCTTCTTCACCGGGGCTGCTCGAGACGGGTTTGTAGGTTGCAATGCCAGCCCCGTCGGAAACATACGTGGCGAGCTTTTCATATTGGACACGGCGCTTGGCCAAGGCCTCGGCCTGCGCAGCGAATTCCGGCGAGGCCAGCTCCCCGTAGTGAAAGAGAAACACCTCGGGGGCGCCTGCCAGGATCGTGGTCAAGGGTTGATCCAGATAGAGCGTAGGCGTGGTGCCGTAGGGATCGAACCAACCACCGCCGGTTTTGGATCCGCCCACGCCCGACAGCCAGCGGTAAATGAAGTAGCCCATGTACTGCTGGGTATGGCCCCACTCGTCGGAGGCGGGATCGCGGAGTTCCGTGCCCACCCAGATGCGGTCGAAGATCGCCGCTTCCCGATCCGGCACGTAACCGCGGTCCTGGAAACGGTCGTACCACTGGGGAAACTTGATGATGACTTTTACCTTGGGATTCACAGCGTGCGCGGGCCCCACGACGCGCTCGCGGCTCATTTGCATCATCAGCTTTTCGCGGTACTGCTGCCAGCTCAGCGCGCCCTTCGCCGCCGCGCACTCCGAGCATTCGCAGTCGGTGAAGAAGAAATCGTCAATCATGATTTCGTCAAACAGGGCGGCGGTGGTGCGGAAGACCGCCTCCAGGCGCTCCTGATTCTGGCGATTTGTGAAGCAGGCGGCCACATGCCAGCCGCTCGATACCTTTCCAAGCCCAGTGGTGGTGACGCAGCCGGAGACCGACAGGCCGGCTTGGCGGAAGAAGTCGCGGGCCGTCTTGAGAGTGCCGTCCGGGACTTGGTAGCCGTCGCGGAATGACTCAATGTAGACCTTGGTGATGCCCATCTTGTGGCAGAATTCAAGCGCCTCCTGCCGGCCTTGGTCGGTCGATAGGCGATCGCGCACATCCTGCGCGGTAAAGAGGGTGGACCACACGACGGCTCCGGCGGGGCGCGCCGGGAGCAGCATCGCGGCCAATAGGAAAGCGGCAAACAACGCAGACGAATAATGAAATTGCGCGCACTTCTGTTTGAATGAGGAAATCAACGTAAGACTCCTTGCGGAAAGTATGGGCGGATGCGGGCAATATACCCGTTCGCTAGAGCTGCACAAGATAACGGAATCGGAGTGTAAAGGGAAGAGGCTGTTCGGCTTGGTAGTGGTGTCATTTGAAAGTGGCACGGGCGTCCCGCCCGTGAACGGTCACGGCCAAGATGGCCATCCCACCAGAAGTAGCGTGGGCGTCCCGCCCGCTGTCACGGAAGCGTCCCGCTTCCGCCGGAAGGCGCGGGCAGAGCCTGTCCTGAGCACCGCGAAGGAATGCCCGCGCTCCAGCGGGCGAGACGCCCACGCTACGAGTCTCGCGCCATGATTTGCCCAGCATTCAACTTTTATGTCGCACACCCGGTTCCACTTACCTCCACGCCCACGTCGAAAGAAAAATCTTATAGCTGCCATAAATAGTCTTTATTGGCATTGGCGCGCCTCAGGATGTAGCATCCACAGGACTGTATGTTCGAGAATGTCCAAAGTCGCTTGAAGGTTGCCTTGTCGCAAACCCCTCTAGGTATCATTACCCTCCTTATTATCGGGGTCATTGATTCGGACCCCGGTTGATCGCTTTCAAATCCGAGTTCTTTTGAGGCCATCAGCGGGGAAACCGGCGGATGGCCTTTTTGTTTTGATCCACATCGTTCCGAGGAAAAGCCGATGACGAAGAAGATGATGACCGGTGCGGAAATCCTGCTCGAGTGTTTGAGACACGAAGGCGTGGAGTGCATTTTCGGCTATCCGGGCGGCGCGACCTTGCCGCTTTACGATGCGCTTTACGATCACGGCATTCGTCACGTGCTGATGCGGCACGAAGAGAACGCCTGTTTTGCCGCCGAGGGCTACGCGCGCGCCTCCGGCAAGGTGGGGGTGTGCTGTGCCACCTCCGGCCCCGGCGCCACCAATCTGGTGACCGGCTTGGCGGACGCTCACCTGGACTCCATCCCCGTCGTTGCCATCACCGGCCAGGTTTCGACTAAGGTCCTGGGTACTACCGGTTTCCAGGAAGCCGATACCTTCGGCATCACTTTGCCTTGCACCAAGCACAATTACCAGGTTAGGAACATCGCGGATTTGCCCCGCGTTATCCACGAGGCATTCCACATCGCCTCGACGGGCCGGCCTGGCCCCGTGCTGGTTGACGTCCCCAAGGATGTCCAGCAAGCGAAGGCCGTTTATGTACCCTGTGATGAACTCGACCTGCCGGGATACAACCCGCCGGGGGAGAGCGACCCTGCCCTCATCGCCAAGGCCGTGGAAATGATGTGGGCGTCCACCCGCCCTCTGGTCTACGCCGGGGGCGGAGTTGTGTCGGCCGGCGCGGCCCAGGAGTTGCGCGAGTTCGTCAGTCTGCTCGACGCCCCCACGGTATGCACGCTCATGGGCCTGGGGGAATTGTCGGCTGACGATCCGAATTTCGTGAGTATGCCGGGCATGCACGGAAGCTATGCCGCCAATATGGGCTTGACCGAGTCCGACTTGCTGATCGCGCTGGGCGTGCGGTTTGACGACCGCGTGACGGGGAAGTTGGCTACATTCGCCCCCCACGCCCGGGTCATTCATGTGGATATCGACGCCTCGGAACTCGGCAAAAATCGCAGCGCGGAAGTGGCCATTGCCGGCGATATGAAGTGCGTGTTGCGGCAGATGATTGAACTTCTCAAGGAAACGCAGGCCGTTCGCGCCCAGGGGTGCGCCGAGGAGCGCGCGGCATGGCGCCGGCAGGTGCGGGTGTGGAAGGCCGAATATCCGCTGGGAGCGCCGGAGTCCCACGAGATCATCAAGCCGCAGCACTTGATGGCGGAAATCGACCGGCTCTCGGCGGGCGCCGCCGTGGTGGCCTCCGACGTGGGTCAACATCAGATGTGGGCCGCGCAACTGATCCGCTTCAACGAGCCGCGCCTGTGGCTCAACTCCGGCGGGCTGGGATCGATGGGTTTTGGCCTTCCTGCCGCCATCGGTGCGCAAGTAGCTCGCCCCGATAAGACGGTCTTTGCATTGGTCGGCGACGGCGGATTCCAGATGTCCATCCCGGAATTGGCCACGATTGCCAATTACAAGTTGCCGATCAAAATTGTGGTCATGAATAACGGTCATTTGGGGATGGTGCGCCAGTGGCAGGAATTGTTTCATCGGAACCGGCTGAGCCACGTCGAGCTTGATACCTTTCCGGATGCTGCAAAGCTCGCGGAAGCTTATGGACTGCGTGGGCTCACGCTGGACGATCCGAAATCGCTGGCGCAGGCTTTGCAGGATGCGGCCACCACTCCCGGGCCGTGCCTGGTGAATGTGATGGTTGCACCCTACGAAAACGTCTACCCCATGGTCCCCTCGGGAGCAGGAATCCACGAAATGGTACTGGGGCCGGATAGCGGAAACGGCGAAACCACGTCCCCACTCGCGTCGTCGTCCGTCCTGCCTCACGCCGAGCCCGCTGCTGCCGCGCAAAAGTCGCTCGCCGTGCTGCTTGAAAACGCCACCGGAGCGCTGCAGCGAATCCTGACCATCGCGACCGCCCAGTGCTGCGCGATCAAGGGGCTGAGCGCTATTCCCGCCGCCGCGCCCGGCCAACTGACGGTCTCGCTCACCCTCGCGGGCGATACGAGAGCGCTCGAGCGCGTGGCGGCACGCGTGAGCAAGCTGGTCAATGTTCTGGAAGTTGCCGAGCTTCAACCGGAAGCCGCGAACCTCCGGGCGGAAGCCCCGAGCCTGCCGCCGGAATTGTTCCAGCTTGAAACGGCAGCTCTGGATTCCGCGGACCGCGTTGCAGCAATCGGATCATCGGCTCATCGATCCATCGGGCCATCGCCCGACCCCGAGATTTGAAACGAGCCAATCTAACGCGCTGTCATCCTGATCCCGCCGTTCAGGGCGAAGGACCCTTTTCATCTACCAACGATAGGCTGTAGCGCGGACCCCCCGGTTTTGGGGTCCGCGGTTCTTACCTTGCAAAACCCTTCAACCTCCAACACGGACGCCTGCCCGTGAGCTCGGTGCACGATTTACGGGAAGAGCCGCAGACCTCAAGGACGGAGGTCTGCGCTACAACCCTCACAAGAATTGGATGTTGACCATATTAAGAACCGCATGCTTTGAACGGCACAAAGTCTGCGCTACCCGCTGCGGATCTGCGCAACGGGGAACTAGCGATAAACTTCCCTGCGGTGGCCGATTTTGACCACGATGATTATGAGTTGGCGGGCTTCGACTTGGTAGATTACGCGATAATCACCCATACGGATTCGATAGTAAGGCTCCTCCGCGTGGAGCTTCTTGGCGCCGGGTGGGAAAGGGTTTTCGCCCAAGCGATCAATGTGCCGTCGCAGCCGTTGCTGGATAGTTCTATCAAGGGCGGAGAAATCGCGCTGGGCGCGCGGGGTAAACCGAATGGTATAGGGCATGAGAGCGACGCCTTAGAGCCCCAGGTCCTTCTTGATCTTCTCCCATGAAATCATGCGGCCGGGCTTTTTCATGATACGGTGTGCCTCTTCCAAATCCTGCCGGTCTTCCAAAGCTTCGAGAATCTTCAGGTCGTCCGCAGAGACGACGGCGGCAACGTCCTTGCCATGGCGGCGAATGACGGTGCGCTCGCCGGCGAAACTTGCGCGATTAAGTGCTTCCGCGAAGGAAGCTCGTGCTTGGCTGGCACTCAGTCGTCGAGCCATCGAACCCTTCTCCTTGGTACAAATTGTACAATTTTGTAGTGTGGCGGGCAAGGACGAATCCATCTCGGCCATTCACCGGCTTGTGTATCAAATCACCCAATCATTCAATCGCTGAATCGCCCAATGACTCGACCTTAGTGGCCAAACCTGTAGGTAAAGCAGGGTAGCGCGGACCCCCGGTTTTGGGGTCCGCGGTTCTTACCTTGCAAAACCCTTCAACCTCCAATACGGACGCTGCCCGTGAGTTCGGGGCACGATTTACGGGAAGAGCCGCAGACCTCAAGGACGGAGGTCTGCGCTACAACCCCTGCGGACGAACATCCGGCGATTCGTAGGTGGAATCAACGACGGAAATGTGGGGTTACTTCTATCTTGATTCGCGCCTGAAACGGTTCGACGGGGTGAAAAACGTCGGTGAATGCCGGCGTGGCGGTTGGCGTTATTTGCGAGACATAGGCGTAGTCAATGTCGTGATCGCGGCAGTTAAGGAGATTCAAGAATTCGAACGAAACGCGAAATGTGTTGTTGATTTTACGACCGACCTCCGCATTGAGCAACGTCGTCGTCTTTGAGCGATAAATCGCGTCGGACGTCAGATAGCGCGGGCCAAAGTCGCGCAGGCGCAAACTCGCTGAAAAGCCTTTGAGATCGTGAAGCGTGGCGCCCGATGAAATCACCAACCCCACCGCTTCGGGCACCCACCTGCCGCCCGGGCCTTGCTCAAAATTGCCGCCCCCGATTGGCACCAGCCCGTAGCAATCCGAGTTTGCTGCGCAAAGCTGGCCGCTTGCGGTGATGAACGTCGCATCAGCGGGGTCTAATTCGGTAAAACGGGCGCGGGAGTCCGCCATGTCAAAATCAAAAGCCAAATGCCCCCGTGGCGTGTAGAAGTTCGCCCATTCGACGCCATAGCGGTTACTCGACTGTTCGGAGGCCACCGTGCCTCCGGTGTCGCCATCCTGCTCCAGTTCGGAATTACTATGGAGATACCAGAGCGAAAGAGTGCTTTGCAGATGGGGGACGGCCACCGTGCGCACGCCGGTTTCCGCGCCTTTGGTTTGGATCAGCAGGGGAATTTTTGCGGTGAGCGTATTGGGGTAAGGATAGTCCGGCGAAATCGGTTCATAGTTTTGCGTCGCACCACGCACGTCGTTGCTGTGGAAACTGAATCCGCCCTGGGCGTAGATCTCAGTATCAGCCCACGGGCCGAAAACCAAACTTAATTTGGGGCTGGGCAGGAACTTGGCGACCGAGCCGGAATTGCGGGGGTCGGAAAAGCTGGTGATGACACCTTTGTCCTCGTCGCCGCGCAGGGCCACGACCGAGCGGAATTTGTTCGCCCACTGGATTTTATTTTCCGCATAGAAACTTCCCAGCGTGTCCGTGAATTTATTCACATCCGTGTCC
>JBKQVI010000534.1:0-12039 GCA_052139985.1 Terriglobia bacterium
CCCGAAAATCCGGCGCGCGCCACGGCTGCGCAAGCAGGTTGATGACGTTTTTCTGGATGAGATGACGGGCTGGCGGGAAGAAATCGCTAAGAACATTCACAAGAACAATCCCGAACTCACCGCCCGGCAGTTAAACGAAGTGGTGCAGCGTTTGCTCGACCGGATTGTCTTCATCCGTATCGCGGAAGACCGCAAGGTGCTTGAGTACGGACAGTTGCGAAGGGTGCTCGAAGACTGGGAGATTCACGGCGGCAAGTTCCACATTTTCGACTGGCTGAATGACCTTTTCCACAAGGTCAATGACGACTTCAACGGCGAAATCTTCAAGCCTCATCTTTCCGAGAGCATCAAGATTGATTCCGAGCTGCTGGCGCGCATCATCAAGCGCTTGTATCCGCCCGATAGCCCCTACCGGTTTGACGTGATCGGCGTGGAGCTGCTGGGCTCGATTTATGAGCGCTACCTTGGCAACACCATCCGCCTGACGCCCAAGCAAGTGAAAGTGGAAGAGAAGCCGGAGGTGCGCAAGGCGGGCGGAGTCTATTACACGCCGCGCTACATCGTGGATTACATCGTCCGCGAGACCGTAGGCAGGGCCATCGAGGGTAAATCGCCCAAGCAGATTGAGAAGATTCGCATTCTCGATCCGGCCTGTGGCTCCGGATCGTTCCTGATCGGCGCGTTCCAATACCTGATTGACTACCACGTCAAATGGTATCTGGCTCATCCCGAACAGGAGGTGCGGCACGCGCACCCGTCGCTCGACTTCATGCGGGAAGTCCACACCGACCCGGATGGCTCGAAGCGGCTCTCCGTCTATCGCAAGGCCAAGATTTTGCGCCACAACCTCTTCGGCGTTGATATCGACCCGCAGGCCGTCGAGATCACCATGATGAGCCTGTACTTGAAAGCGCTGGAAGGCGAACAGTCGCAATTGCCGCCCAAACAGCACATCCTGCCGGAACTGAAATACAACATCCAGTGTGGCAATTCGCTGATCGGCCCGGATATCTATGACCAGGGCTTGTTGTTTGCGGAAGACGAACGCGACCGCATCAACGCCTTCGATTGGAATTATGTGCCCCTTCGTAACGCCGGCTTCCAGCCGGCACCCGCGGATGCCGCCGGGACGGCGGCGTTACGCACCCCGCCCGTGGACGTGTGGGCGCATGACGATGCGCCATCGGAACGTAGGGGCGGTTCGCGTACCGCCCCTACACCGGCCAACGGCCGGCCCTCCATCGGCCAAGTCACGCGCTCAGGCGGCGTTGATTGCGTGATTGGGAACCCGCCGTATGGGGCGATGCTCGGAGAAGACGACGTCACTTACCTACGGAAGGGTTATGCGACTGCGACCAGCGAACTTGATACATACGGTCTATTTATCGAAAAGGCTGCAAATGTGTGCAAGTCACAAGGTCGCATCTCGATGATTATTCCAACAGGCTGGTATAGCGGAAGTGGATTTTCCCCGCTTCGTCGCTTTGTGGCAGGTCGCACGGACCCCGCAGTCTTCGTGAACTTACCTTACGACGTTTTTGAGGCGTGGGTTGATACGACCATTTTCGTTGCCGCAAAGCGCGCAAAGCCTCTTGGGTGGCCCCGACGGGCTCCGTGCCCGCTTACGCTCAGGACTTTTCCGAAGCGCCACAAGATCGAAACTCTGGCGGAATTCGATGAGGAAAAAAAGACCGTAGAATTCACCGTTTGGTTTGCAAATGGCGGGGACGAATTCCTTACATACGCAGACACAGCGTCAAGTCAATTGATGACGAAAGTCCAGAATGTGAGCAGGCCAATGAATGAATTTGCTGACATTCAAAGGGGCGTAACCCCTTTTAATCTCACTGATGCTCCAGACCATAAACACAGCATCCGCGCCTTTGCAGGGACAGTAAGAAGGTATTCGGTGGAATCAGGTGAGCGGAAGTTTATTAGGTTCGACGAAACGCTTGCCGAACCAAAGCCGGACCGCTACTTTAAGGGGCCGCGCCTTCTCCTGCGAGAGCTCATCAGCCGGAAATTTGAATTGCAGGCGGTGAAGGTAACGGAAGATTTCGTCACCAACAAGTCGATGCAAAGCATCCTGCAGTTGCCCAACGCTCCGGATTTGAACTACCTGCTTGGCTGTCTTAACAGCAAATTGCTCTCATGGTATTTCTTGAAGTGTTCAAACATTGCGCAACGAGACGACTTTCCCAAGATCGTCCTCAAAGAGACGCGTAGTCTTCCCATCCGTCCCATCAACTTCTCTGACCCTGCCGACCAGGCCCGGCACGACAAGATGGTGAAACTCGTTGACCGGATGCTGGAATTGAACAAGCAAAAGCATTCCGGCAAGCTCGCCCCCTCGCAAGTTGAGCGCGTCGACCGCGAAATCGCCGCCACCGATGCGGAGATTGATAATTTGGTTTACGAACTCTATGGGATCACTGACGAAGAGCGCAAGATCGTCGAAGGAGGATAGCGATGCGCAGGAGGTTACGGGTAGAGACCCAACTCACGCCTCGGCCATCATTGAGCGCGTTAGCCATGGCAGATATTCTTCCGTGGAGCCTTCTCGACGCGGAGGCACGGCCCATCTTCAAGGAATTCGTGGCCTCATGGGAAGCGCTTCTTCGAGATCGGAACTCGACAGAACACAACTACCACAAGTTTATCGCTGAGCAGCCAGCGTTTTTCTTTCTTCAGGAGGACCAAGTTGTTTCCAAACCTGAGCTTGGCTCTGAACACCAGGCCGATTTTGTGCTCGCCGCCGATCAAATGAGCGCCGGAATTCATTATCGCTTTATCGAAATCGAGAGTCCGCATGCGGTGGCGTACACAGCATCAGGTAATCCTTCCGCAAGACTGACGCACGCCATTCAGCAAGTAATGGACTGGAAACGGTGGATAAAGAGCAACCGTGGTCAGTACAAAAAGCTGTTCCCCTCGAACTACTTGGGCGTACATGAATTCGACAACCTTTCCTACTGTGTTTATATTGGACGCCGCGACCAAAGCCCCAGACTGACCGCACTGCGCAACGAGTATGCTAAGGAGGTCGGCATTGGAATCCGCAGCTACGATTCTTTACTGGACCGGCTGATAAACTTGGGCTTCTGGGACTTGGTCACACCGCCGGAAGTGAGGGGGAGGACCTAGACATTGTGACAAGAAATAGGCTTGGCAATCCATTCTTGAAAGCTTACTCGTGGCGAGCGTGGAAGGATATGGTTCTCAAAGGAGAATTCGATTGTACGCATTTCGTGGCAAGAAATGCGACGGCCTTGCTCAAGCATCGCAGCGAAAACTCCAGCCTTAGGCGATTCCGCAGAATCTGGAAGGGGTTGCCCGAGGCCAAAAGGAAAGCTCACCTCTCAATGCTCCGAGACTCTTGCTAATAACCCCGACCGATGCACGGCCCACCGAAGGCAACATCGCCGCCGACCGGGAAACCGATGATCTGCCCTGTCTAGGCAGTTACGCCACAATCCTGGGCTGGTTAGGTCAGATTGGCTGTTCGCCGAGACGCTCCAGGAGATCGTTGGCGGATCGGAGGGGAAAGCGGATGCCCAACTCCCTGAGCCTCACAAGATCTTGGCGCACCGTGGCCGGAGCAAGAAGCTTGAGGTCACATAGACGTTCAAGAACCCAAATTGTCCCGTGGTAATCGAGTCGGTGGCCCTTGGCAAGCTTACGCCCCCAATCTTCGTCAACCACCACCATAGCTCCGTGTTCCGTGGCTTGAACCACAGCTTCGGCCTCGCCCCGGTCTTTTTTGTTCTGAAGAACCGCTTCGGCTTTGCCTGGCCATTCCCTGCCCTTCAGACGGCGCTCAATCAGCAACAGGTCGACAGCCGTCTGATCATAGCCGGTGCACAGATCAATGAAGGCATATTCTCTCAGTAGGGCATTGATGCGGTCCTTGGTCCGCCGCCTGCGATATAGCTCTTCCCGCACGGCCTTCGGAACGAGGAGACGATCAAACAGGTAGGTGAGCTGCGGCAGTAGGTCCAAGGCGTCTAATGCGATAACACAAGATGAGTCAATTACTCCGGCGGGCTTTGCCAAGGGCGTCTTTCCATCAATCCTGAGGAGCAAATAACATAAGTCCCAACGCCAAGGTGCCGAGTGCAATCAACGCCGTTTTGGCCGCTTGCTCAATTTTGGCCTGCTTTAGAATTTGCACAAACTGCTGCTCTGCCTCCGCCGGGTTTGCGGGATCGATGACGACGACATTACCCGGGAAGTGGTCTTGCAGCGACGGGGCCAACGCGAGATCGGCCATCACGATCGGCTTCTTATCGAAGCTTTGGGCGGTATTAAGCTCCTGTCGGCAGACCTCAGATATACCCGTGGTGACAACGCCTAAGATGATATCCGAACTCAAGAGCTTGTCTAAGATTTGCGGCTCAATCTCGGTCGAGGCTGGCTGGCGCGTGTGGGCGGGCGGAACGTAGACGCTGAGACCGTTGACAGCCGCCAGAGCCTGCAAACGCAGCGCGATCACCTGGTCGGCGGCGGTTCCGTATGCGATGTATAGTTTCAGCGCCAATATTCCTCACTTCGAGAGAAGCTGTTTTGACATCTTGAGTCCTACCCTCTCACAACCTTGCCTATCGCCTATATCTTACCAGATTACCGACGAAGAAAAACCACGGAAAGGCCATGCTAGAACCACGGTATGTAGAAGCGTAGCCGGGTAGCCACGGACAGTGCTTTTCTGTCCGCGGGCTTTTCCGTCCCACCTTCCAAGAGCCCACGGTCACAAAGGCAGTGACCGTGGCTACAACTGAGCCCTGACCGCCGCCAGCACCAGGAGTGCGGTGATAGCGTGGAAGCAGATATGCCCATGCCCATCACCTTGCAGCCCGAACACGAGCGGCTGATTGCGGAGGCGCTCCGGTCCGGCGCTTACCAGGGCCCCGGTGAAGTCATCCAACGGGCGCTGGAACTGCTCCGCAACCGGCGAAGACCTGCCACGGAGCGTACTCGGCTTTCTGTGAACTCGGGTCAGATATCGCCCCCTTGCGGGGGCTCTTTTGGCGAGTTGAGGTATGTCGTCTTTTTTTTTCACGGCTGGCTCGCCGTGGGCTACATGACCGCACCCGCTTGGCGGGCTTGCCGACACCTCTGCGCGTTACCTTAGCGCCCATGGGCGTCCCGCCCGCTGTCGCCGGAGCGTCCCGCTCCCGCCAGGGAGGCGAGGGCAGGATGCCCACGCCCCGGCGGGCGAGACGCCCACGCTACCTCTCCTGTTTTGACTTTTGAGTCATACATCCACCACCCTCCTTACCGCTTCAGTGGGACCGAAATCAATTTCCTGAAATTTTCTTGCGGGGGATTTTCGTTTCCGGCGCGACATAGTCGATGAGGGAGGAATTACGCTTCCGTTGTTCGGGGGAAGCGCTGACTGATTTCTCCATCGGGGCAGGGAAAATTCCAATCCAATGAAGGAGGACGATACCTTGAAGATCAAACTGTGTCGCACCGGCAGCGTGCTGGCGGCGGTATTTCTCGCAGCCGCGTTGGCGGTTGCAGGCGAGGATGGGCGTGACGTCTTTGTGCTCACGAGCACGAATAGCACCAGCGGCAACAATGTTGTTGTGTTCAAACTGAATCGAGGGGCGGCGCCTTGGCTATCGATGGTGGACATGCTGCCGACGGGGGGTAATGGAGGCGCCAGCACGAACGCTGGAATCCTACAGTTCAAGGACGATTTCGGAGCTGTAGCCAATTACGGATCAAATAGCGTCAGCAAATTGGTGCGGTACGACGATTTCATCGCCATCGGGCAAACCATAAAGCTTTCTCCCGGCTGCGTGAAACCCGATTCGGTCGCACTCACCGAGGAGCATCTCTTTGTGGTCGGCACGAATTGCGCCGAGAGTCATGCGTGGCCATGGGGCAATGTCGATGGAGCCGTGGTCGGCCTCGCGGATCCTTCGGCGGCACAGATCGCGGTCGGCAAGAGTTGGGCGGCGGTCACCCTGACGTCAGGATCCGTCCTGCAACTGCCGCTCACGCGTTTAGGGGCGCTCACGGGGACAAGTGCCACTGTAACCCTTCCCAGCAACGCCAACACCGTCCCGTTGGGAGAAGCGTTCTGGGGAGACATTCTGGGATTCACTCCGGCCCACAGCGTCGATAGCTTCGCGATTGTGAACGAGAGCCGGACTGTTTTCCCGATTGCCGGTCCGACGCCGTCTTATCCCACCAACGCCCCCTGCTGGGTGGCCAAAGGGCCGGGAAGCGCTTGGTATACGGGTAATTCCCCCGGGCAGGCCATCTCCATATTCTTCAGCGACGGCCAAGGCGGGGTGTTCTACAAATCGATACCCTTGCCGGGCTCGCCCACGGACATCACGGTGTCGCGCGATCACAAGTGGCTCGCCGTCATTTTCGCTGCCGGCGGCGAAGGTTATGTCAGCGTTTTCTCCATTGATGCCTACGGCGACTTGACACCTGTGGCGACGTCGAACTCAGTCGGTGTCGCTGGCTTTAGCGGAGTGGCGTTTAGCCAGTAGGTCTTTTATTTGCCTGGTCTTACCCGGCGGGCGCTGCCCGCCGGGTTTCTTGGCATGACTAAATTGCTGCGGCGCTTGCCACGTATGGAACCCTAACAGAGGGGGTTGGTACCCGAGGAGGGTGTCGGAAATAATGGCTTCTCAACTAAGAATCAATAACTTAAAGACAGTATCATCTCGCTAACTTGTTGATTCTACGTGCAACAAAATCTGTCTCCGACAGGCTCCTAGGCCTTGTTCCATAAGCGCTAACCTAGGCGTCGGCCTTATTCAGAAGCCGCGTAGCGGCGAGATCCTCTGGCCCATGGCGAGCCAGCCGTGGGTTATTGGGCTCCCGAAAATGCAACAGCCCCGTAGGGGCGGCATCATGTCAAACTGTTGCCCTGACGTCGCCCCTACGGGGCTCGCTGTTACTCTCGCCAAGGTCCCCACGGCTGGCTCACCGTGGGCCAAATGACAACGCCCGCTTTGCGGGCTTTACACACTTAGATCAACGCTTAACGTGCGTTGTCCCGGCAGTTTAATAATCACCGGCCGAGGTCGAGGAGTGGTCGAGACGGTCACGCGGTTTCGCTGGCCATCCGCTCGCCGAATCGCCTGGATGCGGTGAAAAGCGAGCCAATCTGCACCAATCCCGCCAGCTTGTATCTTGCGAAAGAGGCGAGACCGGCGGAAGCGATACAGCCGCATTCACTGCACACCGGACGGCCGCCAAACTGGCAGGGGGTGATGGCGGTGGTGAAGTCGGACGAAACGCACGCGGTGGTCTGCGCGAAAATGCATTCCTGGGGCGACGTGGGCGGGTCCTGGAATCCCTTGAGTATCCGGTCCCCCATTTCCATGAGTGGGAAGATGCGGCGCAGGCGGCGAAGCTCCTCCAGAACTTTGGCGCGATCACGAGTGGTCAGGCGTTCTTCGCTCACCTCGCCTTCCTGGGGGGTGTACAGGCTGAACCAGATCTTCCTCACCTCCGGCCGCTGGGACCAGAAAGTCGCAAACTCCTCCAGGTAACCCTGCCGCTGAACTTGCTGCCGGGTAATCGTGCAGTGGACGTTAATCCTATGCCCCGCGATGTGCTTCAGGATGCGGTCGTAAGTGGCGGGCGTCCGGCGGCGGTCGTGTTCAGGCTGAAGACCGTCGATGGAAATGGCAAGGTAGAGGTTGGAGAGTTTGCGCCACGATTCGGGTATGGGCCGGACGGCGCTTGTGACCAGCATCACTTCGATACCCATGGCCTCCAGCTTGGGAAGCAGGACTTCCAGCTCACGGTAGCGCACGAGCGGCTCACCCCCCACAATGGAGACGTGCAGCGGGCGAAAGCGCCGAACCAATCCCAGGACCCCTGCCACTAAGGCCTCGCCTTTGGTGTCGCTGAGCTCACGAAGCGTGGCGGCGCCGCCCAAATGGTCCGGGCCATAGGCGTAGCACCCGGGACACTTCAGGGGGCATTCCTTAGTAATCTCGATTGACAAGAAAGGCTTCTGACCCTGTAAGATGCGGCCCCAGGCCGGGATCAGATCAACTGTCTTCATGCTTCCTCCCTCTTCCCCCTTTGTCGCCAGACAACTCAATTCGATGGCATATTCCTCGAAACCAAGGCTGCCACCAGACTATAATTTACTCTATCCGAAGGCCCAAGTGCGCTGCAACGACATTTAGTCCATTAGATTACAAGTAGCGTCGGGGAGTTGCTAGGAATGGCGGGTTATCCAAGATGGGAAGGAAGGTACAGCCCGTGCATCGGCCACACGCGAAGCCCTTCGATCTTACCATAGCACAAACAAATAACACACCTCGATCCTAACTGTCACGCGATGCACCGCCGTGGGTCTCTAGCGTTTGACCGTTGTGGATACTCGTTGATATAGTAGCAGCTTATATCCTGTAGGCAGGAAGCCGACTAGCCAATGCCCAACCTCACATTTCCCGATGGAACAATCCGAGAGTTTTCCCAAGGCACGTCCGCGCTGGAGGTAGCCAAATCAATCGGTTCGCGCCTCGCGGCCGAAGCCTTGGCGGCTAAGTACGGTGACCGGTTGGTTGATCTCTCGACCCAACTGGACACGGACGGACCGATACAATTTATCATGCCGTCGTCGGCCGAAGGGCTAGAGATTTTCCGCCATTCCACCGCGCACTTGCTGGCCGCCGCCGTCACCGAACTTTTCCCTGACGCGCATCCCGGCATCGGGCCGCCTACCGAGAACGGTTTTTATTACGACTTCTATCGAGAGAAGCCTTTTACGGAAGACGATCTGAAGAAGATTGAGGCGAAGATGCAGGAGCTCGTTCAGGCCAACTTGCCAAATGAGCGCGTGTATTTTCCGAAGGAAGAAGGGTTGAAGGTTTTTGAGCGGATGGGCGAGTTCCTGAAATGCCAATTGATTCAGGAAAAGGCTGACCCGGTGTTTTCCGCGTATCGAACCGGCAAGTTCCTGGACTTCTGCCGTGGACCGCACATCCCTTCCACGGGTCGCATCAAGGCATTCAAGCTTTTGAGCGTAGCGGGAGCTCACTGGAAAGGCGATGAGCACTCGCACCCGATGCAGCGCATCTATGGAACCGCCTTTTCCAGTCAGAAGGACCTGGATGCTTTTCTCAAACAGGTCGAAGAGGCCAAGAAACGGGACCACCGCCGTCTGGGCAAAGACTTGGACCTTTTCAGTATTCAGGACGATGCCGGACCGGGGATGATCTTCTGGCATCCCAAGGGCGGTGTGATTCGCCGGGAGATTGAGGACTGGCTGCGCGATGAGCTGACTGCCCGCGGATATGACATGGTCTACACTCCTCATGCCATGCGGCTGCATCTGTGGGAGATCAGTGGCCACGCCAACTTTTATCGCGAGAACATGTTCGGGGTGATGGACGTTGAGAACGACAAGTACCAGCTCAAGCCAATGAACTGCCCTGGCCACATTCTGATTTACAAGTCGCGCGCGCGGAGTTATCGCGAGCTGCCCATGCGGCTGGCGGAACTCGGCACGGTTTATCGGTACGAGCGTTCGGGAGTGATGCACGGGCTGTTGCGTGTGCGCGGGTTCACGCAGGATGACGCGCACATCTTTTGCATGCCTGAGCAGTTAGAGGCGGAGGTTCAGGCCTGCGTGGACTTTGCCCATCTTGTACTCAAGACCTTCGGCTTCGATGAATATCAAGTGGAGCTTTCCGCTCGCGACCCCGCGGACCCGGAACACTACGCAGGTACGGTAGACGAATGGAACCTGGCAGAAGGTGCGCTAATGAACACGCTGAAGCGCATGGATATTCCGTTTAAATATATGCCGGGCGAAGCGGTTTTTTATGGACCGAAGATTGACATCAAACTGGTAGACGCAATCGGCCGGCCATGGCAGCTCACCACCGTGCAGTTTGATTTCAACCTGCCGCGGCGATTCGGGTTGGAGTACGTCGGTCCCGATGGGCAATTGCACACGCCGGTGATGGTCCATCGGGCGTTGTTGGGATCCATCGAACGATTCTTCGGAGTCCTCATCGAGCACTACACGGGCGCCTTTCCCGTGTGGTTGGCGCCGGTGCAAGCGGTTGTGTTGCCGATCAGCGATAAACACGCGGCGTATGCGCGGGAGGTTTTCGAAGAGCTTCGCCGCGCCAAAGTTCGTGCCCAGTTGGATGATCGCAATGAGAAGTTGAACGCGCGGATTCGCGACGCCCAATTGCAGAAGATTCCCTTCATGTTGGTGGTGGGAGATCGGGAAGCCCAAAGCCGCAGTGTGTCGGTTCGCCGTCGGGATACCGGCGACGCCGGAACTCGCCCTCTGGCCGAGTTCGTCGATTGGACCCGACAGCTTATCGACAGCCGAGCCACAAAATGGTAAGCTAGGCGATAGCTTTTGGACCGGGTGGTCTCCAGGCTGGGAAGCAACGTGTAGTCATTAGGGCCCCCGTTGGGGCTGGGAGGGAAGATTTATCGCCGACCGATTTGTTCGAGTGAATGAGAGGATTCGCGCCAAGGAGATCCGAGTTATCGATGAGGAGGGGGCGCAACTCGGAATAATGGTGCCCTTCGAGGCCCTGAAACTCGCAAAGGCTCAGGGCTTGGACTTGGTGGAGGTCGCCCCTACAGCCAATCCGCCAGTATGCCGCGTCATCAATTATGGGAAGTACCTTTACCAACTCAGCAAACGGCAACACGAGGCGCGCAAGAATCAGAAGTCCATTGGGCTGAAAGAAGTCAAGATGCGGCCCCGCACGTCAGTGCACGATTTTGAGACGAAGCGGAACAAGGTGGTGGATTTTCTCCAGGAAGGCGCGAAGGTCAAGGTCACGATCATGTTCCGCGGACGCGAGATGGCGCATCGCAACTTGGGCTTTGATATGATCGACCGATTGATTCAGGATGTGGGAGAAGCTGGGCAGGTGGAAGCGCGGCCGCGGCTCGAAGGTCCGAACCTGACCGCCATTCTGGCGCCCAAGAAAGCAGCGGGCAAAAGCGGAGGACCGTCATCACCGCGCCCTCCGGCGAGCCACGCGCAAGGGCCTCCCCCGTCATCGCCCGTCAAACCCAACGTTCCAGTCACGGCCTCGGCCAAGCCCGCGGGGTCACAAGGATCTTCAGGAGGATAGATTTGGCTAAGGTCACGAAAGTCAAACTCAAGCTCAAGACCCACAAGGGCGCTGCCAAGAGGTTCAAGATTACCGGAACCGGCAAGGTCATGCGCCACCATTCTTTTGCACGCCATATTCTGACGTCCAAGTCCAGCAAGCGCAAGCGGCGGCTGGGCACGGCAGTGGAACTATCGCCCGCGAACGAGGCGCAGGTTCTCCGCATGTTGCCGTACGGAAGGTAGGAAAAGCAGTGGCTGGTGGCTAGTTATTAGTTGCTAGTAGCTGCTTTTAGGCAATGGAAAGTGGACAAGGCTAACCACTAACAACTCGCCACTAACCACTGTTCTTAAGGGTGCGGGAGGGCTAAACCGAGGCCAATAGGGTGCCTTCACTGCCCCAAAGTGCAGAAGTTAGAAGCCAGAAGCAAAGAATATGCGATCTGGTTTTGTGATTCTGACTTCCAGCTTCTAACTTCTAAATTCTTTCAAAAAGGAGAAACCCATGCCTCGAGTTAAGCGCGGCACTGTGCGCCGCGCCAACCGCAAAAAGCTTTCCAAGCTCACCAAAGGCTATTTCCTCACCAAAAGCAAGCTCTACCGCTCGATGAAGGAAGCCGCGGATAAGGCCGGTCGATATGCCTTCCGCGACCGGCGTCGCAAAAAGCGCGATTTCCGCAGGCTCTGGATCCTTCGCATCAGCGCCGCCGCTCGCTCGCACGAGCTCACCTATAGCCAGTTTATTCACGGACTGAAAACGCTGGGGATCGAACTGGATCGCAAGATGCTTGCGGAAATGGCCGTGAAGGATCAATTGGCTTTCACAGATTTGGCCAGCAAGGTGAAGCAGGCATCTGCTAAAAGTCCAGCGCCCGCAGCGAATTAGCTAAGAGCTGACAGCAGCGTAGCGCGGACCTGCTTTGTAGGTCCGCGGCCTTCCCTTACCCATTAGGGACGACCCGCGG
>JBKQVI010000535.1:0-66528 GCA_052139985.1 Terriglobia bacterium
TGGACCGCAACCCGCGCTTTCACCAGCGGGGGCGGGACGGGTGAGGGGGTCCAATACCGAGCGTGCTCAACCCAAAGCCTCCCGTAGCAACCACCCGACTCCCCACTTCTTGAACGAACGACTGCGCTCCCGAAGAACCAGGGTGCCGGGAAACTGCTGCCCTTTTTGTTGTCGTAGCACGAAGCGCGGTCTTCTCTCCATCGACCTGCCGTGGACGCGAGGGTGCGTGGCATGATGATAGGCATGCGGAGTATTCACAGCCCTGACCCCCTCACCCGGCGGTCCCCGGCTGATGACCACGCCGGATGCCCGCCCCCCTCTCCCCCAAGGGGGCGAGGGCTGGAAACTTATACTTAACTCGGTCTCCCTTTACAACATTTGTGGTCGTCGCAAATGTAGAAACTCCAGGTACGTGAGTAAATATACTCACGTACGACCCACGAAAGAAAAGCACCTTTTTCAACCCCTTCTTTTCAGGAGAAATCTGGACTTTCGGCCAAACGATGATTCAAACCCAAAAAACAGCGACAAACTGCGGATCTAACGGGCTTACGAGCAATCCGCTCCGGAATGTCAGAAGGGGAAAGTTTACCTGCAGAAAGAGCCCCAGGTTCTGGTGCGGGTAGTGGGGCAGGCGCCGCTGGAAGCCACGGTGTACCGCTTGCAGAAACTGCGCTGCAGCCTGTGCGGAGAAGTCTTCACGGCCGCGGCTCCGCCCGGCGTGGGAACGGGGAAGTATGACGCCACCGCGTCCAGTATGCTGGCGCTTTTGAAGTATGGGAGCGGGTTGCCTTTTTACCGGCTGGAGAATCTGCGGGAGAGCCTGCAAGATATAAAATCCTGAACCATTTTTCCCTTCTTTTACGCAGCCTCATCAGGAGGAACATCTCATGATGAAACTTGTGGTTGTGGCTTTTACATTCTTTGAAAGACATACTTACGTGGAGGACGCAATGAATAGACTTAAAGTGGCGGCTTCGACGTTAATGCTGTACTGCTCACCAGATTCCGAACCTAGGGGAAGGAGGGCTCCCATGCGTCACAATGTTTTCAGTGGCGTCACGGCGTTTTGCCTCAGGGGAGCTTGCAGGTCACTCGCAAGCCTTGTGCTCGTATTCATTCCGATGGCGTTTCTCTTCACCGGGCCCGTCTCCGTTGCACAGGATTCAAAAATTCCCGCCGTACTGCCCGCGCCATCCAGCGGCAAAGCCATCGTCTGCATCTACCGCACGTATAGATTTACCGGCTCGTCCTCACACGACGAGCTTTACGTCAACGGCACTCACCTCGCCAAACTCCTCAACAGCGAATACGCATTCATGGAAGTGCCGCCGGGTACTGTGGTGATCTCCGGATTGCCCAAGGAGTACTACGGAAGCATCGTCATGTCCGCCATGGCGGCCGCCAATCAAGCCAGGCAAAAAGAACACGAGCGGGCCCGGTTTGAGGCGGAGGCGGGCAAAACCTATTACTACAAATGGACCGCCGGAGCCGCTGCAACTGGGATCAAGGTCACGCCGGTGGATCCCGATAAGGGAGCCAAAGAGATACTCAAACTCCATCTCTCCAAGCCCCCTGACGACAAGGAAGAAGCGAAACCAGGAACGACGGACACCGACAAACCGCCGGCGAACTAACGGCTAATTGTAGGCTGGTAGCTGGTAACATCAGAGGTACGCGTGCTTTGCGTTTCTCTGTGGGTTCTTATTGTTTCGCAGTACGACACGTGTAAACGCCCCCCGTGTTAAGAGCCACGTAGGAGGGTTGAAATGCGCCTACCTCTGAAATGCGCCCACCTCCGCGACCCACTCCAGCCAAATGATTTCGGCGGCACCTGATGCGTGACCGCACAGAGTGGTGCCGTCGTAGTATCTCCAATAAACCAGAAAGGAGTGACGATCATGTGCAGCTATAGACGGGTTTATCTCTCAGCGGGCGCAGGTCCGGCGTCCGCGCCTGGCGGCGCACGGGTCGCCCTTCCTCCCATGCGCCAGGTTAGCCTGGCTGATGGTACCGGTACCGTTAGTCTTCCCGCCGGATGGAACCTTGACCCCAAGCAGAGCGGCATGGGAATGGCCTCTGTCAAGGGTCCCCAGGGGGAGTGGCTGGCGCTCAATACGTACTTTCAGGACAACAACATGTATGGCAACGGCATGATCGGGCACGGCACTTTGTGGAACTCCGAGGCTGACGCGCTGGTGAAAGCGGATCCCAATCGTTTCGAGTACGTGCCCACCCAGAATTACTGGAGAGGCACCGACTACGCTCCATAGGGCCGTGCCCCGCGGCAGCCGCGGCCGACGCCTGCTGCGGCGCAGAAGAGAGTCCTACAGGCACGGGCCGGACACCCCTAGTTTCTGGAGGGGGGTGGATCACTGACCCTGGCCGAAGGCTCCGATAAAGATCTCTTGCGGGACGGAAAACGCCTCCACGACGAGGGGAAGGCTGTTCCTGAACTCAAACGCTTGCTTCCAAAAACGCCTAGCTTATGAAAGGACACCCGTCGAATGCCCTCACGTTACGAATGGATTTAATCCCAAGAGGCCTCTCGTAAGCCCTGGGCCTCTTACGCAGCCCTGCCGAAAGCTCACGAACCTTCGCGGCGGGCTGATCGCGCTGGGACCGCTGCTGATCCTGGGCTTGGCAAGCGTGTGGACCTGGTATGCGAGTGAGGAGCGCGGCGCGGGCGATTGCGGCTCAATCTGATGGTCCAGGGGCACACCCTGAAGCACCTGGCCGCGGCGGTCGGAGTCTATTGGGTCTTTCGCATGTTGGCCCGCCGGCGCCCCTTGGTTCCGGCCGAGTGAGCAGCGCGGAAAAGACCGATAAACGCCTTGCCAGCAGAGTCCATTGATCGCCTCTGCAGGAACAAAATGTCGTCACGCTTGGCAAAAACCCTTCCCATCAGCGATTAATGTAGACCTGCTCGTGCGCGTGGCGATTCGCATGGAAACGGCGACACAATGTCGCAAGCCCGCCGGCTGCTATGGAGATTAGCCCCCTGTGGCCACTTATCCATCATCCGCTCACCTCGGGACCGTTCACGTTTGCTCCGCCTTTGTCAAAAAAAGAATGCTCTCTCAGTCAAACGCGGTCCGCAAAAACGACGCCATGTAATATGCGTCGAGAAACTTAAAAGGCGTTTCCGCAGTCGTGTAATGGCCGCAGGGCAGGACGCGGGCGCGATGCGGCAATCCACGGCGCGTGAATTCCGCGAGCAGTTGATGGGAGTATACAGGTAAGAAAGTTAAATCGTAGACGGCGTAAATCAGCAGCGATTTCTTGGGCCAGCGCGCGAACTTATCGACGTAGGAAAACGGACTGATGGCTAGCCAGGCGCGGCGCAGAGTCTCCTGATCGATGTCGTGCTCGATGCCCTGCCGCACGTGGCGCGTGGATTGGCCCGTCCAAACCACGTCGCCGAACGTCACGGAAAAGTGATTGAAGAGGTTCACGCGCAGACGTGCATCATGGGCGCTGGTTAGGAAGGCATAGCAAGAGCCCAGGCTGGTGCCGACGGTTCCGAACTCTGTGTAACCCTGCGTCTCCAACCAATCGATACAGGAGCGCGCATCAATGACGGCTTGGCGCCCGGCGTCGATGGTGCGCCCGATATTCGCGGAGCAGGCGTAATCGGCGCGTTCGGTTTCCGCCGGCTTGCGATAGTCGTGGTAGGGCAGGCTCAGGCGCAACGCCGAAATTCCCATCTTATTGAATACTCGGCAAAGGCCATTGTGGCCTTCGGCGTCGGCGTTCCACTGCGGCAACACGATGAGCGCGCGACGGCCTTTGGAGGGGAACCAGCGCGCTCGCGCCAGGTTGTTCACCGCGTGCGGCGTATGCACCGGAGAAGTGAAGAGCAGAAAGCCGTTCTCCAAACGAAAATCGGAGGGGGTTCGGTAGGCGTAGAAGTCATCGCTGTGGGAAACAACCTGCTGGTTCAGTTGGGCAAAATAAGCCGCAGGGTTACTGGGCGCCGATTCACGCGTGCCATTTACAACCGGCCAGTGTTCGGTCCACTCAAGACCCCAGTCGAGCGGACGCACCACGCGGTTCTTGTCGCGGGAGTTCAGCCTCGTTTCCCAAGCGTATATCCAATCTCGATAGCGATCCCACATGCGTCTGCGGCCTCGGAGCGGAACTCACCATTATACCTAATCTGCGCGCAGCGGCCTTGGGGTCATTTCGCAAATGCAATGTGAAATCCTCCATTTACGCTTCCGTCGCACTGCGTCAGGTTCAAAAGTGGCTGGCAAATTCCATCAGCGGATCCAATCCTCGCTCTAGCGGCGCGGTGTGGGCGAACACGAGCGTCTTGATACTGTTGTCGCCGGCCAGGCGGTGGGCGAGATCCACCAGAGATTGCCGATTCTGCGCCGCACTGGCGGTGAAGATCCAGGGCGCCGGCTTGAGGCGACCGTCTTTCCCTTGGTTAGCGCTATCGCCCAGGAACAGATTCTCCCCGACGGCGTAGGCGGCGCATCCCGGCGTGTGCCCCGGCACGGCAAAGACACGGACCTGATAGGGGCCCAATTGCAGGACCTCGCCATCGTGCAGGGTTCGCGAAAGGTGAATGCCGGTCGGCCGCGGGGAACGGAAACGCATGATCGGACCTCCCCCCGCGGAACGTCCTTCCACCACGTCCACTTCGGTTGCCAGCGCCATTACCTGCGCCTTGGGGAATTTCGCGATCCCCCCGGTGTGGTCGGAATGGCCATGAGTCAACAGAATCACCTTCACGTTATCGGGACCCAGGCCACGGCGGGACAGTTCCGCGAGCAGGGCCTTCCCTTCGACATCATTGCCAGCGTCGATTAATGCTACCTCGCGGTCGTTCAACGGCACGACGCCTGCGCTGACGAAGCCATCTTTGACAAGGGACATGCCGTTTATCAGCGCACCTTCCGGCAGGCGCCGCCAGCTCAGGAAGGGGATAGCAACCACACCCACTGCGGCAATGAACATTAGAATGACGGCGAGGGCCACAAATATCCACATACGATTCCTCCTATTCATCAGGATCTTTCTACGCCTGGTGGGCAGGACGAGTATACACCGAGACTCCTTTCCCTTCCGCCAACGCCTAACCCGCAATTTCGTAGGTTTCTAAGGAGACGTAAGCGTTGAAACTCTCATCTAAGGTATGGATCGCCGCCCGGGCCAGGGGTATTCCCTTGGCGCGTCGCGGCTTTGCTTGACCAATCTAGCGATTCTCCTTAGACTGGAACTCTGTCCAGAGCTTATGAGCCTGTGCCAGCTATGATGCTATTAAGGCGACTGCTTCCCAGCCTTGCGTTAGTTTTGATTCTTGCTAGCTGCCTGCTGGGCCAGGCCAGCCCACCAATTTTTCCGCTTAGCGAGGTCCGCCCCGGACTGAAAGGTGTGGGGAGAACTATTTTCGAAGGCGACAAGATTGAGGAATTCCAAGTGGAAATCCTGGGCGTCCTGAAAAACGCCATCGCCCCTCAACGGGATCTCATTTTGGCGAGGCTTTCGGGGGGGCCTCTTGCAATCACGGGCGTGATTTCCGGCATGAGCGGCAGCCCGGTCTATGTGGATGGGAAGCTGATAGGCGCGGTTTCACGCTCATTTCCACTGTCCAAGGAGGCGATCGCCGGGATCACTCCGATTGAGGAAATGCTGTCCGTGGTGCCCTCTCAGCCGGCTGCATCGGCGCATATGTCCCCCAATGACAGCATTCGTATTACTAACATCGCGGGTGGATCGCCGGACTTGGGCCGCGTGGTTGTGAATGAAGACGCCGCGCAAAGCCTCTCACCGCCTCCCGATGCGAGAGAAACCACTGGGTTGTCCAGCCTGCTGCTTCCTTTGCGCTTTGGAGGCTTCTCCAATGCCGCCGTCGACCTTTTTGCGCCGCAGCTCCGCCGCATGGGGCTGGAACCCACGCAGGGTGGTGCGATTTCCGGCGGTACACAGAAAATGCCGCCGAGCCCTACCGATCTCGAACCCGGTTCCATGATCAGCCTGCTGCTGGTGCAAGGCGACTTGAACCTGAACATCGACTGCACGGTTACTTTGCGTCAAGGTAACAACCTTTACGCGTGTGGACACCAGGTTCTGGCGGAGGGTCCAGCGCAGTTTCCGTTCGCGCCGGCACACGTCCTCGTGGTGGTGCCCAGCATTGCTTCGTCGTTCAAGTTGGATACGCCCGGCGCGATCGTCGGCACTATCCAGCAGGACCGCTTTGATGCCATTTATGGCCAGGTCGGAGGGGAAACTCCTCCGATGATTCCCGTCCATGTGGATCTGGGTTCGACGCTTAACAGGAAATCCGATTACAACTTCGAAATGATCGACGAGCCGTTTCTTTCCCCCATCCTCCTCAATCTTGCGGTGACCTCCGCGCTCAGCGTCACCGAGCGTTCGATTGGGACTTCCACCCTGAATATAAAGGCCCAGATTCGTTTGGCCGACGGCCAAATTGTGGATCTGGAGGATGTGCTCTCCGGTGAGGTGGGGACGTCAAGCATGGTGGGAGCCACTGTGGCGACGCCGCTGGCCCTGTTGATGTCCAGCGGATTCCCCGACCTTAAGGTGAAAGACATTAGCCTCAGTGTCGACTCGCTGGACGAAAGACGGAGTGCCACCATCGAACAGGTGTGGAGCACGAAATCCGAAGTGCGGCCAGGAGACCATCTGGAAGTAACCGCACTCCTCCGCCTGCCCGGGGGCGCCACCACCACCGAAAAAATTCCAGTGGACGTGCCCGCGAGCGTGACAGACAAGATGCTCTCAGTCGTGGTGGGCGGGGGGGCGAACATCAATGCCATGGAATTTCGCTTTTCCGCGTTGGGTGGAGCGGCGCGCGACTCGCAACAATTGGTTCACGCCTTGAACCGGATGCGGCGGAACAATCGCGTCTACGCCCTCTTGATGTCACCCGAGCGCTCCTTCGTGATGCAGGGGGACGAATATCCGTCGCCTCCGCCTTCCCTCGTACAGACTTTAATGGCGGATCCCGCCTCCTCATCCAACGTGATGTTCAGCGGGACGTCGGTGGTGGGCGATTTTGAAACCAAACCGACGGCCTACGCGATCCATGGACAGAAGACGCTAATCCTCAAAGTGGCAAGCACGGGGATGTGATGCGCGCTGGCTACTGGTGGGTGGCTAGCCACTTACCGGTAGCGACGAACCACTGCTGTCGAAAGGTTGGGGAATGAAACTCGGTAGATTCGTTCGCAGAGTGCTCCTGGTCTTGGCAATTGTCCTGCCCGCGTACGGCGTGGAAACAACCTTCTGGCAAGTTGGCTCCTTCGATGAATTCCTTCAAGGAACCCTTACGGGGGTTTCCCTGAGCAAAGAAGGGGATTTGACCCTGGCGCCCGAGGCGCAAGTCGTCTTCAGCCCCGAGGAAGCGCTCGCCCTCTCCCTCGCTCGCGATTCGCACGGCAACCTTTACGTCGGCACCGGACACCAGGGCAAAGTCTTCCGCGTCGGCTCTGACCAAAAATCCACCCCACTGTTGACGGCGAGCGAACCCGACATCTTCGCCCTGGCAGTCGGCCCAGACGGGGTTCTCTATGCAGGCAGCTCCCCTGAGGGCAAGGTTTACAAAGTCACGGCCGATGGCAAGTCCAGCGTTTTCTACGATCCGAAGACGAAGTATATTTGGGCGCTCCAGTTCGACTCACAAGGGCGGTTGTACGTCGCCACCGGTGACAAGGGCCAAATTTTTCGCGTGGAGCCTTCCGGCAAGGGAGAGGTTTTCTTTGACAGTAAGCAGACACACATTATGTGCCTGAGGATGGACCCCCAGGGCAATCTTCTGGCCGGCAGCGTCCCGAATGGCTTGATTTATCGCATCTCGCCCCAGGGGAAAGCCTTCGTGATTTATCAGGCGGCGCTGCCGGAGGTTCATGACTTGGCAGTGGATTCGCGGGGCGATATCTTTGCCGCGACGCTTGGCGGAGCCGGCAGCAAGGGATCGCCTGACCTGCTGCTGGCACCCAGTCAAGGCGGCGCGGGTGGGGGTGTCGCGACCATCACTGTTACTGCCTCGGCGGAACCTGAGTCTGCCGCCAAAGGGCAAGCCCCGCCAGCAGAAACCAGGACGCCGAGCTTCAACCGTTCGACGCCCCAGGTTGCCCCAATGTTTCCCTTGCAGTTGGGCGGCGGGCGGGGAGCTCTGGTTGAGATCTCTCCCGATTCATCGGCAGAAACCATTTGGAGTTCCGGAAACGAGAGCATCTTCGGTCTTGCGGTTCGGAATGACCACGTGCTGTTTACTACAGACAGCAACGGCCGGGTTTTCGACCTCGATCCTAAACCTAACAGCGAAGAACTCACGATTCTCACTGAAACCCACGAGTCGCTTGCCACCAGGCTTCTGTTCGGCGGCACGGACCTCTATGCCGCCACAAGCAACGTGGCCAAATTGTTCCGCATTGGAGCATCACCGGCCCACGAAGGCACCTTCGAATCGCCCGTGAAGGACACGAAGTTCGTTTCGCGCTGGGGAGTCTTAGCCTGGAGAGGTGATGTCCCCGCAGGCTGCGCGTTGCAGTTCTACACGCGCTCAGGGAACTCCGATCGTCCCGACCCTACCTGGAGCGATTGGACCGGACCATACAGCAATCCCAGCGGTGAGGCGCTAAAGAATCCGCCCGCCCGCTACATGCAGTGGAAGGCGGCATTCCGCGCCTCCGCAACAGATTCCCCCACACTGGATGAAGTGACGATCTCTTATCTAAACCAAAACCTTCCACCGCAAATTCATTCGCTTATCGTCAGCGCCTCAGGCGAGAGAACGGGCGTAGCGGGGGCGACTGTGAATCTACCCATGGGCAACGGCATCACTGTCAGCGCTTCACCCTCAGTGGGTTTTACCGCCACGCCGCAGTCATCCTCCGCCGGAAAGACTCCGATATCCCTTGCTTGGCAGGCCGAAGATCCCAATGGCGACCAATTGACTTACGCACTCTATGTGAAGGCTACGGATGAGCGGGAGTGGCATTTGCTCAAAGACAAATTACACCAAACCACCTACACAATTGAACCCAATACCTTGGCGGACGGCAAATACGTGGCTCGTCTGGTTGCGTCGGACGAAGAGTCTAACCCTCCTAACTTGGAGCGAAAGTCCGAGTTGCTGAGCGCGCCATTCTGGGTAGACAATACGCCCCCGGACGTCGAAGTTGTAAAGCTCACCGTGAACGGTTTCAGGGCCGAGGTGCAATTCTCAGCGGAGGACGCCACATCTCCGTTGCGGGGCGCGGATGCCTCGCTGGACGGGCAGGATTGGCAGGACGTATTGTCTGATGACGGCATCGTGGATTCGCGTAAGGAAACCTTTACCCTGAAGTTCAATCATCTGGCGCCCGGAGAGCACATCCTGGCTTTGCGCGCCGCCGACACCTCGGGTAACATCGGTGTGGGAAAAGCGGTCATCCGGATCGCTGGAAGCCAATAAGGGTACGCGCGGCGTGTCCTTTCTGGAC
The DNA here is from genome assembly GCA_052139985.1 of Terriglobia bacterium. Taxonomy (GTDB): domain Bacteria; phylum Acidobacteriota; class Terriglobia; order UBA7540; family UBA7540; genus Bog-366. The sequence goes on from JBKQVI010000535.1 coordinate 9,462, forward strand.
ATGGCCAGGGCGGCCCTGCCACAATGGGCCGTGGCGCCCATGTGGTGCCGCTTCAGCGAAATCGCCCTGGTTCCCCCCCTGGGCGCCGGGGGTTAGCAATCCGTAACCGCTGGAACTTGGTTACCGTCAGAAAGAATACAACTCGAAAATCTCGCCCCGCATCTCAACAAACGAGTTGAGGTGCGGCCGGCAGTGAAACTTCTTGGATACGAACAAGACACCGGCAACGAAAGCTGTAACGGAAGCTCAGCTTATCGCGCGTGCACAGCGCGGCGACGAGGAAGCGTTCGCAGCGCTGTTTGAAACACACAAGCGGCGAGTGTACTCGCTATGCCTGCGCATGACGGGCAACACTGCGGAAGCGGAGGATCTGACCCAGGAGGCATTCCTCCAGCTCTTTCGCAAGATTTCGACTTTCCGCGGTGAGTCGGCCTTCTCGACATGGCTCCATCGTCTGGCGGTAAACGTAGTCCTGATGCACTTGCGCAAGAAGGGATTGCAACAGATTTCGCTCGACGAGACGGACACTTCGCAAGACGAGCCGGTCAAACGGGATTACGGCAGTGACGACCGGCGGCTGACAGGCTCGGTTGATCGTATTGGTTTGCAGAAAGCAATTGCGGATTTGCCCCCGGGCTACCGGACGGTCTTTGTGCTGCACGATGTGGAAGGCTACGAGCACAACGAGATTGCCGAGATCATGAAATGCTCAGTAGGAAATTCCAAGTCGCAACTGCACAAAGCTCGCATGAAGCTGCGCGAGCGCTTGGTTCAGGACCGCGGTATTAGAGCTGCTCATGAATCACTTCCGGCCGGGGACCCCGTGGAAGAAGTGTAAGAGGCATTATGGAAGAAAGCCGATACAAGTCGGTTGCCGTCTGCTCGCGGTTCAATAACGAGCTGGAACCGTTCCTGGAAGGCGAAGCGCGGCCCTTCATCGCTTCTCACGCAAAAGAGTGCGCGACATGCGGAGCCCTGCTGGCCGACCTCCAGTCGATTCAACAGGCGGCTCGGGCGCTGCCGTTCGAAGAACCCTCCCCCATGGTTTGGGCCCACGTGCGCGCGAGGCTAGCGGCGGAGGCGGTTTTTGCCGCCCCTGCCTGCGCGCAGTTCGATGGCGAGTTGGAGGCTTATCTAGAGGGCGAAGCGCGTCCTTTCGTTATTTCCCACGCACAGGAGTGCCCGTCCTGCGCCACTCTGCTGGCAGACGTCCAATCGATTCGGCTGGCGTCCGGCGCGCTGCCGCTCGAAGAACCTTCGCCTACGGTTTGGGCTAAACTGCGCGCGAAGCTAGCGGCGGAGGGAGCTTTCAGCGTCCCCCCTTGCGTGCGGTTTGACGAGGAATTGGAAACTTATCTGGAAGGCGAAGCGCGGCCCTTCATCGCTGCCCACGCCCTGGATTGCACTCGGTGCGGCGCACTGCTGGCGGACCTCCAATCGATCCGGCAGGCAGCGCGCGATCTTCCTCAGGAAGAACCTTCCCGCGTAGTTTGGGCCAACGTGCGCGCCCGGTTGGAAGCGGAGGGCGCTTTCGGTACGCCGGTCAGCGGGTGGCGGCAGATCCTGGCGTGGCGCATTTTTCCCCACGCGGTCCCCTTGGGCGTTTTGAGCGCTTTAGTCGTTCTGGGAACAGTGCTGACATTGCCTTCCCACAGCCTTCAGCGCTGGGCAGGTTCGGATGAGGCGGCTACTTCTCCCGCCGCCGCCCAGATCGCATCGGCATTGCCGGTGGGTGACGTCGGGACTCTAGCGGGAGTGGTTTCCGATTTGGAAAGCAGTTTTAAAGCGAACGAAGCATCCATGGCTCCTGACCTTAAGGCCACGTACGAAAAGAGCCTGGTCTCCCTGGATGGTTCAATTAAGGAATGCCTGGCCTCGTTGCGAGACGAGCCCAGAAATACGCTGGCGCATGACTACCTGTTAACAGCGTATACGAGAAAGGCTGAAGTCTTGTCTTCTGCGTTGGAGTTCGACGGGCGTTAGTGAAGGGGACACGGGGTTGATAAACCGGGTTATCGTAAGCTTGAGGACGGTCAGGCCAGTCCTGCACCTGCTCGTGGCTATTCTTCTCACCGCTGTCGTCATGTGGGCTGCGGGCGAAGGACGGCTCGAAAAGACGTTTGATACCACGCGTGAACCGCGGATCAGTTTGAATAATCTGAAGGGTCACGTCCTGGTGCGGGGGTGGGATAAGGCCCAAATGCACGTGGTTTACACCCTGGCTTCTCCGCGCCTGGAAGTGGATAGCGAGTTTCTGCCTAATACGGGCCCCGCGGACAGGATCCATTTCTCCACTCACCTTTTGGATCCGGCTTTGCCCTCCGACGAACAGACGGTCGACTACACCTTGGATGTTCCTGTGGGCGCCAGTTTGGAAATCCGGAATCCCCAGGGACGAATCCGGATGGAAGGGATGCAAGCGGACGCTAACGTGCAATCCGTGGGTGGTGACATTTCTATCCGCGACTACTCCGGCCATCTCTCCGTGCATTCCGTGGCGGGGGACATCGAAATTATTCGGCCCTCGGGTAACGTGGACGCGTACTCTATAACCGGCAATCTGCATTTTGTTTCACCGACGACCACATTGCTCCATGGCAGCACGACTTCCGGGCGCATTCTATATGAGGGCGATTTTATGGATCGCGGTGATTATATTCTCTCTGCGTATAGCGGCGACGTGGATATCGTTTGCCCCGCTTCCGCCTCCTACGAATTGAGCGCCAAGACCCAAAAAGGCAAAGTGATCAATACCATGCCCATGACCCACCGGCGGGAAGCGGCTTCACCGCGGGGAGCATCGAATAGCCTGCTGGGAACACACAACACCGGCAGAGCCTCCCTCGAGCTGACGTCCTTCAGCGGCAGCATCCACATTCGCCCCCAATATTGAGAAGAGCGGTAGGCGGTAGATCGTAGGTGGTAGGTGAGGGTATTTCCCATCTGCCACCTGCTTCATTTCGCGCCGAGCCGGGCATCACGACAAGAAGCCTGTAGCGTGGGCTTCTTGCCCAGTGGGGGGTGGCATGGCAATCTTGGCCATGCCACAACACGGGCGGGAGAACGTGTGAAGAAATCGTCGAACGCCTCTTCGCCACTGCGGCGCCGAGGCGCAGAGGCTAGAAAAGAAAGGGTATTTTTCTCTGTGTCTCAGTGCCTCAGTGGTGGAGATGGCATTTTTTTCGTGGGCGGGACGCCCACAGCACCGGCGGAGGCCTCCGGCCCCCAGTTTCATATCGCACCCCCGCCACGTCCCACTGCTTGACTCGGCCAAACCTCCAAAGTAGAGTGGTACGAAAGCGGAAAATGAATCCCACATGGCGTTGGTAAGGAGGATCGCATGGCACTTTTTAGAACGGCGAATCCGGCTCTGAGGCCCAAGACCTTTGACAGCGTTCGAACGGGCGCCGACGCCGCGCTCTCAATGACTTTGCAGGGGACGGTCAACAAAACCGGCATCCTGTTGACGCTCGTCGCGGTCTCCGCGACATTCACCTGGAACGCCTACCGCACGAATCCCGCCGCCGCTGTCCCGTGGCTTGTTTTGGGGTTAATCGGTGGATTCATTGTCGCCATGGTGACCATCTTCAAGAAAGAATGGGCAGTTTTCACGGCGCCGCTCTATGCAATTTTGGAAGGGCTTCTTCTTGGGGCCCTCTCGGCAACATTCGAAGCAAGATATCCGGGGATCGCGATCCAGGCCGTTGCCCTGACTTTTGGCACGCTCCTGGCGATGCTGATCGCCTATACCTCCGGGCTCGTGAAAGCGACCCAGAACTTCAAGATGGGTGTCGTCGCCGCAACCGGTGGGATTATGGTCGTCTATCTGGCCACCATGGGCTTGGGATTCTTCGGCATTCACATTCCCTACATTTACAACAGCGGGATCGTGGGCATCGGATTCAGTCTGTTCGTCGTAATCATTGCGGCTTTGAATCTGGTCCTCGACTTTGACCTGGTTGATAGCGGCGTTGCGAGCGGAGCGCCGAAGTTTATGGAATGGTATTGCGCCTTTGGCCTGCTCGTAACTCTGGTGTGGCTCTACATCGAGATGTTGCGTTTGCTCTCCAAAATAAACCGTCGGTAAAGGCGAACCGTCCAAAAGGTAACCCTTTTCCCATGACACGAGTATCGATATTCCGTTTCACTTCCTCTTTCCCAAACGCATGTGGTACGATGCACAGCTTGGTAGGGAGCACCCCGGTCTAACGTATGAGTAGCAGCGTCATGGCAAATGCTTCTGTTAGTTATTTGGTGCCCGCCGGCAATATGGCAGAGGGCTCGGGACACGGCGCTCCGCTGGAACTGGGAGCGCTGGCCGGCAAGACGCTTTTGCTGATTTTGGAGATTACGGAGGTTCTGGAACAAGAATCGCTGCATGTTTCCATATGGGGCTCGGCTGACGGCCAGAACTGGGGAACGCAGGCGCTCTTTTGGTTCCCGCAAAAATTCTATGCCGGCGTTACACCCGCGGCATTGGACTTGGAGCAGCGGCCCGACATCAAGTTCCTGCAAGCCCGCTGGGAAGCGAACCGATGGGGCCGCGGCATTCCTCGCCCCCACTTCAAATTTGGTGTGGAAGTGCAGGAATCTGCCCGGTAGTTTCCAATCCGTGAAGCGCAGCAGTGCTGCAAGAGTTTGCGTTGCTTACGTCCTGCCATCTTTCTGCGCGTTCCAGCCTTCTAAATCAGTAGTGAGGTCAGCGATGAGATTGTCTTTTCTAGCGGTGTTGGCCGTTGCGTGTCCGCTTACTATTTTCGGGCAATCATCTGCCCAAAAGAAACCACTACCGCCGCACCCCAATCTACCCTCGTCGCAGGACGTGCAGACGGAGACGATCGGGCCACCCTCGCAAGCGCCCGCGGTGCCGTCCGACGAAGCCAGCGCGGCGGGCCATCTGGAACCTCAACAGGTGAAGGCCCTGATGCACAGAATCTGGCTTGCACAATATCGTTTGAACGACCTGCTTGCCCAAGTGCATCCGGATAAATGGAAGATGCCCCCCGAGGTGCGCCAGTCCTTCAACCAGAGCATGGAGTCGCTGCGCAAGGCGATGGCGGGCGAGGAGGAGTGGCGCGGGCAGTTTGAAGCCCGTCCGGACAGTCTGTACCTGGGATTTCAGACCTATGTAGCCATCAGCGCAGTGCTGCCGCGTGTGGACGGAGTGGCTCACAGCGTGTCGCAGTACGAGAACCCGAGCTTTGGAGCGCAATACAGCCAGGCGGCAAACCAGCTTTTCGACTTACAACAGTTGATTGAACCGCACTTGTCGTATCTGCTGAAGAACCAGGACAACGTTCAACTGACGGCGCAAACGAACCTGGCTTCCTGCGAGAACGAATTAAACATTGCCGAGCGCGACAAGCAGGGGCGAGCGACCCCCATGAAAAACATCGCGCCAGAGTTCAAAGGCCGAAAACGCACCGCCCACGCCGTTGCCCCGGCTGCCGGTACGAAGCAAACCGAGACCAAAGGCCCCGCGTCCGGCAAGCCCGCAACGAATCCGCCCGGCAAAGCGCAGACGAAATAGCCACGGTGATATCGATGGAGTACAGATTACTTCGAACTGAAGGCCGATGACCAAGCCTTGCAACCCTGGCCGGAATTTATCGCCCTGCCTGTTCTGTCCTTCTCCAGCGACAATTTGACGCCCTTTGAATCGGATGAATCGGACATCTTGCACCAGTTTTGAATGTTTATATGGTTTATTGTAAGCAGGTTTGTTTTCAGTAAGTTATCAGCTTCGTTTTGAGAAAATCGCTTTTTCGGCCCTTTATTTTCAGTAAGTTCTCAGCTTCGTTTGTTTTTTCAAGGAGCAGACATTAAGCCTGAATGCAATTGGTGCAATTTGTCGGCCTGCCTCGTCGTTAATTGCCGAACTTGCTGCTGCGCACTTGCGGTTCACAAGGCATCTGGCCTTGCCACGCGACCCATGATCGTAGCCTAAAGATGTTTTGTTGTCAAGAAAAAACGAAGCGGGTTTGGGGGGGGGCGCCCGGCCACTCCCTTAGGAACTCGGAGTCTGGTGAGAAGACCGGCTACTGTCCCATCGTTCGTGCTTTCTCCAGAATTGCCGGGCGGGCTTCTTCCATTAGTTCGCGCAAGTCGGCATAGCACAGGGTACGCTGCTCGAAGCTGCGCTTGGCCACCGCGCCGAGAAAGCGCGCTTCGAACTCTTGAAAGTAGGAACCATAGAGGTGGTAGCTATCGGCCATGTGGCAGTAGCGGCCCACTTCCACCTTCCGGCCGGAGAGTTCCGAAACCCGCACGGCAATGCGCCTCTGCATTTCCACCAAGGCGAAAATATTCATGAAGGCAGCCTTGTAGGCGTCGTTGGAGCGAAAGCGCACGTTCATGCTCAACACCGGGGAACCGTTTTCTGCTGTGATCCGGCACCATATGCTCTGGAGGCAGGCGGGATCGTAGCAGTCATTGTCCTCCCAAACCTTCCAGGTGATGGCCTGGGCGCGTCGCGTGTAAGGTGTCTCTGCCAGCTTGCGGCAAAGAGTGTCGATCTGGTCGATCGGAGCAAGCGTGGGGACGGCATAGCGGAACAGCCGCTGATGGTAGGTGTATTCCCACCGCGTGTCGCCCGGATCGCGCTGATCGCGCACCAGGTGGTCCTTGATGCCTTCCAGAACCTCCATCACATATTCCTGAAGATCCTCGGGGCCGCCGGGAAAATCGCGGTGAATCATCGGCTCCTTGAGCGGGTCGGCGATGGTGATCGTCATCGTTGCATCTTTGCTCGGTGGGTCGCCAGGCTTGTCGTACTGCGTCTTGATGTCACAGCCTTGCTTGTGGAGCAAGAGTAGTGATTCCTCCCAGGCGCGGGCAATGCAATCGGCTTCAACATGGAGTACGGGTATACCGGTCATGGAACTATCCTCATGTGTGGGTGGCTATTTGCGGCGAGAGTTTTCACGCGCCAGGTAGGGCCGAACGGCGTTCGGCCTGAGGCCAGCGCCGCTGGAAAAGCCGCAGGGCCGGAGAGCGGGCCCTGCGCTACGTTGCCTCGACCTCTGCCAAACCCTTATCCAGCGCGGCGAGCGCGGTGTCCACGTCGCCCTTGGAAATATTGAGCGGCGGCGACATGCGCACCACGTTGCCGTATAGGCCGCCCTTGCCTACCAGCAGACCGTGCACGCGCAGGCGCTCAAGCAATTGATTGGTCAAATCGGTGGCGGGCGCTTTGCTCGCGCGGTCCTTCACAAGTTCGATACCTTGCATCAGGCCCATGCCGCGCACATCGCCAATAATGGCATGCTTATCCTGGAGAGCCTCCAAGCCGGCGTGGAAGTGATTGCCAACGGTCTCCGCGTTGTCCATCAAGCGGTCTTCTTCAATCAAGTCGATGGTGGCTTTGGCAGCCACACAGGCTACAGTGTTCCCTCCGAAAGTGGAAATGGTCAGACCCTTGTAGGCGTCGGCAATTTCCGGGCGCGTCAGCGTGAGCCCGATGGGCACGCCGTTGGCCATGCTTTTGGCGCTGGTGATGATGTCGGGTTCCACCTCCCAGTGCTCGATGCCCCACCACTTCTTGCCGGTACGTCCCCAGGCGGCTTGTACTTCGTCGGAGATGAACAAACCCCCGTAGTTGCGCACGATGTTAGCGACGATCTTGAAATAGCCGGGGGGCGGCACGATGAACCCACCCAACCCCAAGATCGTCTCAGCCAACATGCCGGCGATCTGACCGCTGGTGGAGGTCTTAATGACTTCCTCAATGTCCTTCGCGCAATGGAGATCGCAGCTCGGGTAGGTCAGCCCGTATGGACAGCGATAGCAGTACGGTCCCGGGGCCTGCACGATGCCGTAAGGAATTACTCCGGCCTTGCGGTAGGTGTGCAGCCCGGTGAGCGACTTGGTGAGGTGCGAGTGGCCGCTGTATCCATGACGCAGCGCCAGCAGTTCATAGTTGCCCGTGTACATGCGAGCCGTAAGGATGGCCACTTCATTGGCTTCTGTGCCGCTGTTGGTAAAATAGCTCTTCTTCAGTCTGCCGGGGGCAATCGAGGCAACCTTTTCCGCCAGGTTCACCAAGGCTTCCGTGACGAAGAGCGTGGACGTGTGCTGGACCTTGTCGATCTGCGCCTTGATCTTCTCCGTCACCTTGGGGTTCGAATGCCCCACGCTGACCGTCACGATGCCGCCCAGGAAGTCGAGGAACTGCTTGCCCTCGATGTCCCAAACGTACTGACCCTTGGCATGGTCAATCACCATCGGGTCTTTGAAGTAGGTGGTGACACAGTTGAAAAGGTATTCTTGCTTTTTGCGGATGATTTCGTCTTTGGTCATTGTGATCCTCATGAGCTGACGGCTTACAGCCGACAGTCAGCAGTCAAAAGCAAGGTAGCGCGGACCTGCTTTCCAAGGTCCGCGGTTCTTCGTGTTCGCCGGTGGAAAACCCGCAGACCTTGGAAAACAGGTCTGCGCTACGTCGTCTGGGCGCCCCTGCGCGTCGTTACGCCACCGCCAACACTGCCTCTTCCAGGGCCTTGGGTAGCTCAATGGGCAAGAAATAGTTCTGCGGATACAGGTAATCCTCTCCCGATTCGTCGATGACCTTCTGCAATTTGTGTCGCTCCGCAGAAGTGTCAGGAATGGCTCGGTAAATCTTGCGAAAATCGAGCGAGACCTCGTAACCCTTGTTGTGAACACAGACGACGAAGGACTTTCCACGGCGTTTTATGGTCATGGTTTCATCGTGAGCGCACGTGGTGCTGGAGCCCCGCGTAACAATCCTTCGGTGCTCAAGTCCTCATCGATGTCGGGCCAGTGAATACCATAACCGGCTGCGCACGTTTCCCAGTTCTTTCGTTGCTTCTTCGTCGCGTGCAGGAGTCTTGGATACCACGTCAGAGGAACGCTGATCGTGCGGCCGTCCCTCAACGTGACGCAGAGTTCATCTTCAGTAAACCGAGCATCCGCAACCCGTTCGTCAGCGTTCGTCGCCAAAATTCCCATGCCAAGCCTCCATGAGTTCTGTTTGATGATCCTCAAGGAGTGACTGTATCCTCCGTGATTCCCTCGCGCTAAATCCAAGATTACGCGCCAAGCTTACAGGCTGCAACCAGAACTTTGGGGAAAACCGCTCGCGGTCGATATGGACATGGGGAGGCTCCCGCAAGTCGTGGCTGAAGTAGCAAATCCGGTGGGGTCCGGTTCTGTGCACGGGGGACATTTGCAGAGAGTGGCTTAGCCAGATTTCCTTATGCCTTCAAGTGCAGGAACTCGATCCCAGGGTAACGATGGAAATCGTTGTCGAATGCAATCAGTCGACTGCCACTCGCCGCCGCGAAGGCAGCGAGGTATGCGTCGGTCCACTGTCCGGTGCGCAGGTCAAGCTTTCTGGCCCATTGCGCCAACAATTCATCCACGCCCGGCGGTTCAGGGAGTAGGGTAACCTGTGGAACCGAGAGCCAGGTTTCGAGGGCCTCCCAAGCTGCGCCGCCATCCAAGGCCGCACTGCCCAGGATTGTCGTATTGGTCAGGTGTCGTAGGAGTGCCAACGCTGTCACGCGGCAAAAGGCCAGTTCGCTTGCGGACTCCACATCCCAGTAGCGCCGCGCGCGATGGTAATGGGCGTGTTCCGGGGCGCTTAATGGTAGCCACACACTAGCATCAAGCAAGTCCCGCATACTTGGCCTCATCCTCCTCTTCTTCAGTCCGTCTAATCTGTTCGCGCGACAGCGCAGGAATGGGTACTCCGCGAGGGGGAATTATCACTGGAGGAGGAGTGTGCCTGCTCGTGGCGCCCTCACTTCTGGGCGACCGCAATCCTTGCTCGATCACTTGTTGTACCAACTGCCGCAACGTTATGCCACTCATCCCAGCACGGGCTTTGAGCGTTCGATACAGGTTTTCCGGTAAATCAATGGTTGTACGCATATATGCATATTGATGCATTTATGATTCGATGTCAAGCGCCTTCACCTTGCTTCCTCTAGACTTCCAGCCTCCTTGTTTGCCACTGTGTTCTGCATGGCGTTTTGCTCACGGCTCTCGACTGTGATCGGTCGGGTTTCAGCTACTTGATGTGCTCATCCAGCCACCCCAACACCGTCTGATACCACAACTGGCTATTCTGCGGTTTCAGGACCCAGTGGCCTTCATCGGGGAAATACAGCAGTTTGGATTTGATGCCGCGCCGTTGCAGGGCCGAGAACAGTTGGAACGCCTGGCCTTCCGGCACGCGGAAGTCCTTCGCGCCTTCAATCAGCAGCATGGGCGTCTTGACGTTCTGCACGAAGTTCGAAGGCGACCATTTCTCGCGTAGCGCCAGGGATTCCTTCTCCCAAGGCAGTCCCTTGAATTCCCACTCGTCGAACCACAGTTCTTCCGTTTCGCCGGCCATACTGTGATTATCAAAGTCACCGTCGTGTGAGACCAGTGCCTTGAAGCGGTCGGTGTGACCGGCAATCCAGTTGATCATGAATCCGCCGAAGGAGGCACCTGCGGCTACCATCCGCGTTTTATCGACATAATCCAGCTTCTCGAGATAGTCCGCAGCGTTCATCAAGTCATGGAAGGGCGCGCCGCCCCAATCGCCGGAAATTTCTTCCACGAATTTCTGCCCATAGCCCGTTGAGCCGTGGAAGTTGGTCATCAGAACCACATATCCGCGGGCGGCGAACATCTGGGCATTCCAGCGATAGCTCCAGGCATCTTCCCAGGCGCTCTGCGGGCCGCCATGAACCAGCAGCAGGCCCGGGTACTTCTTACTCGGGTCGAAGCCCGGCGGCTTCAGCATGAGGCTTTCGATCTCTGCTCCCAGCGCGCCCGGTGTAGTCACGGATTCAGCCGTATTCATGTCGAGATCGGCCAGCAAGGCATCGTTTTCGTGGGTTAGTACTGTGGTCGAGCCGCCTGGCAATGCCACGCGATAGATTGCGGCCGGTTGCGTGAGGCTGGTTCGGGTCAGTAGCAGCCACGTGCCATCGGGGCTCACCGTAAGGTCGTCATTCATGCCCTCCAGAACCTTTTCCACTTTAGGCTCGGTTACGGAAGTCTTGAAGACCGGCTGATGGGCGTGGTCAGGGGCCGTGAAATAGATCGTGTTGTTGTCGGGCGCCCAGGCGAATCCGCCCACCCACTGGTCAAATCCGGGTGTAAGGTCGATGGTTTTGCTGGTCTCGCGATCGTACGCACGCAGGCGGAACAAATCGGACTCGTAACCATTGCGTGCCTGGGAAGTGTAGGCAATATAGCGGCCGTTGGGAGAATACTGGGGCGACGCGTCCGAGCCCGGATTGTCGCTGGTTATGTTGAGTGGTTCGCCGCTTTGCGTGCCAACGATGTAGAGATCATTGTTGGTGGTCCAAGCCGCCGCCGATTGGCCTGCGGACCCCTTGCTGCGATTCGACGTGTAGCAAACTTCCGTGCCGTCCGGCGAAATCGCGTAGCCATCGGGAGCGCCGAGGAAAAAAGTAGGCGAATCGAACGCGCCGGGAGTCAGGTCGCGAGGCGTGCCGCCTTTCGAGGAGACAGCGAAAAGGTGCGTGTACCGGCCCTCACGCCAGGAGTCCCAATGGCGGAAGAGCAGTTCGGTGAAGATTTGCGCTTTAACCTTGCTTTCCGCCGTTTCTTTCAGCCGGCGCGCATTGCAGGCCTCGTCCGCACAATCGGGATAGACCTGCGAAGTGAAGAGCACCATGTCGCCATGAGCCGCCCAGGTAACGCCATCGGCTTCAGTCGAGAGGGAAGTGAGAGGCCGGGGATCGCCGCCGTCGAATGGCAGGATCCAAACTTGTGAGTTGCCCCCGCGCGTGGAAATGAAAGCCAGTGATTTCCCCTCAGGGGACCACCGTGGGCGCGTGTCGGAACCGTCGCCGCGCGTGAGCTGTCGCGGCTCTCCGCCCTCAGCGGAAATCACCCAAATGTGTTTGGCCGTTTTGTTCGCCGCGAGATCGACCACACCAACTTCGTAGGCGATCCACTTGCCATCCGGCGACAATTGCGGGTCGGCGATCCTTTGCACTCTGGCCAAGTCTTCAAAGGTCATGATGTGTTTGGCTTGGGCAACGGAACAGAGTGCCATCAGCAAAAAAGTTACTCCGAAACGAAAAAGAATATGCATGGGTGCTCCCGGGCTACGAATTATTCGTTTCAATATTGCTGCAACAAACTTATCACAGCGCCGCGGGGCGGGCGCAACCAAAGTTCGACCTCACGCGTTCGGGATGAAGGTCCGAATGGCATTTCGAGCCACCTTGATTGACATACAGACGTCAAACACTAGAGCAGAGAGAAGGAAGGCCACAACCGCTACGTATGTGAACTTGGTTGCCGGAGTTCCTGCGCGCAAGCGTGGCTGGACCCTGCCAACGGCTGCTAGCGCCCAAACGATCATTGAAGACAAGATAGCAACATCGACGGCAGCGTGTGCCACTCCGAATAAATCGAGCCCAACGTAGAAGTACGCACCGCCCGGGACCAAAAGCGCGTGGAGCAGCAACGTTTTCCCGTTCTTGAACTTCAATCCGCATTGGCGGCATTGGTAAACGCCCGGCGAAAGGGCCGCAACGCAGTCAGGACAGAAACTCGCCATCGCCAGCGCTGGCGACGTCTCACCGTCGGGCGCCGGCAGCAAGACGTCCAGCAGGAGCTGAATTTTCTTTGCCGCATTCTTGGGGATTCGCCAATAGGTTTCCTTCGATCCCTGGCGATATTCGAGATGGAGTCTCCCGTAGAGCAGGCTTGTTACATGAGCTTCCTTCACGTCGCCCCAATGGGCGCTCCGCAGATTCCTGTTCCATCGCCCATTCCACTTCAGTGATAGATGCAGCAGCCGGCGATTCGTCAAAATCAGCGCCGCAGGCGCCAAATAGTGGGATTGCGTGCCCTGCGTATAGCGCTGGAGTTTTCCGGGCATAATCTGTCCGCGTGCGAGGTATAGCACTACTTCGCCGGGTTCAAGGATTTTCCGGAGTGGCTCCTGAAGCTTTTTGATCTCCCGCTTGGCCCACCTGACTTCGCTGCCTCGCTCGGCGCCGCGAAGGTTTGTGAAAGCTACATCCTCTCGCACGGGAAAGCCCGCAGGAGAAGTGATTCGCACAGTCTGATCGGGATGAACAGTGATGTCCGCTACGGGCACAGTTATCCTTTACTCACAAAATACCAAGAGTGCAATACCCTTGAACGTCCGCATTTTATGCTGAGAGTGGGAACGCGGCAAGCGCGAATAGGATTGAATACCCTGGGCAATTGACGTGTTTGCGTCAGAACCACAGGCAGCGTCCCTGGGTGGTTGGGTCCGCATTCAGAACGACATGCTGTCTATGCCGCTGCTCTCGCGCAAAACTTAACGACACAAAACCGGTGAGTTTGGATAAAATGAAAAACCCGAGTCGATGAATGTATATTAATCGTGGGGTTGTGCTGCCACGCTTTCGATATCGGGAGGAGCAAACACTGGAGCGTTTTGCACGCGAACGCCTTAATTTACAGGGCTCGAAGCGTCCCCGGTCGATAAGGGCGGGATGCTCGCTCATGCACGAAATTTGGTAGGAGGAAATATGTCAAACGCAAGTTGCGATATAGGACTGATTGGTCTGGCGGTCATGGGCCAGAATCTGGTTTTGAATATGAACGACCACGGATATAAGGTGGCGGTATTTAATCGCACCGTGTCCAAGGTGGATGATTTTCTGAACAATGAAGCAGCCGGTACACAGGTGGTCGGCGCGCATTCGATGGCCGAATTTATTCAATTACTCAAACCGCCGCGGCGCGTCATGCTGATGGTGAAGGCGGGCGACGCTGTTGACCACATGATTGAAGATATTCTGCCGCACCTCGAAAACGGCGACATCATCATTGATGGGGGCAATTCACACTGGCCGGATTCCAGCCGTCGCACGAAATATCTTGCCGAGAAGGGCATACTTTTTATCGGTACCGGTGTATCCGGAGGCGAAGAAGGGGCGCGCAATGGCCCCTCGATCATGCCGGGAGGCAATCCTGCCGCTTGGCCGCATGTGAAAGAAATCTTCCAGGCTATCGCTGCCAAGGTTGAAGACGGTACTCCTTGCTGCGATTGGGTGGGCGAAGACGGTGCGGGGCATTATGTGAAGATGGTGCACAACGGCATCGAGTACGGCGACATGCAATTGATCTGCGAGGCCTATCAATTAATGAAGGACGTACTGGGCCTTACTGCCGACGAACTTCACGAAGTGTTCGCCGATTGGAACAAAGGTGAACTCGACAGCTACCTCATCGACATCACCAGCCAGATCTTCGCCAAGAAAGATGACGATGGCACGCCCATCGTGGATAAAATCCTCGATACCGCCGGCCAGAAAGGTACGGGAAAGTGGACATGCCTCAGCGCTCTTGACTTGGGCATGCCGGTGACGCTGATTGGGGAAGCGGTGTTCTCCCGGTGTCTCTCGGCGATCAAGGACGAACGCGTCGCGGCGTCGGCTATCCTCAAAGGGCCCCGGCGTTCCACAGGAAAACTCGACCGCGCGACCTTCACGGAAGAGGTTCGCCGCGCGCTATATTGTTCCAAGATTATTTCCTACGCGCAGGGTTACATGCTGTTGCGCGAAGCTGCCAAGGACCAGAAGTGGAACTTGAATTTCGGTGGCATCGCCTTGATGTGGCGCGGCGGGTGCATCATCCGCAGCCGCTTCCTCGGCAAGATCAAGGAAGCCTATGACGAGAATCCGCAGCTCAGCAACCTGCTCGTGAATAAATTCTTCACCAAAGCTTTAACAAGTTATCAAGCGGGTTGGCGGCGCGCCATCGCCCACGCGGTCAAGGGCGGTGTGCCCACGCCCGCATTCACCACCGCGCTGGCATTTTACGACGGTTATCGCACCGGACGCCTGCCTGCCAACCTGCTGCAAGCGCAACGCGACTTCTTCGGCGCGCACACTTATGAGCGCGTGGACAAGCCGCGCGGCGAGTTCTTCCATACTAACTGGACCGGCAAGGGCGGCAAGGTAGCCTCCGGCCAATATAACGCATAGAAAAGGTCAATCATGAAATACGGTCTCAGCATTCAACCTGCGGGCGCCCTGGATTTCTTGTCTCTGGGCGCCCTTGTTCACCGTCTTGATCCCGGCATTATTCCGTTTCGTAAGGCTACCGAATGTCAAATCCACGTCAGCGGTGGCGAATTCAACTGCGCCGCCAATCTGTCAGACTGCTTTCGCCTGCAAACGGGCGTGGCGTCGGCAATGGTGGATTATCCCGTGGGCGATCTGATTGCCGAGCGGGTGCGCGCCATGGGCGTGAAGGCTTTCTACAAGCATTTTAAGCACAATGGCGTGAACGGCCCCAACATGGCTGCCGTGTACAGTGATCGCGGGTTCGGCGTACGCGCTCCCGTGGTCTTCTATAACCGCGCCAACGAGGCCGGGGCTTTGCTCAAACCTGGGGATTTTGATTGGAAATCCATCTTTGGCGCCGGTGTCCGCTGGTTTCATAGCGGAGGGATTTTCGCGGCGTTGTCTGAAACCACCGGGCAGCTCATCGCGGAGGCCATGAAGGCGGCCAAGGCGGCGGGCGCGATCACTTCGTTTGATCTGAACTACCGTGCCAAGCTCTGGAACATTTGGGGCGGCCACGAGCGAGCCCTCGCCGTGATTGCGCGCATCGTCGAGTATGTGGACGTTCTGGTGGGAAACGAAGAAGACCTGCAAATGGGCCTGGGCGTTCCCGGTCCGGAGGTCGCAGCGAAATCCAAACTCGATCCCAGCGCCTTCTTCGGCATGATTGACAAGGTGGTGACGAAATACCCCCACGTCAAAATTGTAGCGACGACCCTCCGCGAGGTGCACTCGAGTAGCCGGCACGGTTGGAGCGCGGTAGCCTGGATCGATGGCAAGACATATCTGGCGCCAACCGCCGAACTCGACGTTCTCGATCGCGTGGGCGGCGGTGACGGTTTCGCGTCCGGCTTCTTTTACGGGTTGCTAACCGGTGAGGAACCGGAAGAGGCGGTAAAGCTCGGCTGGGCCCACGGCGCGTTACTGACCACGTACCCGGGTGATACCACCATGGCTACCGTTGACCAGGTGCGGGCTTTCGCCAAAGGCGGTTCGGCGCGAATTCAGCGCTAGCGGGGGAGTCGCCCAAATCCTCATATCGAGCAGCGCTTCGGGTGCGCGGAGTTTTACGGCGTTTAACTCGTGTCGTTTCATCGATCAAGATGTCCAGAATCTGCAAACCGTGGACGTCGGCGATATACTATAATCAAATATTCTAGCAGTCTCCTTTCGGGTCTTGGCGGCATCTAAGCCTCATAGGGCTTTCAAGGTGTTGAGCAGGGGACTGCCGCGTCAGATTTGTTTAGAATTCTGAACCGATCTCATACCGTGGAGGGCTAATCTCTTGGAAGGTCAAACCGCTACTGCTACCTCTAATTCCAGTTTGAGCCCGTCGCAGCTCGACCAGCTCTGCATCAACACCATTCGCTTCTTGGCCGTCGATGCGGTGCAGAAAGCCAACTCCGGCCATCCGGGCATGCCCATGGGGGCCGCGCCGATGGCGTATGTGCTCTGGACCCGCTACCTGAAACATGATCCGGCTAAACCCGCTTGGCCGAACCGCGACCGTTTTGTGCTCTCCGCGGGGCATGGCTCGATGCTGCTGTACAGTTTGTTGCATTTGACGGGATACGACATGCCGATTTCGGAGTTGCAACAGTTTCGGCAGTGGGGTAGTAAAACGCCGGGCCATCCCGAGCATTGGCTGGTCCCTGGAATTGAGACCACCACGGGTCCATTGGGACAGGGCTTCGGCAACGGTGTCGGCATGGCGATTGCCCAGAAGTATCTGGCCGCGCATTTCAATCGCCCGGGCCATGAGATTGTGGATTACAAGGTTTATGCTATCGCCGGCGATGGCGATTTGATGGAAGGCATATCGTCGGAAGCCGCCTCCTTGGCTGGCCACTTGCAGCTCGACAACCTGATTTATTTCTACGACGATAATCACATCTCCATCGAGGGCTCCACCCAACTTGCGTTCACGGAGGACCGCGCCAAGCGCTTCGAAGCCTACGGGTGGTTTGTGCAAAAGCTTGAGGACGGTAATGATCTGGCAGCTATCGATGCGGCTATTCGCGCCGCCCAAGCTGAGCGCGGACGGCCTTCGATCATCATGATTCGGACGCACATCGGTTACGGCAGCCCCAACAAACATGACACCGCGGAGGCGCACGGCACGGCCCTTGGGGTCGAGGAAGTTAAACTCACTAAGGAAAACCTAGGCTGGCCATTGGAGCCCGCATTCCTAGTGCCGGAAAAGGCACGCGCGCATTTTCGCTTGGCTCTTGAGAAAGGCGCCAAAGCTGAGGCCGAGTGGCAAGGCAAGTTAGCGGCCTACCGCCAGGCATTTCCGGATCTGGCGGCGGAGTGGGACCGGTTTACGACCGGCGAATTGACGCCGGGCTGGCAGGCGAAGATTCCCACCTTCAGCTCCTCGGAAAAGCCGATGGCGACGCGGCAAGCATCGGGTAAGGTCTTAAACGCCATTTCACCTGTTCTTCCCACCTTGCTCGGAGGCTCAGCAGACTTGGCGCCTTCCACCAATACTCTGATCAAAGGTGAAAAGGATTTTGAGGCCGGCAATTACGGCGGGCGCAACTTCCACTTTGGGGTTCGCGAACATGCGATGGGCGCGATCATCAACGGTATGGCCCTGAGCGGATTGATTCCTTACGGCGCTACGTTCTTCGTCTTTTCCGACTACCTGCGGCCGGCGCTGCGTCTCTCGTCGCTCATGGACGCCCACGCGATTTACGTCTTCACGCATGACAGCGTTTTTCTGGGCGAGGACGGCCCCACGCACGAGCCGATTGAGCACTTGGCGGCTTGCCGCGTCATTCCCCATCTCTGCTCCATCCGCCCCGCCGATGCCAACGAAACCGCAGTCGCGTGGCGGGTGGCCATCGAACACAAAGGCCCCGTGGCTTTGATGTTGACCCGCCAAGTCTTGCCGATTATCGATCGCAGCAAGTACGCCGCGGCAGACGGACTGGAAAAGGGTGCGTACGTTCTTGGCGATTCCAAGGGCAAGATGCCGGAACTCATTTTGATTGCCACCGGATCCGAGGTGGCGCCGACGCGCGAGGCTTACGAGAAGTTGAGCGCGGAAGGCATTGCGGCGCGTTTAGTGAGCATGCCTTCGTGGGACCTTTTCGAAAAACAGCCGCAGTCCTATCGGGACGAAGTGCTGCCGCCGAGTGTAACGGCGCGCCTTGCCGTGGAGGCTGGGGTGCCTTTCGGCTGGGAACGGTATGTGGGGACCAAAGGCGCCGTGCACGGAATCAATCGCTTTGGTGCGTCCGCTCCGTACAAAGTCATCGCTGAGAAGCTTGGCTTTACCGGGACCAACATCGTTAAGCTGGCGCACGAGCTTTTGGGCCGCTGATTGACTCAGGGCGTAAGGTCTTGATCCATTAAGGTGGAGCGATATCCACCAGCGCGAAATGAACGCGGGAGTACCGCCTGGACGTATGGCAAAGTTGCACGTTTCAGGCGCGGCTTCGATGTCTGCCGTGTGGCGAATGAAGGAGGAATATTCTCTTATGAGCACGAATCCACTGCGAGTCTTGAACACCTTGGGCCAGAGCGTTTGGTTCGATTACATTCGGCGCTCGGAGCTCACTACCGGGCATTTGAAAAAGTTGATCGATGACGACGGCGTTTCGGGAGTAACGTCCAACCCCAGCATTTTCGAGAAGGCCATTTCCGCCGGCACCGACTATGACGATGCGATCCGGAAACTGGTGGAGGCCGGCAAAGAGACGCCGCTTATCTTCGAATCCCTGGAAGTCGAGGACATTCGCACCGCCGCCGATATCTTCCGCCCCGTTTATGATTCCACCGAAGGCCGGGATGGGTTTGTCAGCATCGAAGTGGCGCCAACCTTGGCTCGCGATACGCAGGGCTCGATTGCGGAAGCGCGCCGCTTGTGGCGGGAAGTTAACAGGCCGAACATCCTGGTGAAGATTCCGGGAACGGCAGAGGGCCTGCCTGCCATTGAGCGGCTCCTGGGCGAGGGCATCAATATCAATATCACCCTGCTGTTTGCCATCGAGCGTTACGCGGAAGTGGCATGGGCCTACATCGCGGCGCTGGAAAAACTGGCGCGCGAGGGGAAGCCGCTCAATCGCATTGCCTCAGTGGCCAGCTTCTTTGTGAGCCGCATCGACGTGATGGTTGACCAGGAACTCCAAGTGAAACTTTCCGCGGCGAAGAGTGCGGAGGAGAAGCGGCGGCTGGAGTGGTTGCAGGGCAAGACCGCCATTGCCAATGCCAAGCTCGCCTATGTAAAGTTCAAGGAAATCTTCGCCAGTCCGCGTTCCCAGGCTTTGGCGCAAAAGGGCGCGCGGGTGCAGCGCATGCTATGGGCTTCCACCGGCACCAAGAATCCTCATTACAGCGATACCCTTTACATTGACACGCTCATTGGTCCCGACACGGTCAATACCATGCCGGTACCGTCGCTAGCGGCCTATCGCGACCACGGGAAGCCCGCCACGCGAATTGAAGAGGGTTTGGATGAAGCCAGGACCGTAATGCAGCAATTGGCGGAAGAGGGAATCGACCTGGCGGTCATCACGCGGAAGTTGGAGGACCAGGGAGTCGAGTTATTCACCAAAGATTACGAAAAGCTACTGGCCGCACTTGGCGAAAAGCGCCGCCAATACTCTTCGGCGCCGTCAGTGCAGCCGACTGGAATCGCGGTTAGCACGCAGGGGGCCACGGACGCGGCGCTCGGCCGGCTGCAGGCGCAAGACTTTCCGCGCCGGTTGTGGGATCGTGACGCAACGCTATGGAAACAGGATCCCGGGCATCAAAAGATCATCCGCAACGCCCTCGGGTGGCTGACAGTGCCGCAGACCATCCTTGCACAATTGGATGCCATCGAGAGTTTCTCCCAGGAAGTCAAGGGTGCGGGCTTTACCCACCAAGTTTTGCTGGGTATGGGCGGCAGCAGCCTTTGCCCGGATGTGTGCCGCGCCACGTTTGGCACCAAGCCCGGATTTTTGCAATTGTCGGTGCTGGATTCCACGGTCCCCGCCAGCGTCGCTGCCGTGGAAGATTCGATCGACCTCGCCAACACGCTCTTTGTGGTCTCAAGCAAGTCGGGTGGGACCACCGAGACAATGAGCTTCTTCCAGTACTTTTATGACCGCGTGCGGTCGGTAAAGGGCGAGCGGGCAGGCGAGAATTTTGTGGCCATTACGGATCCCGGGACATCGCTCGAGAAGCTGGCCAAAGAGAAGAACTTTCGGCGCATCTTTCCGGGGCAAGCGGACATCGGCGGCCGCTATTCGGCCCTCTCGAATTTTGGCATGGTGCCGGCTGCCCTGGCTGGCGTTCATGTTCACGGGTTACTCGATCGCGCCACGCATATGGCGGCGGCCTGTGCCGCGGGAGTGGCCGC
Organism: Terriglobia bacterium; assembly: GCA_052139985.1. GTDB lineage: Bacteria > Acidobacteriota > Terriglobia > UBA7540 > UBA7540 > Bog-366. Next base: position 29,871 of record JBKQVI010000535.1, read on the forward strand.
GAAAGACAGTCCCGGTTTCATCCTGGGCGCGGCCATAGGCCAAGCCGGGCTGAGTGGCCGCGACAAAATCACCTTTGTGGTCTCTCCGACCATCGCGACCTTTGCCGATTGGGTGGAGCAACTCATCGCCGAGAGCACGGGCAAGGAAGGGAAGGGGCTGGTCCCCGTGGCGGGCGAGGCGTTACGCGATCCGGCGGGCTATGGGCAGGATCGGGTTTTCGTACAAATCAAGCTTGTGTCTGAGGCCGACGAGGCCACCGAAGCGACGCTCAAAGCGCTCGAAGTAGCGGGGCATCCGGTGATCCGGATTATCCTGCATGATGTTCTTGATCTCGGCGCCGAGTTCTTCCGTTGGGAAGTGGCCACGGCTGTGGCGGGAGCCCTGCTGGGCATCGATCCTTTCGATCAGCCGAACGTGCAAGAGAGCAAGGACAACACCAAGAGTCTGCTGGCCGAATATCGCGCTCAGGGAAAATTCCCTGAGGAAAAGCCCAGTCTGGAGTCCGACGGCTTAAAGATCTATGGCAACCTGGCCACGCAGGCAGCGGCATCATCCTCGGTGGGTGAAGCGCTAACGGCGTTCTTGAGCCAGGCGCGGGCCGGCGATTATGTGGCGCTCATGGCGTACCTACAGCCCACACCGGAGCACACCGTGGCGCTGCAATCGTTGCGCAATAGCTTGCGTGATTCTACCCGTTTGGCGACCACCCTGGGTTATGGCCCGCGCTTTCTGCACTCCACCGGACAACTGCACAAGGGTGGAGCGAACAACGGCCTTTTCATCCAGATCACCGCGGATGCAGCCGACGATTTGCCAATTCCCGGTGAGCCCTACACGTTCGCGGTGTTGAACCGTGCGCAAGCGCTCGGAGATTTGCGCTCGTTGGTCAGCAAGCAGCGGCGTGTGCTCCGGTTGCACCTGGGTGCGGATGCTGGCGCCCAACTCGCGAGGTTGGGCCGGCTGGTGCAGGACGCCACGCGGTCTTGGGCGCAGGCGACGTCGAGATAACTGCGTTATCGTGGCTATTTGCGGTGCAATAGGGATGGCTTCTTTACCCGGACCGGGTGCCCCGCTGACCGCATCGGGGTTAAAACAGAGGTTAAGGCGCCCGCCAAAGCCCGTGAAACGGGCGAAGTCATTTAGCCCACGGTGAGCCAGCCGTGGGAAAGGACCGCAGTAAAAGTAGTGCTGAGCCCCGGATGGGGTGACGTCTGGCGATAGTTTGAGGGAGGCGACTTCTATGTTCTTGCCTGAGGGTGCACGGATGTCGCCCCTAACGGGGCTGACGAATGTCGACGGTCGTCGGTGTCCCACGGCTGGCTCGCCGTGGGCTAAATGACTGCACCCGCTACGCGGGCTTTCAGTCACCGATGACGCTTGTTTTAACGTCCATGGCACCCCCGGCCTTTTGGGTGAGGCCCCGGGCCGTTGCACTGCCCAGCCGGGGCGGGCCGGATGAGGGGGTTCTCGCGACAGGCTGGGGAAATAGCCGCCGCGGCAAGTTCCGAGTGAACATACGTAGGGTTAGCGGGGCTCTTTACCTCAACTTAATACCCACCGCAAGATACCGATGCGAGGAGAGGTTCCATGCCGGAAACAGCCGAGTTGGTCAATCCGTTGCGCGAAGGAATCCGTCTGCGCCGTACGCCCGATCCCTGTGCGATGGTTATTTTCGGCGCGTCCGGCGACCTCACCGAACGCAAGCTTATTCCGGCGCTTTTCTATCTTTCCCGTGAGCGCATGTTGCCCCCAGGTTTCGCCGTGGTGGGTTGTGCACGCACCCCCAAGAGCGACGAACAGTTCAGTAAGGAAATGTCCGACGGGGTGAAGAAATTCCTGCACCTGACGGCGGAGAGCGACGCTTTTGTCGAAGGATTCGCGAAAGGGCTGCACTACGTCGCCGACGATTTCAGCAAGCCCGAGGCTTATCAAAAGCTCAGGGAAACTCTCGATCACCTTGACCAGGAGCATGGAACCGCCGGTAATCGGCTTTTCTACCTGGCGACCCCGCCAAGCTTTTTCCCCGTCATCGTGAAACACCTGGGCGCCGCCGGGCTGGCCAAACCCAAGGATCCGGGGAAAACCTGGACGCGCATCATCCTGGAGAAGCCCTTTGGGCGAAGCCTGGATAGCGCGCTGGAATTGAACCAGACGGTCACCGGCGTTTTCACGGAAGATCAGGTTTATCGCATCGACCACTACCTTGGCAAAGAGACGGTGCAAAACCTGTTGGTGTTTCGGTTCGCCAACGGCATTTTCGAACCCTTCTGGAATCGCCGCTACATCGACCACGTGCAAATCTCCGTAGCGGAAGAGTTGGGGGTGGAGAATCGCGGCGCGTATTACGAAGAGGCGGGGCTGCTGCGCGACATGATCCAGAATCACGTGCTCCAGTTGCTGAGCCTGGTGGCCATGGAGCCTCCCACAACTTTTCAAGCTACGGCGGTGCGCGATGAGAAGGCCAAAGTCATGGGCGCGCTGAGGCCCATCCGCCCCGAGCGAGTCAGTGAATTCGTGGTGCGCGGCCAATACGTCGAAGGATTTGTTGGGGGCAAGAAAGTTCCCGCCTACCGGACGGAGCCTAAGGTTTCGCCCACTTCGACCACCGAAACTTACGCGGCCTTCAAATTCTTTATCGACAATTGGCGGTGGGCGGATGTCCCCTTCTACCTGCGCTCCGGCAAACGCTTGCCGAAGCGCGTTTCCGAAATCTCCATCCAGTTTCGCCGCGTGCCGCACCTGCTCTTCAAAGGCGCGGGCGCGGAAAGCATTGAGCCCAACATCCTTGCCATTCGCATACAGCCCAACGAAGGGATTTCATTGAAATTCTGCGCCAAGCTTCCGGGAACCACCATGCAGATTCGGCCGGTGGAAATGGAATTCCTCTACGGCGAGTCGTTTGGCGCGGCCCCGCCCACTGCCTATGAAACGCTGCTGCACGATTGCATGCTTGGCGACGCCACCTTGTTCAACCGCGCCGATGCCGTGGACCTTTCCTGGGAGTTGGTGGACCCGATCCTCGAACGCTGGAAGGAGGACGGGCCCAGTGGGCTCGCTTTCTATGCGGCGGGCAGTTGGGGACCGCAAGAGGCGGATGACTTTATCGAACGCGACGGCCGGCAGTGGCGAAGGCTGTGAAGAGCGGTAGGCAGAAAGCAGAAGGGAGTGGGCAGAGAGCGGCACGTAACCGTGGGTTTTCTCGAGTTTCTTGTCGCACTTCCGAGAGGAAGGGCCGAGCAGATTGTGGCAAAATGTGTGCGGACTCAGGATGACACCCGAGGAGGATCCTTGCCAATTCGTAAGGCCACAGCTTTAGCCTCGGCAGAACGTCATGCGGCGTTCATGACGTTTGCCTGCGACATTTTTCCCGATAGATAGGCTTCTGGCTGTGGGCTTACTTTGTTCTTGACGTCGGTAATAACTTTGTGTACACTAGACCGGGAGGCTGGTTTCCGCGGGTGTTGAAGTTGCTCCTCCCGACATTAGGCCCCTTCCGGGAGGAAATGAACCGAGATCGCGATGTCGCTAAAAAGAGATGTTAAAAATGAAGGGTGCTCCCAATAGTTGATTGAAAACAAAGGGTCAAAAGAAGTGCTCCCAATAAGTTGATGAAAAAACAGAAGTTACACTTCTTTATGGGTAAGTTATTTAAAATAGATGGGATAGGTCGAATTTGATGTTCAAATTCCTCCCGACCGCGAACAAGTGAACAGAAGTAAGCCATCTACTGTCCAAAATCGGATGAACTATTGAAACGAAAGGAGTGACCCATTGGGTGGCACGCTTCAGGAATTTGCCTTAGGGGAGCCTCGGCCCGCGAATGTGGCGGAGATTGAGGCCGGGCTGGCCGCCATGTGGCGAAGCGCAGCGGAAGCCTCAGGCGCGGAGTCTACGGTGACGCGCGCCTCCGCATTGACCTTGCTGGTGTATGTGGATTGTGCGGCGGCAGCACGCGAAGTAAGCAACCTGATCGCCGACGTGACTCGACAGAATCCCTGCCGAGCGGTGGTGATGCTGATGGACCCCAAGGGGTCGCCTCCGGGCTTGATGGCTTCCGTCTCCGCTCATTGCCACATGCCAGTGGAGGGCGAAAGCCAGATTTGCAGTGAGCAGATCACTTTGAACGCGCGGGGTGAAACGGGCCCGGAGCTCGCCAGCGTGGTCCTTCCCCTCACCGTTTCCGGCTTGCCGATTTATCTTTGGTGGCGGGCAGAAGGCTTCGCCATGCCTGCCTATTTCGACCAGATCCTGCGCGTGACGGAGCATGTGATTGTGGATTCGGCGCGCTTTGCCGCTACCGGGGCGGACCTGCGAGCCCTGGCCGCATGGTCGGCGAAGTATGCCGGGCGGATTCGCCTATCCGACCTGAACTGGTCAAGGGCCACGCCGTGGCGCGAAGTGATGGCGCAATGCTTTGATTCTCCCGACCGCCGGCCTTATCTCCACCGGATCCAGAAGCTCCGCATCGAGTATGAAATGGAGTCGGCACGCCTCTCGACGCAGCGCGCGCAGAGCCTGCTTCTTACGGCATGGCTCGCCACCCGTCTGGGATGGGAATTCCGGCGTGCCGACCCGCGACAGGGGAACTTGCCGCGTTCGTTCTACTTTCATTCCGGCGTTGGCGGGGTGAAGGTTGAGAGGGTGCTGAGGAAAGTGGAGGGCGGTGGAAGCGGAGTTTGTTTCTCTTTCGTGATTGAGGCCGACGGCGCGCGCTTTTCCTTCTCGCGTGGACCGGATGGGATTGTGGTGCAGACCCTTGCGGAAGTCCCAGGCCAGCCGCCTATCGGACGCACAGTGCGCATTGAGGCAGGGGACGAAGTTGAGATTCTGAACGATGAACTCATGCTCGCCGGCCGCGACCACGTTTATGAAGAAGCCCTGGCGCTCGTGGCGCAAATGACAAGCGATTGAGCCATTTGATCGTCGGGTCATCGAGCCATTGAAAGCATTCGCAGGAAGAATGAGAAGAAGTAGTAGCGCTGACCTATAAAACAAGTCCGCGCTACAGGCTCTAAATGGCTCGATGACCAAATGACTCAATGGACAGATGACTCAATGACCCGATCTCCCGAGGTCCGCATCTTCGATGGGCTGGAACCACTAAGCTGGGCTGCCGCTACGCGCTTGGAAGAACAGGCGCGCGTGAAAGCCATTGAGAAGAAGCCTTTTTCTGTGGCGCTCTCTGGGGGCTCGACGCCCAAGCTGCTCTTTGAGCTCCTTGCCAGTCCGACGTTCCAAGGACGTGTGCGCTGGCCAAACCTCCAATTGTTCCAGGTGGATGAACGCTGCGTGCCGCCCGACGATCCACAGAGTAACTACCGCATGATTCGTCAGGCGCTGCTGGAATCCGTGCCGCTTCCGAAGGAAAATTTCCACCGCATGGCGGCAGAGCGCCCGGACCGCGAGCAAGCAGCGCATGAGTACGCACAAGAGATAGCGAGCGTACTGCGGCCCGCGCCGCAGGAGTGGCCGCGACTGGACCTTGTATTGCTCGGAATGGGCCCGGACGGACACACCGCATCGCTCTTTCCCGACAGCGCGGCGCTGAATGAACGGGCGGCATGGGTGGTGCCCAATTTTGCGCCCAAGCTCAACTCCTTTCGCCTCACCTTGACTTTGCCTGTGCTTAACGCCGCCGCTCATGTTATCTTTTTGGTGGCGGGTGCGGATAAGGCGGAGACCTTGCGTCAGGTGCTCGAAGGTTCCCAAGGACAGTTTCCGGCGCAGCTTATCCAGCCCGCCAGCGGCCGCCTAAGCTGGTTTCTTGATGAAAGCGCGGCGCATCTGCTGAAGAAGCAGTGAGAACGGCAGCGACTAGTCGTTAGTGGAAAGTGGTTAGTGGACAGCGCCGTGTGCGGTGCTTAGCGGGCAAAGGTTTGATGGGCAGTGAAGAGGTCCCCGTCAAGAGGTGTACAGGGCCTGTGGGTCACTAGCCACTAACCACTATCCATTGCCTTATCTACTGCTTTTAGGGGGGTGGTACCTGCAAGTCAAGATTGCTCCTTCGATTCTCTCCGCGGACTTCACCCGCTTGGGCGAACAAGTGCAAATGGTGGAGGCGGCCGGGGTGGACCGCTTTCAGGTGGACGTGATGGACGGCCGCTTCGTTCCCAACATCACTTTTGGAACCCTTGCCGTCCGCAGCCTGCGACCGCTGACACGTCTGACCATCGAGGCGCACTTGATGGTCACGCCACCCGAGGATTTCATTGAGGCGTTCGCCGCCGCGGGAGCCGACACCATCATCGTTCATCAGGAATCCACTCCGCATTTGCACCGTGCGCTTGAACACATTCGCGGCCTGGGGAAGAAAGCCGCAGTGGCTCTGAATCCTTCCACGCCGGCCTCTGTGCTTTCGGAAGTACTCGACATGGTGCAAATGGTATTGGTCATGACAGTGAATCCGGGTTTTGGCGGCCAGAAGTTTATCTCCAGCACGCTGCCGAAAATCCGCCAGGTGCGCAATTCGCTGATTGAGCGCGGATTGGATTGCGAAGTGGAAGTGGATGGCGGTATTAACGAGAAGACGATCGGTTTGGCGGCTGAGGCTGGCGCGGATGTCATGGTGGCGGGTTCCTCCGTCTACGACGCGCCGGATGGCGTACGGTCGGCCATCGCGCGATTGATTGCGCGTGCCGAGAGGAAGAATTAAGAAGTGTAGCGCGGACCTGTTTTTGTAGGTCCGCGGTTTTTAATCTTTGGGTGAGGAGAAGCCGCGGACCTAAAGGACAGGTCCGCGCTACTACTCCGACAAGTGATGGCTGCTTGGAATCTGGAAAGCGCACGTAACCTCGCGAGACTTGTGGCATCAAAACTGTAGGTAAGGGTTGAGCCGTCCGGTTGTTGCGAGGGAAAGCTCGACTGGCGGCCAAGGCAAGTAATCGAGTGAGGCTGTCGTCGGGCGAGAACTGTTTTGAGCTCATAACTCTGATGACTGAACAACCTCAGGCAACTTTGGCGCGCGACGAGGGGCATCTCGTCAGCGAAGCGAAGGCGGGGAACTATTCCGCCTTCGAGGAACTTGTGAACCGCTATGAGAAGAAGATCTACCGTCTGGGAATGAACATCACGGGGAACCGCGAGGATGCCGAGGATGTGCTTCAGGACGCATTTCTTAAAGCCTTTGAGCACCTGCCGGATTTTCGCGAAGACTCGCGTTTTTACACCTGGATTGTGCGCATCGCCGTGAACGAAGCGCTGATGAAGCTACGCAAGCGGCGAAGCAGCCGGGAAGTTCCGATGGACGACTCGGAGGATGAGAACGGGGAAGTGTTGGTGCGGGAGTTCGCCGATTGGAAGCCGAACCCCGAACAGCAGTTTGCTCAGACTGAACTGGAGGGTATCCTTCAGGGCGCGGTGAGTTCGCTCTCACCGGGTTTTCGCACCGTCTTTTACCTGCGCGACGTGGAAGGATTATCCACGGAAGAAACCGCCGAGCTGCTGAAATTGACGGTGGGCGCGGTAAAGGCCCGGCTGTTCCGGGCGCGCCTTCGATTACGCGAGGAATTGAGCAAAACTTTCAAGCAGGGGGGACATTCGTGAAGTGCAATAAGGCACTCAAAGAGCTGAGCGGATATCTGGACGGCGAGTTGGACGAGGCACTGAAGCATACGCTTGAGGCTCACTTGACTTATTGCAATCACTGTCACGCGGTGTATGACAGCACCAAGAAGACCATCGACCTTTACTGCGATGGCAAGCTCTTTTCGCTCCCCGACGAAGTTCGCACCCGTTTACACGAGGCCCTGCGGCGCAAGCTGCAAGCGCGTGGATGTCACTGAGTTTGACTTGCTACCTTAGGCTTGACAGGTCCGACTAACCCCCCGTACAATTTTCGGTTCGGGTGGTGCTGGTGGAGGAAATAAGGTAGCGCATGGACAAGAAGAAAGTAGAATACTTCAAAAAACGCCTCCTGACCAAACAGGAAGAGCTGCTGCGCTTGGTGACCAAGTCGGAGAAAGACGGCCGTGAGGCCGACGAAGAGGCTACGCAAGATATTGTCGACAAGGCCGCCAACTCTTACACCAAGGAATTTCTCTTTCACCAGAGCGATGGCAACCGGCGGGTATTGCAACTCGTGGATGAGGCGCTGGAGCGTATGAAAGAGGGCACGTACGGACAATGCGTGATCTGCGAGCAGGAGGTCCAGCAAAAGCGGCTCGAGGCAGTGCCTTGGGCCAGCCACTGCATCGAGTGCCAGGAAAAGCAAGATCAAGGCCTGCTTTAAGTAGCTTCGAATTTCTCCTGCGAGGTTGGTTTTCTCCCCAGGAACTAGCATCCACTCTCGTCAGCCTTCACTCCTTCGGGAGTTTCTGGACGGCTGTCTGGCCGTCGTCTTTCCCACGGAATGCGCCCTTTGTGGAGGTGAGCTCTCGAGCCACAATGGCCTGCGCATCTGCCGTGCCTGCTGGGCGAGTCTGGAGCCGTGGCGCGGGCCCATTTGCTCACGCTGCGGCATGCCGTTTGCGTCTCCCCACGCGCTTGACTCGATCGTCGCACGGTGCGGCGAGTGCCGGGACGACGCGCAGGCCTTCGACGGGGCGCGCACGTTTGGCATTTACGCGGGGAGGCTTCGCCAGGTTGTTCTGCGCTTGAAGTTTGGCGCGGACGAACGCTTGGGAGGGCGTTTGGGCCAGATGCTGGCGACTGCGTGGGACTCGTTGCCCCAAGCGGGTGACTTTGTATCGCCCGTCATCGTTCCTGTTCCCCTGCACCCATCGCGTCGGCGCGAGCGGGGCTTCAACCAGTCGGAGTTGTTGGCGGCGGGCTTGGTGCGGGCGCTGCGCCGGCGGAGCGACGAGGCGGCGCCACAAATCGCCAAGGCCTGCCTGCGCCGCAAACGCCCGACACCTCCGCAGACCGGGTTGAGCGTGGCCGCGCGGCGTGAGAATCTGCGTGGGGCCTTTGAGGTGACCAAACCTGAGGAGGTGCGCGGTCGTCACATTGTTCTGGTTGACGATGTGATGACTACCGGGGCCACGCTTTCGGCATGCGCCCGGGCCTTGAAACGCGCGGGTGCGGCGAAGGTGATGGGCCTCGCGGTGGCGCGCGCTACCCCTCAGTTTCCAGATTTTGGACGTGATGACAGTGACAACACTGTTGACGGACTTGGCGGGGACTCGACATAATAAGCTAAGAACCCGGCGCGGTTCGTGCGCTTAGGTGATACTCAATGTCGGAGGATGGCCATCAACGACTGCTGCAAGAGCCCGTACTGGTGCTCAACGCCACGTACGAGCCCGTCAATGTCACTGCCGTTCGGCGCGCCCTCGTGTTGGTGCTGAAAGGTGTGGCTACCACGGAGGAGGAAGACGGGAAGTTCATTCACTCCTCGCAGTTGGCCTTTCGCATTCCGTCGGTCATTCGTCTGTTGCAATTCCGGCGCATACCCTACCAAACGCGGGCTCTTTCAAGGAAGAACGTGCTCCTGCGTGACCGTTACACCTGCCAATTCTGCGGTCGGGTGATGCCCGCTCACGAACTTACTCTGGATCATGTTATCCCTCGTTCGCGCGGAGGCCATACCGATTGGGACAACCTTGTCGCTTGCTGCCATCGCTGCAATAACCTGAAGGGAGATCGCTTGCCGGAAGAGGCGGGTGTCCGCTTGTTGCGGCCGCCCATGCCCTTTACCCTTCACACCAGCCGGCAGATCATGCGCATGATGGGCCGCTCCGACGAACGCTGGCGAAAATACCTCTTTTGCTAAGCTTTGTGCGGAGGCCCCTCGAGCGCTTGGCCGTGGGCCCAGGTCGAACTTCCAATCGGCAATCGTGATCCCGAACTGCATCCCACCACTGCAGCTTGTCTGACAAGCGCATTTGAATTTGGACAGTAACCCCGTCCCTCACGTTGAGACCGGTACGGTTACGGTTTCGCGCAGAGATTCCTGCAGGTCGGGATCGTAATTGAGGATCGGGCGCAGCCAGCGCTCAACGCCGTGCAGATCCATGCCTTTGCGGCGATGGTAATCGTCCACTTGGTCGCGGTCGATCTTCCCCACGGCAAAGTACTTCGCCTCAGGGTGGGAGAAGTAGAATCCGCACACGGACGCGGCCGGCGTCATGGCAAAGTTCTCCGTCAAATAAATTCCGGCATTTTTCTCAGCTTGCAAGAGGCGGAAAAGATCGCGCTTCTCAGTGTGGTCAGGGCAGGCGGGATAGCCCGGCGCCGGACGAATACCGCGGTAGCGCTCGTGGATCAGATCGTCCGTCGTTAGTTTTTCATCCTTGCCATAACCCCAAAACTGTCTAGCCCGTTTATGCATGAACTCTGCCAGAGCTTCCGCCAGGCGGTCGGCAAGGGCCTTGGTCATGATGGAGTTGTAGTCGTCGTTATCGTCTTGAAACCGCGCCAGCAGCGGCTCAATATCGGCGCCGGCGGTGACGGCGAAAGCTCCCAGGTAATCTTCCAAGCCGGTTTGCTTGGGCGCAATGAGGTCCGCGAGCGCCCAGTTGTAGTGGCCGGGCGCTTTCTCCATTTGCTGCCGCAAGGTATGGAAGACGGTCAGCACGGAAGAGCGCGCGGCATCGACATAGATTTCGATGTCGTCGCCCACGCTGTTTGCAGGGAAAAAGCCCATCACCGCGTTGGCGGTTAGGAGTTTATCCGCCACGATACGCTGTAGCAGCTTTTGCGCGTCATCGAGCAACTCACGCGCCTTGCTGCCGACAACCGCATCGTCGAGAATTTTCGGATACGTTCCCCGCAGCTCCCACGCTTGAAAGAACGGCGTCCAATCGATGTAGGGGACGATCTCCGCCAGCGGCACCGCGGGAAACACCCGTACTCCGGTGAACTCAGGTCGGGGCGGATGTGCCGCCGTCCAATTAATGATCGGCTTGCGGCGGCGGGCCTCCTCCAGCGTCAGAAGCTTCTGCGCCGCGGGCTTGTGCGAGGCTCGAAGCTTCTCCTGTTCGCGCAGGTTGTCTTGCTGGAATGACGGTCGCGTCTCCAGGTTCTTGAGTTTGCTCACCACGCCAACAGCGCGCGACGCGTCCAAAACGTGCACCACCGGCTGGCGGAAGTACGGGGCAATCTTCACCGCCGTGTGCACGCGACTGGTGGTGGCGCCGCCGATGAGCAGCGGGATGGTGAATCCTTCGCGCTCCATTTCCTTGGCCACGTGGACCATCTCATCAAGCGAGGGCGTGATGAGCCCACTCAGGCCGATCATATCCGCCTGGGTGTCCCGCGCGGTTTGCAAAATCTTCTCACACGGCACCATAACGCCCAGGTCGATAATCTCGTAGTTGTTGCAGCCCAGCACGACGCCTACGATGTTCTTACCGATGTCGTGCACGTCGCCCTTCACAGTGGCCATCACGATGCGGCCCTCGGCGCGAGCTTTGCCGCCCGCTTCCTTTTCGGCCTCCATATAGGGAAGCAAATAGGCGACGGCTTTCTTCATCACCCGCGCGCTTTTGACCACCTGGGGGAGGAACATCTTGCCGGAGCCGAACAGGTCGCCCACCACGCCCATCCCGGCCATCAGCGGGCCTTCAATCACGCTCAATGGCCGGCCTAATTTCTGCCGGGCTTCTTCGGTGTCTGCCTCGATATAATCGGCCACGCCTTTTACCAGAGCGTGTTTCAGCCGCTCCTCGACGGTTCCCTGACGCCATTCGTCTTCCTCAACTTCCGCTCGTCCACGCTGCTTTACCGACTCGGAGAATGCGAGAAGTCTCTCGGTAGCGTCGGCCCGCCGATTCAGCAGCACATCTTCTACCACTTCCAGCAGGTCGCGTGGGAGTTCTTCGTAGACGGCCAATTGCCCGGCATTCACAATTCCCATGTCCATTCCCGCCCGGATGGCGTGGTACAAGAACGCCGAATGAATGGCTTCGCGGATGGTGTTGTTGCCGCGAAACGAAAAGGAAATGTTGCTGACGCCGCCGCTCACCTTGCAATCAGGAAGCGTCGCCTTGATCTGGCGCGTGGCCTCGATGTAGCTCACCGCGTAATTCCGGTGCTCGTCCATTCCGGTAGCCACGGTCAGGACATTGGGGTCAAAAATGATGTCACACGGGTCCACACCGACTTCCTCAGTGAGGATTCGGTAGGAGCGCGTGCAGATCTCGACGCGGCGCTCCGTGGAGTCGGCTTGTCCTGCCTCGTCGAAGGCCATCACCACCATGCCGGCGCCGTAGCGCTTGATCAGGCGGGCGCGCTGTTTGAAAACCTCCTCGCCCTCCTTGAGGCTGATGGAGTTCACGATGCCCTTGCCTTGTATACACTTCAGCCCTGCCTCGATGACGCTCCACTTGGAGCTATCAATCATGATCGGCACACGGGCGATGTCCGGCTCGGAAGCAACGTAATTCAGGAAGGTCGTCATCGCCTGCTCGGAATCGAGCATGGCCTCATCCATGTTGACGTCGATGATCTGCGCGCCGCCCTCCACTTGCTGCTTGGCGACGGTCAGGCCCTCCTCGAATTGCCCGCTCAAAATCAGCTTGGCGAATTTGGGTGAGCCGGTGACGTTGGTGCGTTCGCCGATATTGACGAAGTTAGTCTCGGGACGAATCACCAGCGGCTCGAGTCCGCTGAAGCGTGAAAAGCGTTCTATTTGCGGCGGCACGCGCGGCGGGAAGTCCTTCACCGCCTCGCGGATGGCGCGAATATGGGCAGGCGTGGAACCGCAGCAACCGCCGACGAGATTCAGCCAGCCGTTTGACGCAAATTCTCGCAGCTCTGCCGACATGATTTCCGGCGTTTCGTCGAAGCCGCCGAATGCGTTGGGCAGGCCGGCGTTGGGATAGCAGCTTGTGAAAATCGGCGCGAGGCGGGAGAGTTCCTCGATGTGCGCGCGCATTTGTTTGGGGCCCAGTGAGCAATTGATGCCCACGCTCAGCAGCGGCGCACTGGAAACGGAAATCCAAAACGCTTCGATGGTCTGACCGGTCAGCGTGCGGCCGCTCAGGTCAACGATGGTGACCGACGCCATCAGGGGCAAGCGTTTACCTGTGTCCTCGAAATACTGCTGGGCGGCGAAGAGCGCGGCTTTGCCGTTGAGCGTATCAAAGATCGTCTCCACCAGCAGCAGGTCCACGCCGCCGTCCACGAGGCCGCGGATCTGCTCGTAGTACGCGTCCCGCAATTGATCGAAGGTCACAGCGCGCGCCGCAGGGCTGGCGATATCCTGCGATGCCGATGCCGTGCGGCTGGTGGGCCCGAGGGAACCCGCCACCCAGCATTGACGCGCGGGATTCTCGGTCATGAACTTGTCGGCAGCTCGACGCGCCACTTGTCCCCCGGCGCGGTTGAGGTCGTAAATGAACCCTTCCAGCTTGTAATCCGCCATCGAGATCGCGGTGGAATTAAAGGTGTTCGTCTCAATGATGTCCGCGCCCGCGTCGAGGTATTGCCGATGGATGTCCTCAATGATGGCAGGCTGCGTGATATTCAGCACATCGTTACACTGGCGCAGATCCCGCGCATGGTGTGCGAATTCCTTGCCGCGGTAGTCGGATTCCTCCAGCTTATGGGCCTGAATCATTGTGCCCATGGCGCCGTCGATGATTACAATGCGGCGCTTCACCGTCTCGACGAGCGAGTTGTGACGGGGACTAGCTTCGTTCATTCTGAAGAAGGCTTCCTCCTGAATTTCTGCCCGTGATTAGTCTGGCACGCGCCCTCATTGATACGCCGGCGCTGGTTTTATGGTTCGATCCGCCCTGCTGCGTTTTGGCTTCTCTCTACAGAATACCATGCCTTCTCCAACGAGTGGAGCTGGGGGCTCTGACTGGTACTGTCCTAATTTGAGCGTAACGCCGCCATCTTGGCGGCTCCTGTGCCGGCTGGAAGCCGGCGCTACGGCTCAAATTAGGACAGCACCCTCTGACTCGTAGTGTCTCAGTTTGAATTTGTAGCGGCGAGTTTACCTCGCCATATGGCGGCGTAAAGCCGCCTCTACGTCAAACTGAGATACTACCCTCTGACTGGCGCTACGGTCAGTGCGGCCATCTTGGCGGCCGGCTAGGAAGGCGACCAAGCGTTATGGCGACGGCCTGTGGGGCGGCGTACTCTTAAGCTTCCCGCTTGGAGCTGCGTATAACCCCTTGTATTTTCATCAATATAATGGAGAGATGGAATTAACATGCTTATTTTTCAACAACATAATGGAGAGCCGCAGTTCGGACATTTTTTCTACATGTGTTTTCAATAACATAATGGAGGTTACCTTCATTTCCCCCCCCCCCGCGTTTCTTAACCCGCCATCAACGCGAAGTCTGTAACTTATTTAGTATCAATAACTTGATTTTTTGTGGACGAACAGGAAAACTTGCTAAGTGCATTTGTAATCATGAACATAATGGAGAGACTCTTCGTTCTCAGGATTCTTTTTTCCCCGCGCTTCTCGTCTACTCGTCTGTGGAACCGTAAGGGATTCGGGCCTCAATCAGGCGCCGATCACCAGCGCACCCCGCGCGGCGGGCCCGCCGCCGGTCCTGTCACCGCGCCGCTCGGGTACACTACCCTCCATCGTAGACTACCACCGTAGACGATCATTGTCAACAAGAATATTATCGATCTCTCCAGCAGGGGGCCTTACGAAGCGCGTGCCTGATGGTCTGAGATTCCCCCCGGGCGGCAGGGCTCGCTCACGCTCCGCCATTTTCCGAAGGCTCACGTTTGATGTATTCTGATACTTCCCCGTTTGACCTCTACAGTTCGAGTGGTTCACGGCCGGATCGGGCTTACGGTTCTTCGATGAATATAACGGATTCGAGCATAACGGCTTCTTCTGCTCTCGATTGGGCGCATCCCATCGTGCGCGAGTGGTTCCTCGGCCGGCTCGGCCATCCGACCGAGCCTCAGGAGCAGGGCTGGCCACACATCCTGGCAGGCGAAACCACGCTGATTTCTGCCCCGACGGGCTCGGGTAAAACTCTGGCGGCTTTCCTGGTTTGCATTGATCGCCTGGTAAAGAGTGCGCTTTCAGGTGAGCTCCGGGATGAAACCAAGGTGGTTTACGTTTCTCCGTTGAAGGCCCTGGGAAACGACATACAGAAGAATCTCGATATTCCGCTCGGGGGAATTCTGAAGCTGGCGGCGGCTCGCGGGCTTGTGCTGCCGGAGATTCGAACCGCGGTGCGCACCGGCGACACGCTGCTGCACGATCGCCGCGCGATGCTTAAGCGCCCTCCGCACATCCTGGTTACAACTCCGGAATCGCTTTACATCTTGCTCACGGCCGGAAAGAGCCGCGAAATCCTGAAATCGGTCGAGACGGTGATCGTTGATGAAATCCATGCCGTCGCCGATGACAAGCGCGGCACGCACTTGGTTCTTTCACTCGAGCGTTTGGAAGCACTCACCCGCCGGCCACCGCTGCGCATTGGCCTTTCGGCAACGCAGAAGCCGATTGAATTAGTGGCGCACTTTCTGTCCGGAAATGGCAGGCCGGATCCTACCGTCGTGCAAATCGGCCACCAGCGCGAGATGGACCTTGCCATCGAAGTCCCTGCCAGCGAATTGGGGCCCGTTGCCTCCCACGAAATGTGGGATGAAATTTACGACAGGATCGGGGACTTGGTTCGACAGCATCGTTCGACGCTCGTATTCGTCAACACTCGACGCCTGGCAGAGCGCGTGGCACACCACCTGGCGGAACGGCTTGGCCGAGACGCAGTCGCCACGCACCACGGAAGCCTTGCTCGGAAACTTCGGCTCGACGCGGAAAAGCGGCTGAAGGCGGGCGAAATCCAAGTGTTGGTCGCCACGGCTTCGCTCGAACTCGGAATCGACATCGGCGCGGTGGATCTGGTTTGCCAGATCGGATCGACGCGCGCGATCTCGGTGGCCTGGCAGCGAATCGGGCGGGCGGGTCACTGGCGCGGCGCCATCCCCAAGGGCCGCATTTTCGCCACGACACGAGACGAATTGATCGAGTGCGCCGCTCTGGTGCGCGGCATGAGGCAAGGCGACCTGGACCGCCTGGAAATTCCCGAAGCGCCGCTCGAGATCCTGGCGCAGCACATAGTGGCAATGTGCGCGGCGGAGGAGTGGAAGGAAGATGACCTTTTCGCGCTGGTGCGGCGCGCTTATCCCTATCGAAAGCTCGCTCGCGCCGACTTTGACGAGATCGTTGCAATGTTGTCCGAGGGGATCAACGCCCGCCGCGGCCGATGGGGCGCACACCTTCACCATGACCAAGTGAACCGGCGTCTTCTGGGGAGGCGCGGCAGCCGGCTTACCGCCATAACCAACGGTGGGGCGATTCCGGATAACGCCCTCTACACGGTGGTGGCCGCACCCGCGGGCAATACCGTCGGCACCGTTGACGAAGACTTCGCGGTTGAAAGCCTGCGTGGCGATATTATGCTCCTGGGTAATGCCTCCTGGCGAATCCGGCGAATCCAGGCGGGGCGGGTTCTTGTGGAAGATGCGCACGGGTCTTCTCCCAACGTGCCTTTCTGGCGCGGCGAGGCGCCGGCACGCACATCCGAACTCTCGAAGCAAGTTGCCGATTTGCGCGAGAAGATTAGCGACATGACTCCAGGCGCGGGGCCGGGCACGGGGGATTCAGCGGAGGCCCAAGCGGCTATGGCCTGGCTTCAGCGGGAGTGCGGTCTCGACAGCGCGGGCGCCGAGCAGGTTGTGGAGCACATTGTTGCAGGACGCGCGATTCTGGGAGCGGTTCCAACGCTGACCACCGTCATTGCCGAGCGATTTTTCGATGAAAGCGGCGGGATGCAACTGGTGATCCACGCTCCCTTCGGCGGGCGAATCAACAAGGCTTGGGGACTCGCACTGCGCAAACGATTCTGCCGGTCGTTCAATCTGGAATTGCAGGCGGCAGCGACGGACGATGGCATCAATATTTCGCTCTCGGAACAGCACAGCTTTCCCCTTGCAGATGTCTTCCGGTTTCTCCACCCGGCCTCGGTTGGGCAGGTGTTGGAGCAGGCGGTGCTGGCTTCTCCCATTTTCACCACGCGCTGGCGGTGGAACGCCTCGCGCGCCCTGGTCTTGTCCCGGTTTCAAGGCGGCAGAAAGGTTCCTCCGCAGATTCAACGCATGCGTGCCGATGACCTGCTGGCATCCGTCTTTCCCGATGCAGCAGCGTGTCCGGAAAACCTCGAAGGCGAGATGCAGATTCCCGACCATCCCCTGGTGCGCGAGGTGATGAAGGACGCACTCACGGAGGCGATGGACGTGGAAGGGCTGAAACAGGTGCTCGGGCGAATCCTGGAAGGTAGCATTCGCTGCGTGAGCGTGGACACACCCATGCCCTCGCGGTTCTCGCACGAGATTCTGAATGCGAACCCGTACGCCTATCTCGACGATGCTCCGTTGGAGGAACGACGCGCACGAGCGGTGGAAATGCGGAGAGCTTTGCCGGATACCGTCGTTTCGGATATTGGACGGCTTGACCCGTCGGCAATTGCAGAAGTCCGGACGGAAGTGTGGCCAGACGTTCGCGACGCCGAGGAGTTGCACGACGCCTTGGAAAGCCTCGTCGCTATGCCGGACTTGAGCTCTTCAGGAGCTGACCGACTTTCATCTGGAGACGCTGCGGATGATAGACCCCCAGATCTTGTCTACCTCCAAAACGCCGTCCGCGAATCGCTCTTAGCTTGGCAAAAGTGTTTCGATGAGCTTCTGGCACAGCGGCGCATCGGACGAGCCGATGTCGCAGGCCGGTCGTACTGGGTGACGGCAGAAAAGGCCAAAGCCTTTGCTCAGATTTTTCCCGACGCCCGATTCACCACCGCGATCGCCACTGTCGAAGCCACCGTTTTGCAAGAGGAGGATGCACTCCGAGCGCTTGCTACCGGCTGGTTGGCCCACTCTGGTCCCGTGAGTTCTCGATCTCTTTCCCGGTTCTTGGGCATTTCCAAAGACGAAATCGACGAGATTCTCGTGCGGATCGAAGCGAGCGGCACGGTCTTGCGTGGACAATTCTCGAACCTTGCGTCAAATGAGGTGGAGTGGTGTGACCGCCGGTTGCTCGCCAGGATTCACCGGCTGACGCTGGGAAAGCTGCGCAAAGAAATTGAGCCGGTCAGTGCGGCGAAATTCATGGACT
The DNA here is from genome assembly GCA_052139985.1 of Terriglobia bacterium. GTDB lineage: Bacteria > Acidobacteriota > Terriglobia > UBA7540 > UBA7540 > Bog-366. The sequence goes on from JBKQVI010000535.1 coordinate 47,906, forward strand.
GGCTGCTCCACTGGCAGCACGTGGCGGCGGGTACGCAGCTTGTCGGCGAGCACGGGACGCTTGAGGTGGTGCGCCAGCTTCAAGGGTATGAAGCTCCCGCCAATGCGTGGGAACGCCACCTTTTGGCGTGTCGAGTGAGGAATTATGACCCGGACATTCTTGACCGGCTTTGCCTCACCGGATCGCTCGGCTGGGGACGCTTGTCGCCTCACCCCGCGGTGCTGCGCGATTTGAATGAGGGTGGCCATCGGGTTGTGCCCAGCAGTGTCGCGCCGATCACATTCTTCGCGCGGGATGACGCGGACTGGATGCTTTCGCGTCAGGGTGGGAATTCCGGCGAGGGCATGAATGGCTTGAGCCCCACTTCGAAAGCCGTCTGGGATTATCTCAAGGCGCGGGGTGCGTCCTTCTTTGTGGACATCGTGCGCGGGACTCGCAAATTGAAATCCGAAGTGGAGGGTGCTCTTTGGGAACTGGTTGCGGCGGGAATTATCACGGCCGACGGCTTTGACAACTTGCGCGCCCTCATCGACCCGCGGCGACGCGCCGGCCAGGGCAGCGGCCGCAATTCACGTCCGCGGCACAGCACGGGGCGCTGGTCCTTGCTCTTTCCAAGCGCGACGGAGGACCGGGACGAAGTGATCGAGTCAACGTGCTGGATGCTTCTGCGTCGATACGGCATCGTTTTCCGCGAGGTGCTGACCCGGGAATCGATTTTGCCGCGTTGGCGCGAGGTTTTGATCGCCCTGCGGCGATTCGAAGCGCGCGGCGAAGTGCGTGGGGGCAGGTTTGTGAACGGTTTTCTGGGAGAACAATTCGCCATGCCGATGGCGGTAGATTCGTTGCGAACCACGCGGAGCCAGGCTGCCACTGGCGAACCGATCTCTGTTTCGGCTGCCGATCCTCTGAATCTTGCCGGAATCATCGTGCCGGGAGAAAGAGTCCCGGCGAATTCCGGCCGATTGGTGGGCTTTTGTGACGGCATCGCCGTGGATGCAAGTCAATTCGGCGCTTCATTTAAGACGGCGGCGCGCACAGGGTAATGGTGCAGTTTGACGTAGAGGCGGCTTTACGCCGCCATTTGGCGAGGTAAACTCGCCGCTACAACGTCAAACTGCACCACTACCGGGTAATGACCTAACTCGACTTTGCTTTTGGGCATTGTCATCTCCTACGCACATGAAGTAATTTAGTTTTATTCTCACGAGCAGGAGACGAGCGCGCAAATGCCTGGCCACCATCCGCAGAGCAAGATGCCAACGGCATCACCCGTTACCAAGGGCGGGAGCGTGCCTGCTTCGGAAGAAAATGAAGTGCGCGCCTTGCTGGCCCGAGGCAGCACAAAACATGCGGTGGAGCTGGCAAAGCAGATCCATAAGCATTTGTCTTCGCCGGCCTCCGAGTCGCTGCTTGTGGACGCCTACTCGGCGAGAATTCGGTCCTTGCTGAAGGTCGGCCTGGCGACGGAAGCCAAGGCATTGCTGGACCTCGTAAGGGAGCGGTATCCCTCCGCAAAAGAAAAGTTCGGTGACATTGGTGTGGTGGTTGCCAGCAAGCAAGACACCCTGGACGAACTTCTTGCCCCACTGAACGATCCAGCCCTCCCCCAGGAGAGACGGCTTGCCATCGAAGCAGCGATCAAGTGCCAGGTAAGCGATCTTTCAGCCCTAGTGCAATGCCCGACACTCGCGATGGACCATCCGCTACGTATGGGCGCGGCTGCCTTGATGAGAGTCCTGGAAGCGGTCACCAGCGGCGCAGTCCCGGACGACGCACTCCTCTTACCTGAAGTCTCCCGCCGAGGTCCACTTGCTCCCTGGAAGTTCCTGGTGCGAGCTATTAGCTGCTTTTACCGGAACGACGACACGGGCAGCGCGGAATGCCTTCAGGCCATCGATCCGGACTCGGCTCCCGCACGGCTGATTCCTGCCCTACGGGCCGCGCTCGAACAAGGACCCGTGGACCGTCTTCCACCCGCTTCGGCATCGCTAGTGGCGCAGATTGAGGGGAAGCAGGAGGCTTTGCGAAAGGTCCTCAAATCACTCGATGATGCCCTGGCCAAAAGTGCGGAGCACAAGATCATTCCAGAAATTCAGCGCGCCATTTCTCTCTGCACCGCTACCTGCCCTGAGTTGGTGGAGCGTCTACGCTTGCATGTTTGGACATTTGCGATCCGATCTGACCTTAACATGAGGCGGCTTGACGCGGCGCTGGGTGGCCCGGTGCTGAAGAACGCCTATTTCTGGCGTCTCTATGCCCGGGAAGTGGAATTTTCCGACAATCCATTAAAGCCCGCGGCGTGTCGCTTGTGGGAAGAGTTTCGACGGCACGCAGTGGCTGAGAACTGGTTCCGGGAGGACGGCCCGGAGGCGGCAGCCCTCTACGTTCATATGGCGGAGCTTATGCAGGAGGTCCCGCCCGAAGCGCTGGGAGATGTGCAACGGGATTTCGCCGCTAAAGCCGGCAACTTCCCCCGTTACTATGATGATCAGCCCGCCGCCATCCGGGCAGTGGCCGCAAAGTACGATTCGTCGGATGTTTACTTCCTTTTTCCGGAGAAGCTTTTTGAGCGCGCTTGCACGCTTGACCCCCATGCGGAAGCCTTTCAGAAATGGCTGGATTGGGCGATGCAAGAAGGCGATTGGAAAGCGGCCGAACGGGTGTGCACGATCTGGAACCGGGCGCTGCCGAACGATAGCCGGCCACTCCTCCACCTCATGGAATCAGCGGAGAGTCGGGGAGCATTGGACAAGGCTTTCGGCTTTCTCAAACTCGCGCAAAAGTGTGACGCTCTTGGCACGGAGGTTCGCCGGGCGGCGTTTCGGCTTCTGGTGGCCAAGGCTCTTCGCCACCTCCGACAGCGCAAGCCGCATCTGGCCGAACAAGACGTGACGGCCCTGGAAGCGTTGCCGCAGGCGCAGGAGGCCGACCGTCCCGCATTTGTAGCTTGCTTGCGCTGGACCTGCTCCGTGCTTGATGGCAACTCCGATGGTGCTGCGGGCCTCTTATCGCAAGTGAGTCGCTTGCTCGATAGTCCGGCCGCCGGGGCTCTAGCTTGCGAGAGCACGGCGAATGCCTGTGGATTGGCGGTCGATCGATTTCTTCCGGAAAAGGCGGTGGCGCGACAAACAGATTCGTTGGCTTGTGCCATCGCTCGCGCCTGCGCTCTCGGCGACGACGTGGGTGTGGCGTTCAACATACCGCCGGCATGGGAAAGCAGAATCCTCCAGGAGCTATCGAAGAAGCCTGACAAGCTTGAGGTGCGGCAACTGCTGGCCTTGGGGGAGGCAGCTCTGCGAAGAAACCGGAGGGAGTTGGCCTACGCGGCATCCACTGCCGGGTTGGACAAGGGCGGGGACGCGGAAGGGAGATTCGTGTTGATGCGTGCTCGCGCCCTGCCGGGAGGAGATGTCCGGCGCCGGACGGATTGCCTGGCAGCCGCCGCGGAACTCGGGCGCCGGTACCGGGATGTGGATCTGGTTGACCAAGCCGTGGACTTGCAAAGAGGAGGTTCCGGCCGGCCGAACTTTCTCGATTGGGCTTACTCTATGGAGGAGCCTGCTGCCTCCTTGAGCACAGAAAGACTGAATCAGGTGCTTAAACGCGAAAAGCGGGCGCGCAAATTCCCAGTTTCCTCGTGGGCTCCGGAGTCGGAGTATGAGCCTTTCGACGACGATCTTGACGAGGAAGACGACGATGACTTGGACCAGGTCGACCTGGAGGAGTTTAGCCGGCTTCTCGATGAAATGGGCCGCGCCCAGCCGCGAAAGAAGCCACCCAAGAGGCCGCGTCCAACCTGGCCTGGTCAAGGAGAGCTATTTTGAACCGCCACAGGAATCCGCAAAGCGCCCTCACGCCGCCTAAAGATGCCAGGGATATTCTGGGCGTCGGCCCGAACGCCACCGATGCTGAAATCCGCGCCGCCTATCTGCAAAAGGTGAAGGAGAACCCGCCGGACCGTGCACCGGACCAGTTCGAGCGCATCCGCGATGCCTATGATTTGCTACGCGACCCGCGGCGTCGCGCGCTTCAGATGTTGCTCGGAGTCGATCCGAATGCTCCGCTCGTTTCGCTGTTGCCGTCCCATCCGGCGGAGAGGCGCTTCACGGGGCCTGGGCCGTGGCTGGCGGCCTTAAGGGAGAAATAAGCGTGGAACGCGAAGAGATTTTGCGCCGCTTTGAAGCTTGGCTGGACCGCGTGCTGGCGGCGGAAGAGGCTCCCCAGGGAATTGCCGCCGAACTCCTTGCCTCCCTCTCCGCGGAAAACCCGCCTGAGACGGAGGGCCCAGCCGACCTGTATTCGATGCAGGCGGCGGTGACCGGCCTGACACAGGAGGTAAAGCTTCAGGGGAGAAGCTTCAAACAACTGAGCGAAACCCTTGCTCCCCTCGCGGATATGGCCCCGCAGTTAGCGGCGTTGCAGCACGAGGCCCAAGTGAGCGCGCGGCGGGAAATGCTCGACGTGCTTCTTGACCTCCGGGACCGCTTGGGCCGGGGTCTCGAAGCCGCTCGCGTCAGTCAAACGAAATTGCGCGACGCCCGGCAGTCCAACTGGCCGGCCCGTTGGTTGGCGCGCCACTCCTCAGTGCGCCAAGCGTCGGAAGGGTTAGCAGCGCTAGTGGAGGGTTATCGATTGAGCCTGGAACGTCTTGACGAAGTTCTGGCGCAATCCGATGTGCGGGCGATCGACTGCCAGGGTCAACCTTTCGACCCGGACACGATGTATGCCGTGGACGTGGAGGAGACCGACCGAGCCACCGAGGGCACGGTCGTGGAAGTGTATCGAACGGGCTATGAATGGAAGGGCGAGGTGCATCGCCCTGCGCAAGTGAAGGTTGCGCGCAAACCAACTTCCAAACCAACCGAGGACGATGAAGATGAATGAGTTGATCGCAGGCATTGATCTTGGAACCACCAACTCCGAAATAGCAGCCTTCGTTAAGGGCCAAGTGCAGGTTCTTGGACCTGAGGCCGGCAAGATGCTACCCTCGTGTGTGGGCTTTTCGCCCACGGGCCAGCTCCTGGTGGGCCAATCGGCTCGCCATCAGCAGCTCCTCTATCCGGAATTAACCGTGCGGAGCATCAAACGCAAAATGGGTTCGGCGGACGTGGTGAAGCTCGGCGACAAAGCGTTCACGCCCCAGGAAATCTCAGCGCTCATTCTGCGCGAGCTGGTGGAATGGGCGCGGCGCGACCTGAATCAGCCTGTGGAGAAAGCCGTTATCACTGTGCCTGCTTATTTCTCCGACGCCCAGCGCAACGCCACGCGCGAGGCGGGAGCGCTGGCGGGGCTCGAGGTCATGCGAATCCTCAACGAGCCGACGGCGGCCAGCCTCGCCTATGGCTTCGGCGACACCGCGCAACATACCGCCATGGTCTACGATCTGGGCGGCGGCACCTTTGATGTCTCCATCGTCACGGTGGAGGGCGACGTCACCGAAGTGCTGTCGAGCCATGGTAATAACCGCCTGGGCGGTGACGACTTCGACGACCTGTTGCTGGAGCGCCTGGAGCGGGAATTCCAAGACCAATACAGTATTGATCTGCGCCGCGGCCACCCCGCCGCGCACTCGCGGCTCTGGTGGGCAGCCGAAGAAGCCAAGAAGAAACTCAGCTACGAACCCTACGTCCGGGTGCGGGAAGAAGCCTTGGTAATGGATAACGGCAAGCCCCTGCACCTTGATTTGGAGCTCTCCCGCGCCGAGTACGAGGAGATGATTCGTCCCCTCGTCGAGTCCACGCTCGATAGCGTTTCCAAAGCGTTGGGCGATGCGCGTAAGAGTCCTGCCGACCTCGATGCCATTCTTCTGGTGGGAGGTTCACCCCGCACGCCTCTTATTCCCCAGCGACTACAGGAGTTGACCAAGCTCGCACCGCGCCAGGATGTACACCCAGACTTGTGCGTGGCACTGGGGGCTGGTGTACTGGCGTCTCGCCTGGCCGGGCACGAAGTGGAGCGGGTGCTGGTGGACGTCTCACCCTTTTCCTTTGGCCCATCTTACCTCGGCGACCGCGGCGGATTTCCGTATGTGCATTGCTATCACCCCATCATTCATCGCAACACGCCGCTGCCGGTCACGCGTACGAACCAGTACTGCACGGCGAGCCCGTATCAAACTTCCGTACAAGTTGAGATCTATCAAGGCGAGGACGAAGACGCTCTTAAAAACATTCTCGTCGGGGATTTCCTGATCGAGGGGTTGCGGCCGACCGAAGAACCGAACGAAGTGCTTTGCCGCATGAGCCTGGATGTAGACGGCATTCTGCATGTCACGGCGATCGAGAAGGAGACGGGCAAGTCCAAACACATCACAATTGCGCGGGCGCTGGAGGCGAAGAGCGCGGCCGAGATTGCGGCGGCGCGGGAACGAGTGGAGAAAATGTATTCGTCTCGAGCCGCGGAAGAGATCTCCGGGGACTTAGGAGAGGATCAGGCCGACATGGAAGGTGAGGAGGTAGCAGAACTCGCGGATGCCGAAGAGGTAACCGAGCAGGGAAGTGCAGAGAAGGCGAAGGAGCAGGCTGCTCCCGCGCCCGGCATAACTGCGGCGGTGGAGGAAGACGCCAAGGGACTGATCGAGCAATCTAGGCGTTTGCTGGACAAAATGCACCCAGAGGACAAAGAAGAAGTAATCGGACTGCACGAGAGGATTAGTGCGGCTATTTCTGCGAATGACCTTGATGAGTTGAAGAAGGCCATGGCCGAACTCCGTGAACTGCTCTTCTTCGTCGAGGGACATTGATGGAACCGGACGATTCGCCCCGCTGCCCCGTATGCCAGGCGCGCTTTCGGGACTCTTCTACCTGCTCGCGTTGTGGCGCCGATCTTGCCCCGCTAATGTTGCTGATGGCGAGGGCTCACCGGCTGCGACAGGACGCCCGAGGCGCCTTGCAAGGGGGTGACCCTGAGCGAGCCCAGAGGCTGGCCGCGGAAGCCCAGGCGATTTGCTCCAGCTCGCAGGGACGGGACCTCTGGCTCCTCTGTGCTTGGCTGCTCGAATCCTCCGCGCGAACGTCCATCGTAACTTATTTGGAATGAGTGCTCTGAGGGTTAGAAATCCCTGGGACGGGGATCACCTCTATCCCTGAGGTGTCTAGCTGTCCACATCAAGGAGATTGTTACTTCACAGCCAAATTGAGCGTGCTTGCATTGAGACAACCGTTAACAACTATCTTGGATCGCCTACCACCTGAACGGAAGCTCCGCTCCGTGTGACCCATAGAGAACTCCTCTCTCGCCAGTGTTTGGCCTACTGCAGGCCATTCCTGCTTGGTGGACGAAGGCTCCCTCCCTCGTACTCAATCGCCTTCGCGCCGCGGCACCCCGGAAATTTCGCGTCGCATGGGAATCTATTACACCTTCGAGCCTGGGTTCGCATTCCTCTGATTCACGTAACAAGCAATTTTTCAATTACTTGCCCAAGCCGTGGCGCTGGAACGCGACTTGCTATAACGAAAGTGGTAAAATAGTCATCGGGGTCGAACGTACCCGCTGACGTTAGGGCAGCGCCACGATCCCGGAGGTTTCGCGATGATACCTGCCAGCGAAGAAAACGCTCTTGAATTCAACCTGGACAGACGTGATCGATCTCACAACGCGCAGGCTTGGGAAGGCGACCGAGCGGAAAGTGAAGAAATTCCTGCGTACTATAAACGGAGGTCGGCAGGCGTTTGGACGTGGTTAGCCACCCTGACCGTCGCTTTGGCAGTTATGATGAGTTATGGTTATACCGTTCTAACGCGGCAAGGTATTCAATCAGAACAGATTCCTGGCATGACGAGATCGCTCTCCGCGATCGGTCAACACTTGGGGAGCGTCGAGAGACGCCTTGCTGATTCGAGGGCGGATCAACAGCATCTTGCCTCGCAGGTTCAAAGCATTGACGCGGGGTCGAAGGTCGCTCTCGGCCTGACCCAGCAACAAACGAGTCAGCTTGTTGCCCACGCCCAAGGGGCGATGCTCAAGCAACTGAAGCAACAAACCGCCGCCTTCCAGGCGCAGGTAACGCAGTTGGCGAGCGAGCGGCAGGCGGACCGCACTCAGTTGGCGCAAATGGCAGACCAGCTTACCCGAACTCGTACTGAACTCGAGACTACCCGGGCGGACTATACCCGCCAGGTTGAGTTGCTCCGCGAACAGCAAGGCGAGGAGCATCGCGAACTTGCTTCCATCAACAACTCACTTCCTACCCGTCAGGTGCCTTTTGAAATTCAAAAGAATCACAAGGTGCAGGTAGCCTCCGCCGTCTACTTGCAGGTGACTAAAATCGACGTTCGGCGTCAACGTTTTGACGGATGGATTGAATCAACGCTGGGTAATCCCAAGGTTTGGATTCAAAGCCAGGGAGTCGGAAATCCCGTGGTTTTCTATCCCGGCGCGCAAGGTAAGCCGGTCGTGATGGTTGTGACCAGCGTCGATCAAAAGGGTGCGGTGGGTTATCTGTTGTTGCCGGCAACAAGCAGCACAAGCGATCAGGCGCCTTCCATTTCTTCTGCTAGCCGGCAAGCCGATCCCAAAGCGGTACTGCCCAGTGAGAGCAGCGCCGTGCATCAGTAATTGAAAATCGGTTGGCCTGCGGGCGGGCGACTTGATGTCAAGGTTTGACGCCCGTGAGCTTTGAGGGAGCGCGTCCGCGAAGCTGCCGCTTTCCCCTCCTGCCATCTTTCCCACCCTAAAACCAAACTGCAAATCCAGCTACGGGTGACTGCCTGCCGTTCAAACCGCCTGATGACGCCCTCGCCTCACCAGCCCCAAAAACGGTAGCTGCCGCGACCGCAGTCAGAGCGCCTGCCGCGCGCCGCTTGTAATCCATCTTTTCCGCAGTGGAACATTTTTGCGCAGCTTGTACAGGTGAACTGGCGCTTCACCGACGGATGCCGAATCAATGTAGCCTTCACGAGGAAGGCGGGGGAGGGGTTGAGCCTTGACCTTGTGCTTCCTGATGAGCGTCGCGATTCGACCCTCCGTTCGAACCCCTCTCTGTGCGCGAAGAGGCAAGAATGGGATTGCGTCTGCGATGTCTCGCCGGGGGTCTGTCTTTCTCGGAGGAGGTAAAGGAACCGACCATTATTAGAGTACTGAGCGCCACTCTTTCGTGTAACACCATTTCCGTCGCCATTACTTTGGGCTCTCGGTGGAACCATTTCTGGATAGAAGATTGGTTGAGGAAGTTACAGAGCGCCACCAGGCTCATCCCTTGATGATGTGCCATCCAGCAGCGGATTATTTCATAATCGCCGCTTTCAGTTTTCTGAGCGGGAGTGAAATCGCAGGAGTCATAGAAACCCCGAGAACCCAGGCAACCCATCTTCGTCATGATCTCGAGGTTTCGCGTCGCGGCGTCGGGCTCAACGAGCAACGCCAGAAAGCTGGAATAAGGGGAAACCACAAGATTTTTGGGTGCGTGCGGGTCCATCGCCAACCCTGGCACTCCAAAGGCCCGGTACCCGTATTCCCCCCGCGGATTTCGATCACTGAAGGCAGCTTCCGAGATGCCCCAGGGAACATCATTCTTGTGCGCGTATTTCATCTGACAACTAATTGCGGCACGCAGAGTTTGGTCCATAATGGTGTCCGGATGGGAGCGCATCCAGAGCGCCGGCATCAGATACTCAAACATCGTGCCACTCCAGGAGAGAAGCAGGCGCTCTCCCAGGTACGAAGTGTACGACCTTCCGAGGCGAAGCCAAGCCTCCTGGTGAACTTCGCCCTTGGCGGCGGCGATGAAAACCGCGGTTCGCGCTTCGGAAGCCAGTAGATCGTAGTAATACGGGTCCAACTTGTTCGTGGGAACGTTCCAGCCCGTCGAAAACGATTTCCTTTTAGGATTGTAGAGAAAGCTGAAATCCATTTCATTTACAAGTTGATCGGTGTCTCGAACGACCCGCTGGAGGGCCTGTGCGAGCCTATCTGCATTGTCGGCGCTCATGGGGAGCCGGCGTTGCAACAAGCGCGCGGCGCTTCTTTCGGCCCCGCCGGCCCGGTCATTGGTTAGGGATTCGGCCACTTGGTTTTCCACATCGTGCAAGGCAGCAGGGAGAGAGGCCAGCGTAATTCGCTCGATGGGGGCTCCCCGCTGGAAAAGTGGCAGATACTCGGGGAGCACCCAGGGCATGAGGTTCTCCACCTGATTGCGAACTCCCCGCAGGCGCGCCGCGGTCTCTCCGGCCCACCAAACCAGGTCCACAGCCGGACAGACGCCCGTCTCGGTGGAATCCCTGGCGCTGTTGCTCAACGTACTTTCAATCCGTTGAATCTGTTCTTCCAGCCACGGCAACGCTCCGATCCAAGAAGCAGCATCGTCCCCCAGCGGCTCCGCGAATGCTGCCAAGTCCTTTATCGCTTTAGAGGTTTCGACGGGAATTGTGGAGTCTTGCGAAAGATCCGAGAGGAGTTGAATAGGGTCACGTATTCCCTGCCACAGCTTCTTGGGTAATAACGGTTCACTCGAAAGGCCGAGGCAGCTCTGTTTCACGGTCCACAAGCAGGCCGCCAGGTTTCCGCTATCCACCGTGGAAATGAATAATGGCGGCAGAGGCTGGGCGGTTTGAATATCATACCAGTTGAAGAAATGGCCGTTGTGCCGCGGCAATTGCTGGGCGCTTCTGAGCGTACGCTCAACCGCTTCTGCATACTCCTGTAAAGTTAAATAGCCCAACTCATGCGCGGCCAACTGCGCATTGAACAGAAGCCCCAGATTAGTGGACGACAGGCGAGCTGCTACGATTGGCGGATCCTCCTGCACATTATCCGGTATCAGCCAGTGATTTTCGGCATTGCTGAATTCACGGAAATACCGCCACGTACGAAGTCCCGCGAGGCGGAGAAAACTTTCGTGCTGCGGAGTTAGTTGAGGTTTTCGGTCTGCATGCTGGCGATTCACCCAATTCGAAAAAAAATCAGGAAGCAGCCAGAGTATCAATATGGGAGAGGCAATATACAGCGCGGCGGGACGAACCACAGCGAGAAACAGGGCTGTGGCCAAGGAAATGTAAGGTGTGACCGCCAAATACGTTTCAACCAGGGACTTCTTCTTTCCCAATTCGGATTCTGCCGCCGTCTCCCATTCCAGTAAGTTGCTGTGGGTTACGGTAAGGCGCGTGAGGGTTCGCAGAATGGCATCCATCATGACCAGCGCCTGATGAGGAAGGAAGACGAGCATGACGAAGACGTGTAGGTGCCCCGACACCAGATCGTCGGCCCGCTCCTGCAAAAATCCGCGCCAATTCTGGTCTCTGCGGATTCTCAGAAACGCAAACAAGAGTTGTGAGTAAGTAGGCATCAACAGCAGGCCGAGCGTTACCAGCGTCCAGTAAACCGGGCCACCGGGAAGAATCGCCCAGCCTAGAATCAGCAGCAGGAACAAGCCAATGTCGTTCATGCTCCGCCGCAGGTTATCGAAGATCTTCCAGCGGGAAATGAAGGTCAGGGGATTAGGCACGCGCCTGCCGAAATAGTCCGGAACCCGGGGCAAAAGCCACCGCATAATCTGCCAGTCGCCTCGCACCCATCGATGCAGCCTGCGGCTATAGGCGCTGAGGTGGGACGGGTAGTCATCAACGACGACGATGTCGCTCGCCAGCCCGGCGCGAGCGTAGGCTCCTTCAATGAGATCGTGGCTCAGTAGGGCATTGGTAGGGAACCGCTTGCCCAGGACCTTTTGGAAAGTTTCGACTTCATAAATTCCCTTGCCGGTGAAGCTGCCCTCGCCGAAGAGATCCTGGTAAACGTCGGAGACTGCCTGTGAGTAGATGTCAAACCCGGTCTGCCCCGAATAAATAGAGGCGAGGCGCGAGTGGCGGGAGGACTCGACGCTGACGCTGACCCGGGGCTGGAGAATGGCGTGACCCTCGACCACGATATTGGTCCTCGGATCGACCACGGCCCGGTTCAGGGGGTGTGCCAGAGCTCCAATGAGCGCCTGCGCCGCCCCAGGGGGTAATTTGGTGTCAGAATCCAAGGTAATAACATAGCGAACTCGCGGGAGCACCGACACGTCTCCGGTTTTCACTGGGAAGCTGTCAAAGGTCCCAAGCAGCAAATTGTTAAGGTCCATCAGCTTGCCGCGCTTTCGTTCCCAGCCCATCCAACTTCCTTCCGAGGGGTTGTAAACTCGATGACGGTGCAAATGCAGAAAGCTGCCCCGCAGGTCCGGCGAGTACTTCTGGTTGAGTTGGCGAATAAGATTGGAGCACAAACCCACCAGCTCATCATGCTCATCAAAGGGCTGGGAAGCATCGGGTGAATCCGTCACCAGCGCGAAGTGGAGATGGGGATCGTGGTTGGCCAGATAGCGGATTTCCAGGCTGTCGACATTGCGCCGCACCTCTGCTTCGCTCAACAGTAAACAGGGAACCGCGACGAGGGTCGTGCAATCGGCGGGGATTCCGTCGGAGAAATCCAGCTTGGGGATTCGCCGAGGAGGCACGATGATGCTGGTCAGGTGATTTACGATGCCGATGGCGGCGTGGCTCGCAGGGATCAACAAAAGCAAGCCGGGCACAAACGGAATGATGATGCCAAGGTGCTGCAAGAGGAAAAACACGAGGGCAACGGTGGTCAGTTCCACTCCCACAATGAAAAAGACCTCAGGCCATTCGAGGATGGTATCCAGGATCCGGTATTTGAACGACGGCTTGTACCCGATCCGCTGTTTCAGGGTACGGTGGCCGGCACCCATGAGGTAATAGCCGACGTGCGTCCGACGGTTCGCGGTGCTTGAATCCGTACGCCTGGTTTGATTCTTGGCCCGCATGGCCAGGAATACAGCTTGCCGCGCCACTTCTTCCTCGCTGAAGAGCGCGTGCCGTGCCAACTCCTGAACAGTTTTGCGGTACATCTGCCGGCTCTGCTCATCCATGTTGGCGTAGGCGCCAAACGGATCTTGCTGCAGGACGCGCTCACTGGAGCTGTTTTGTTCGAAGAAGCCTTTCCAATCCGTTTGCTGGATGAAGTGGAGAGCCTGGACCAGCTTCTGGAGCGGTTCGACGCTCCGATCGCCGGATGCATTGGCTTCTCCGTGCTCGGCTTCACGTCGAGTGCAGAGCGCCTTGCCGTGGTCGGTGATTTGTTCCAAGATGGCGAACTCCAGCATGGGTTTTAAGGCCCATATCTCTGCCATCATGAGACTTTCGACATGCTGGATTCCTTCGAAATAGTGAGAAAGAGCCGTCTCGGTGGGGATCACCTCCACACCGCGAAGAAAGCCAGTCGCCACCGCGAAGGCGCGCGGAACGGCAGCGTCTGATTCTTTCGAGACGGTGAGGCCGCGTAAGCTCTTCAACTCATCGGAGACCTCTTGGCTGAATGTTTGCAGCAACCGGACGTTTTCCAGAAGGGTGATTTCATCCGCGGATAGGGTTTCGTCTCTGGATTGACGTTCCCTGAGGTCGCGCGCAAGATTTCGAATTTGCCTTTTGACCCTTCGCCATCGGCTGACAAAAGCCGCACGCGACTTCCTGCCATCCACGATCCGCCATCCCTCCGCATCGCGAATCCCCTGCGCGGTCAGCCTTCGCATCTGCACTTCGGGCGGCTCTTGTTTTTCAGCCGCGGGAGGGGGTGAAGCGGGAAGGGTCGGGGCGATTGTGCCCTCCCCATCCGGCCTACCAACGGAATCCGAAGGATTTTCAGCAGGAGGTGCCATGAATCAATGCAATCCTCTCAAAGCTAGCGATAGCTGGCGGCCTGCAACTCAAACATCTGCGAGTAGCGTCGCCCGCGGGTCATGAGGTCGCTGTGGGATCCATCTTCGGCAATTCTTCCGTCTGCAAGAACCAGAATTCGGTCCGCCATGCGGACGGTTGAAAAGCGATGCGAGATCAGCAGCGCCATCTTGCCTTGCGTCAGCTCAGAGAATCGGTGGAAGACGTCGCTTTCGGATCGGGCATCGAGCGAGGCCGTGGGCTCGTCGAGGATCAATAATTGTGAGTCTCGCAGGTAGGCCCTGGCCAGAGCAATCTTCTGCCATTCCCCGCCGGAAAGATCCACGCCGCCCTCAAACCGCCGTCCGAGCATCTGTCCGTAACCCAGCGGGAGGCGCTCAATGACCGGAGCCGCCATGCTCTTTCGTGCCGCCGCGGCGATACTCGCAATATTCGTGCCGTCGCCGATCTTCCCCACGGAAATGTTCTCTCTAGCCGTCATTTCATAGCGCATGAAATCCTGGAAAATGACGCCGATCTCACGGTGTAAATCGTCGAGGTCGTACTCCCGCAGGTCAATGCCGTCGAGCAGGATGCGGCCCACGGTGGGATCGTAGAGGCGCGTAATGAGCTTCACGATGGTTGTTTTGCCCTGACCGTTTTCTCCCACCAGCGCAACTCGCTCGCCGCGCCGGAAATGAAGATTCAAACCGTCTAGAATGTGACGGGAAGTCCCAGGATAAGTAAACGATACGTTTTCGAATTCGAAGCCTTGGCGGATTGGGCGAGGAGCGGGAAGCGCATGAGGCTTTGACCTCACCTTTGGCTCGACGGCAAAGAAGTCGAGCAGATCGGTGAGGAAGAGCGCCTGGTCGGCGATGCTCGAGAAAATTGAGAAGATCTGTTGGATATTACTGCTCGCGCCGTTTAACGCACCGGCAAGGAAGACCATGGTTCCGACGGAGAGTGCGCCGGCAAGGGTTTGGAAGATTACATAGGCGTAGGCGCTGTAATAGGCGGCAGTACTCAACAGGCCGAACAGGGAGCCCGCCGTAAGTCGCCGCTTCAAGAGCGAGATATTTTGTACGTAAACATCGTCCGCAAGTTGCGCGTACCTGCCGCTGAAGTGCCCGCTCAGCCCGAATAGCCTTAACTCCTTGGCGCTCTCCTTACTCGCTCCCAGATCGCGTAAGTAATCGAGCTGGCGGCGCGTCGGGGTCAGTCGCATGTTCAGTGCATAACCGAGAAATGCGAAATGACTTTCACCGACGAAAGCAGGAATCACTCCCGCGACCAGAAGTAGCAGCAGCCACGGAGAAAATGCGAGAATGCTTACTGAAAGGGTAATTGCCGTAACCAGCCCTTGCAGCAATCGGCCAAACGACTGGATCATTCCAATCCTGTCGGTGGCTTGGTGCCGGGCGCGCTCCAGCTTGTTGTAAAACTCCGGGTCCTCATACGAGGAAAGATCAAGCCGTGAGGCATGCTCCATGACGCGGATGCTCACGTGGCGAGTAAACCGGTCCGCAAGAAGACCATCGCAATAATCACAGAGTCGGCCCATGACGGCTCCGAGAACCGCCAGACCGAATTCCATCGCCACGAGCCACCAAAATCCCCGGGAGACTGGGGAGTGGGTTTTGACAACCTGGACAATGGCATCGATGATTTTGCGTGATACGGCCAGCACCCCAAGAGGAACGAGGGCGGCTACGACTCGAAAGATGATTCCTGAAGCCACCACGCGCGGCCCCGACTCCCACACAATCTTGAGGCCTGGGGGAAGATTCCGCAACGCGGACAGGCGTTCCCGCCAAGCGCCAAGGAATGACTCATTTGTCTGGCTTAGCTGCATAGTAGATCCTCGCCTAGCCTGCAAAGACCGGGCGCGTTGAGCTTGGGAAGGCCATTTTCGGCGCTAGGGGCTAAACTCTCTTCCACCACCCACCCTCTTATTAACGTGCGGCAATTGATATGCCTAAATTGTCCTAAAATGCAGCAGCCTGCGTTGCGAGAATCCGTCGCATCTTCAATAGCTTACGATGCGACCAGCCCGTGAATCTACGGAAAGCGAGTTGAATCGTCGTAAAAACTACCGATTCGCCATGCAAAAAGCTCGATGGTGCGGCATACCGATCCGTTCTCAGGATCGGGGAAGGGGGACAGCCTTGCAACTGTGCAGAGACTGTATGCGGACCGATGAATCGCCGCAGATCTTCTTGCATTGGCGGCACTACGAAATTTGTCTTGGGGGCCGCCAAGCTATTCTCTGAGGCGTGGATCCTGGCCGCCGAGAGCCCGATCCAGGTTAACAGCGGCGCTGATGAAGCTCAAGTGGGCGAACGCCTGAGGGAAGTTGCCCAGAGCTTCGCCCCGAAGCCCCGCCTCCTCGGAGTACAGGCCCAGGTGATTGGCCTGACCCAGCATTTTTTGAAAGAGCAACTGAGCTTGGTCCAGGCGTGCCGGGTCAGACTTTCCAGCGCGTGTTAACGCCTCGATCAGCCAGAAACTACACATGTTGAATGTCCCCTCGCCTCCGCTCAGGCCATCCGGGGTCTCGCCCGCGTCATAGCGGTAGACGCTGCCATCGGACAGCAATCCGTTCTCGCCGAGCGGCCGACAGATCGCGTCCAGGGTTTGGGTCATCTTCGGGTCCGTCGGAGACATGAAAAACACCAACGGCATGGTCAGACACGATGCGTCCAACGTGGTGGCGCCATAGTACTGTACGAACGACCCGCGTTTCGAATTCCATCCCTTCCGTAATACTTGTTCGTAGATATGGTCCCTGGTCGTTCTCCAGCGATGGGCGTCGGCGGGAAAGGAACGCTTCGCGGCGAGGCGCAGCGCCCGGTCGAGAGCGACCCAACACATCATTTTGGAATAGACAAAGTGTTGCGGGCCGCTTCTGACTTCCCATATTCCGTTGTCGCGGCGTTGCCAGTTGTCGCACACCCAATCCGCCAGCCGTCTCAAGTCTTGCCACAGATCGAAAGAGATAGGACTGCCGTATTTGTTGTAGAGGTACACCGCGTCCATCATTTCGCCATAGATGTCCATTTGCAGTTGCCGGTAAGCGGCGTTCCCGATGCGCACGGGACGCGAGCCCTGGTAACCCTCCCAGTGCCGGAGAATCTCCTCCGTCAAAGTCTCGCGCCCATCGATTCCGTACACCGTTTGCAGCGAACGGCCTGCCTGAGCCCCCTGGCCGCAGAGCGACCCTAGCCAACCCATGAACCGAGCCGCTTCGTCGGTCAGCCCTACCCGAATCAGCGCATAGACCGTGAAGGCGGAATCGCGAATCCAACTGCATCGGTAGTCCCAGTTTCGCTCGCCCCCGATGCGCTCCGGCAGACTGGTAGTCGGCGCCGCTACGATGGCTCCTGTGGGTTCGTAGACAAGAAGTTCAAGCGCCAGCGCCGAGCGATGAACCATCTCGCGCCACCGTCCGAAGTAATTGCACTTTGCAATCCACGTGAGCCAGTAGTCCACGGTTTGCGCCATCAAAACTTCGGACTCCGCAGCGGCGAGGGGCGCGACCGGTTTGTCCCCGGGAGCCACGATCTGGAGTAGAAAGGTTAGCGACTCACCCTCGTTCAGCGTGAATTCCGCCGCTACACCATTGTCGGCCTTCCGGAGCCGGATGGGAGAGCAGAGGGCCAGGTCGAGCGAATTGGAGCGGAATATCGCGCCTGCGGAGGTTAGTTCTACCCGGTGAGAATCGCGACCGTAGTTAAATGCCGGCTGGCATTCCAATCGAAAGGCCACGGCGCCGCGCACCGCCTGAACGCGCCGCACGAGTGGGCAAGCGTCCCGCTGCTTCGAATCCCCCATCGGCATAAAATCGGTGATCTCGCCGGCTCCGCTGGAGGAGCGGAAACGGGTAACAAGCACATTGGTGGAGGGCCGGTAGTATTGCTGGCCGGTATATTCGGGTCCGGTCGGAACGATATGAAAGCTGCCGCCCTTGGTGTGGTCAAGCAGAGCGCCGAAAACGCTGGGGGAATCAAAGCGGGGGAGGCAGAGCCAGTCGATTGATCCGTCCATCGCCACCAGCGCGGCGGTTCGCAGATTCCCGACGATCCCATGGTCCTCTATCGCCGGATAATGGGTGGCGTTTTGTGACGTTGCTGCCGCACTGCGAGCTATCACTTGCATCGCGCCGCTTTTTCGCATCATACCTTAGCCTAGCATATTCCAGCACCGCTCGTCAGCCGTGGGTAGTGGCGTCATTTGCTGTGGCACGGCCATCTTGGCCGTGACCGTTCACGGGCGGGACGCCCGTCGCACTTCCAAATGACAAGACTACCCATCGATGAGTTTGTGACGAGCCGCCAGAACGAACCCGGCGATGTGGGAACTCATCATCCTGCTGAGGTTCAACGTGCGTCGGCTGTGGCGCCTAATCAATGCTTTGGAGAAGGTCCGGCAGGAAGCACTCGAGAAAAAAAGATGTTAAATGATACGTTCGAAGCCGGAATGTGTATGAAAACAAAGGATCACAAGACACAATGCCCGAATAGAAACAGACTTTTAGGTCTTAATTTTCGACATTTACGTCGAATCGAGCGCTATTTTGCAGAGAATTGCTGCTCCTGAACGACAAATTGTCAGGTCCATTCGGTTTCTTACAGGTTTTATCGTGCATGAAACGACCCATCCGCGAAGGATGAGCGGCCCCCGCATCCATTGCCACAAGCGCGTTTTCCTCTGGGTGGCACAGGCACTCGTGCCGGTGCTTTCCGGACACAGCCAGGAGTGGCTGTGTCACTTTGCCGGCCGGCGCGAAGCTGACTTTCAGTCCACTCCCGAGGTATCATGCGCTTTCTGAAGCGGCGGAGAGAAGCCTTCCTGATCCCGAGTTCTCCGCGCCTTTCGCCGGACGATTGGGGGTTAATGCGATGCGTATTCTGCTGACAGGTTCCAGCGGCTTGATTGGCCACGCTCTGCTCACATCCCTCGCGGCCGATGGTCACACGG